>NZ_JBEYYI010000043.1:0-53965 GCF_040645495.1 Nocardia sp. NPDC046763 | reverse complement strand
TGCGCCTGGATGGCGGTGGTGCCCTCGTACAGCGAGTCGATCTTGGCGTCGCGGATGTACTGCTCGATCGGGTAGTCCTGCAGGAAGCCGGAGCCACCGAAGGTCTGCAGCGAGTCGGTCAGGTACTGGTAGGCCCGCTCCGAGCCGACACCCTTGACGATCGGCAGCAGCAGGTCGTTGACGCGCGTTGCAAGGGCCGCGTCGACGCCGGAAATATGCTGTGCCACTGCGGAATCTCGGTGCGCGGCGGTGAACAGATAGAGGGCTCGAAGACCCTCCGCGTACGCCTTCTGCATGGCCAGCGAGCGACGCACTTCGGGATGCGCGATGATCGGTACACGCGCCGCGGTCGGGTCGGCCATGCACGACATGTCGGGTCCTTGAATTCGCGCTCTCGCGTAGTCGAGCGCGTTCAAGTAGCCGGAGGACAAGGTGGCGGCGGCCTTCGTGCCCACCATCATTCGCGCCATCTCGATCACTCGGAACATCTGCGCGATGCCGTCATGAACCTCGCCGACCAGCCAACCTTTGGCGGGAACTCCATGAGCCCCGAAGGTCAATTCGCAAGTAGCCGAGACCTTCAATCCCATCTTGCGTTCGACCTGCGTCACGAATACCCCGTTCCGCGTCAGCGGTTCACCGGTATCCGGATCGAAGAGATATTTCGGCACGAAGAACAGCGAGAGCTCTTTCGTGCCCGGGCCGGCGCCCTCGGACCGAGCGAGCACCAGATGCATGATGTTCTCGAACAGGTCGCCGGAATCTCCCGAGGTGATGAACCGCTTGACGCCCTCGAGATGCCAGGAACCATCCTGCTGCGCAACGGCATTGGTGCGGCCGGCACCCACATCGGACCCGGCGTCCGGTTCGGTAAGCACCATGGTCGCGCCCCAGCCACGCTCGACGGCGAAACGCGCCCAGTCCCGCTGCCGCGGTGTACCGATGTCGAAGAGGATGTCGGCGAACTGCGCACCGGCCATGACATAGAAGTAGGCGGCCGGTTGGGCGCCCAGGATCAGCTCCGACAGTGCCCACCGAAGCACCGCCGGAACCGGAGTACCGCCCAATTCGGTTGCCAGGCCCAGTCTTTCCCAGCCGCCTGCCAGCAGCGCATGGCAGGATCGCTGGAACGATTCCGGCAGTGTCACCGAGTGCGTGTCCGGATGGAAGACCGGCGGGTTACGGTCGGCGTCGGCGAACGATTCGCCCAGCGGGCCTTCGGCCAGCCTCCGCACCTCGGCGATCATCTCCCGCATGGTCGCGGTGTCGAGATCGTGCGAGCCATTGGACCCGAGTACCGCGCCCACGTCGAGTACCTCGAACAACACGAACTCGAGATCACGGACGTTGCTCTTGTAATGGCCCATCCGCGGCTACCGCGCCCGCAGCGGGGCGACCCGATCCTCGCCGAGTCGAGCCCGCAGCCCCTGGTCGGTGACGCCGAGGCCGGCCCGCGGTGCTTGACACAGCACGCCCACCTTGCCGATATGCGTATTGCTCTGAATGGCGCGCGCGGCCTCGCCGACCTGGTCGAGTCCATAGACCGCGGACAGCATTGGCGCGATCCGGCCACGCTGCAGGAGGCGATTCACCTGCCACTGTTCATACAGGTTGGCGCCGTGGCTGCCGATGATCCGTTTCATTCGCATCCACAGGTAGCGGTTGTCGAAATTGTGTGCGTATCCAGTGCTCGATCCGCAGGTCACCACGGTTCCGCCGCGGGCGGCCACGAAGACGGAGATACCGAAGGTGTCGCGGCCGACGTGTTCGAAGACGATCTGAGGGTCCTCGCCGACCTCCTGCCGGATCAGCTTGCCCAGGCGCCGCCCGGCCTGGACGGTGACCGCCGGATCAGCGGAGATCTCACCGATTTCACGGCGGTCGATCACCACTTCACAACCGAGTTTCCGTGCGGCCTCGGCCTTTTCATCGGAACTCACGACACCGACCGGGATACCGCCGCCGTTCTTCACGAATTGCACCGCGTACCCGCCGAGACCACCTGTCGCGCCCCAGATCAGGACAACATCGCCCTGTCGCATGTTCGCGCCATGTTGGCCGATCAGCATCCGGTAGGCGGTGCCGGCACACAGCGGATTGCACGCCGCTTCCTCCCAGCTCAGATGGGCGGCCTTCGGCAGCAGCTGACTGGCTCGTGCGACGGCATAGTTCGCGAGCCCGCCGAAGTTGGTCTCGAATCCCCAGGCTCGCTGCTCCGCACCCATCATGCCGTCGTGATGGGTGAGTGGTTCCTGATCGTCGACGTGCGCGGTGGCGACGACCACAGGATCGCCCACCTTCCAGTTCCGCACACCCGCTCCAACTCGGACGATGACACCGGAAGCGTCGGATCCGAGCACGTGATAGGGCTGGTCGTGCCGGGTGGCCCAACCACCCTGGTTGCCGTATTGGCGCAGGAAGTTGAAGGTCGGTAGCGGCTCGAAGATGGCCGACCACACGGTGTTGTAGTTCATGGCGGAGGCCATGACGGCGATAAGCACTTCGTCAGGGGCGAGTTCGGGCATCGGAACCGCACCGACCCGGATCGATTTGCGCACATCCTTGTCCTCGACTCCCGAGAACATGTCGATGTCTTCCACACGTACGTGGGCCGCGGTGTATTCGTCGGGAATCGGGGTGCGCTCGAGGACTTCGGGGGCGGCCCCGGACACCACGGCCTCGGATAGTTCGTCCATTGTCATCCTCTTTCGTGCCGGGCAATCACCCGGCGGCAGTCACTATTTCGATCAATACGCCGCCGCATTCATGTGGATGCAGAAAAGTGGCGCGTGATCCCATCGATGCTGGGCGCGGCGGCCGGAACAGAACGTTCATGCGCTTGTCCCCCACGGCCGCCGACACGGCGTCGACGTCCGGGCAACCGAGGGCAAGATGGTGAAGTCCCGGACCGTGGCTGCGCAGAAACTTCCCTACCGGGGAATCCAGGCGAGTCGGCGCGAGCAACTGGATATAGCTCGACTGTCCGTCGTCGGTGCCGTTGAGGCGCAGCATGGCCTCGACGACGCCTTGCTCTTCGTTCCGCTCCTGGTGGAAAACCTCGAGCCCCAACGTATTCCGATAGAAGAGAATCGATTGCTCGAGATCCGCGCACGCGATTCCTACATGGTCGAGTCTGGTGAACATACGGTCCTTCTCCAGTAATTCGGCACAGTCACTTGGTCATGGAGTCGGCCGCGAGTACCGCCTTGATCACACGTCCCTCGCGGACCGCGGCCATGGCATCGGGATATTGCGCGAGCGGGAAGGAGGTGACGAGTCCGGCCAAGTCGAATCGGGTCGCCAGGGCAGGCAGCAAACGGACGTATTCGAGCAGATGCGCGCCGGAGAAGGCCCATGAACCGATCACATCGAGCTGTTGGCGAACGATGTGATGGGGGTTGATCACCGTGGTTCCGGCGTCGGTATATTGCCCGACAATCAGATACGAGCCACCGCGCCGGGCCAATCCGATACCTTGCTGGATCGCGGCCGGGACACCGGTGCACTCGATCACCAGGTCGGCACCTCCGGCAGGCAGAAGATCACGCACATCCCGCAGACCGGACTCGGCGTCCCGATCGACGACGTTCACGTGAAGGTCTCCGATTCCACTGCGTTTCGCCTGCTCCAGGCGCGTACTCGGCCCACCGGCCAGCACCACGAGCGCCGCCCCCGACAGCTGGGCCAGGGCGGCGGCGGCGAGCCCGACCGGTCCACTGCCCTGGACGACGACCGTCTCGCCCACCCGCACCGGCCGCCGCTCGAACAGCGCGTGCACCATGGTGGGTCCCGCGCAGGCGAAGGACATGGCGGCCAGATCGTCGATGCCTGCCGGAACCTTCACGACGGTCGTGCCCGGATGCAAGACAATACGGTCGGCCCAGGCGCCGGCCAGTGGAACCACCTCTGAGACAGGCCGGTTGACGCCGTAGGTCCGACGACGTTCGCACAGTGTCGGCTCGCGATAGCGGAGGCACGGTTCGCAGGTGCCACAGGAGATGGACGACGCCCACATGACGCGATCGCCGACGGTCAACGGGGCCCCGAGCGCGTCCACGTGCCCTCCCGCCCCGAGTTCGGCGATTGTTCCCAGTCCTTCGTGCCCGAGTACGAGCGGCGTGGGTATCGCGAGATGGCCCTGCTGCAGATGCAGGTCGGTGCCACAGACGCCGCCGTAACCGCAGTCGATCACGAGTTGGCCGGGATCTGGTACGGGGCAGTCGAATTCGCGCAAGGTCGGTTGCATCCCGAATTCTTCGAGGACGACCGCGCGGGCTTTCACCGGGCACCGTCCAAGACGAGCGGGGCGTGCTCGAAGTTCGCCTCCGGCGACCTCAGAGGTGCCGGCTCGTCGTTCACGAGATACGCCGGACGTGGTTGGGCCGTACGTGGCAGGTTCGAACATCGGTTGAAGGTCGCGATCAGCAGACGGCGCGGCGTCGGCGACATATTGGGCGCCGACCCGTGGACGACTTCCGGAGAGAACAGCACCAGCGAGCCCGCCGGCGCCCGCACGCTGCGCATTCCGCATTCGTCGACGAGCGATGCGATGTGCCCTGGCCGCAGCGCGATGTCCTCCGGGTCGAGGTGCATTTCGGACACGGGCGAATCATCGCGGGTGCCACGCAGATTGCCACGCCGGTGCGAGCCCGGGACGAAGATCAGCGGGCCATTGAACTCCGTAGCCTCGTCCAGCAGCAAGGCGACGTTGACCAGGTGCGGATCGGGCAGTTCGTCGGCGATCTTCCACGCCGCGTAGTCCTGATGCCAAGACACCCTGACCTTGCCGAACGCCGGTTTGACATTGATCTTGAATTGGTACAGGTAGACGTCTCCGGCTAGGAGCGTCTGGGCCGGGTGCAGCACTCGCGGTGTTCGAATGAAATCCGCGAACTCCGCTTCACGCCGATACGATGCGTACAGCGCGGACAGTTCCCCGGTATCCTCCACAATCCGGTGCGGGCCGTCGGTTTCGGAATCACGGGCCAGAGCCGCGAGAAGCGCATCCCGCTCACCCGTATCGAATACCGACTCCAGGACCAGGTAACCGTCCTGCTCGTACCGATCGATCTGTTCATCAGTCAGTTGCATTGCATATTGCCCTTACGTCGAATCAATGAACGGCGCAACGAACCCGGACCGGAAGCGACGTCAGGCCCCGGGTTATGGAGCTCGACTGCCACCGCAACTCCGTCGGCTCCACGGCGAGCGAGATGTCCGAGAAATGGGACAGTAGCTCCGACAAGGCGATTTTCGCTTCGGATCGCGCGAGGGCGGCCCCGACGCAACGATGAATCCCGTATCCGAAGGCGAGATGCCGATTGTCCAGCCGATGTGGATCCATTTCCGTCGGCCGCTCGAAATAGCCCGGATCCCGGTTCGCGGTGGCGAGTGATACCACGACGACCTGCCCGGCGGGAATCACTGTGCCGCCGAGCCGGAGCGGAGCCGTGGTGAAGCGCGGCGGTGAGATATTGCCGGAACTTTCGAACCGCAATTGCTCTTCGATGAATTCCGGAACGATATCCGGATTCGCCCGCAGCTCCTCCATTAGATCCGGGCGGAGCAATAGTGTCAAGACGGTATTTCCGATCAGCGCGGCGGTCGTTTCCTGCCCGCCCAGCAGAATGGCGTTGATCATGGCCACCAGCTCACGCTTGTCGAGTCGGTCGCCTTGCTCGTCCGGAGCCATCAGCTCGGAAAGGAAATCGGTGGCGCCCTGCCCGTCACGCCTTTCCATGAGTCCGTGCACATAATTCTCGAAATTTGCGGCCGCAGCGTACTTGTCGGCCGTATCGGCCGCAGAGATCTGTGTCTGCAACCAACTCTGGAACAAGGTGCGATCCGCCGCGTCTATTCCGATCAGCTCGCATATTACGGTCACGGTGTAGGGGTAGGCGTAGGAACCGAGCAAATCGATATCGCTCTGCCCGGCAGTAAGGCGAAGCAGCGTGCGGGCAATCTCGGCGATTCGCGGCGTGAAGTCGCGAATCGCGTTTCCGGACAATGCTTTAGCTGCGATCTTACGCAACCGGGTGTGCCGGGGCGGGTCGGAGTAGACCAGATTGTCATTGATGGGCGGGTCCAGACGGAGCGGAATGTTCGCGCTGCCCTGAGCCGTCGCGCCTGCCGGGCCGTAGAGGTCCTTGCTGACCGTGGGGTCGGTGAGCACCTGCTTGGCCAATTCGTAGCTGGTCACCAACCATGCTCGAAGACCGTTGGGCAGTTCCACCCGATGCACCGGCCCACTCTTTACCAGTTCCCGGTAGGTGGCATGCGGATTTTGATAGAAGTCCGCGGTCAAGCGCAGGAGGGTTTGTTCGGTCATTTCGGTCCTAGGGTTTTGTGTTTGGGCACCGATAGCGCCTCCGCCAATCCGGACCAGCACAAGGCAAGCTCGCGGGCGAACCTGGATACCAGTTCCGAACAATGCGGAGGCACGCTCGAATACAATCTCTCCCATTCCCGCTGGTCCAGCCGCTGCGCGCCGAGCAATCGGAGGAATGCTCTACCTGATTCGGTCAGGCGCAGCGAGGGATCACGCTGTAACGCCCGTAACGTCTCGTCGAGCATCTGATAGCGCTCGAGGGACAGGTGAACACTCTTCGGTACAGGCCGGGCGCGGTTCGGCACCGGGTCCTCTCCCCGATCCATGCGCGAGCGAACATCACGAACTGTGGCCGGGGATATTCCGGCTTCTCTCGCGATCTCGCGCAACGAGGCATCCGGCTTCGCTGCTATCAATCGACTCGCGTGCAGTCGGCCGGCCGCACTGCTGACCGGACGGGCCTTCCCGTCCCGGCCGATGCGAGTATCACCGCCCGGCATCGGCACTATCGCCGTCCGCCGAATGGCAGCAATCGTCTTGTACGATAGCCCGGTCAGTTCCGCGAGGATGCGATCCGACCAATTGGGATGCATCTCCAGAAGACGTTTGGCGGCGATCCGGCGATCACTGGTAGATAGCGGCAATCCGTGTCCGACATTCGCGCGAACCGCGACGG
The DNA here is from genome assembly GCF_040645495.1 of Nocardia sp. NPDC046763. Taxonomy (NCBI): domain Bacteria; kingdom Bacillati; phylum Actinomycetota; class Actinomycetes; order Mycobacteriales; family Nocardiaceae; genus Nocardia; species Nocardia sp. NPDC046763. The sequence goes on along the minus strand of NZ_JBEYYI010000043.1, from coordinate 46,961 downwards.
CGAAGGCCTCCGACTCGGTACCTTCGAAGAAAATCACCTGAATCTCGGCTGCACCGCGACTCTCGGTTGCCCGCAACCGATGCATTCCATCTATCACGCGCATCGAGGCTCGATGCACGATAATTGGCGGCAATTTTGTATCCAGTTCCGCCAGTGCGGCGATATGCGCCGAGTCTTCGCCCGCCGTTCGAGGCGAATCGGCGTTCATCAATAGTTTGGTTGATATCCACACGGGCGCACTGGTGACCATTCTGTCGATCTGCGCGACAAAACTCTCCCCTAGGACCGAGTTGTCCAACTTCACTGGGATTCGACAGTCGACATTATCCATCCCTATCAGTTCACTCCCGTCTCTGCGGTGTTTTCCGGACGCCGGAATGCCAGCGTTCCGAGCAAAGTGAGTGCGCCCATGACCGCCGCGACGGCGAACGCCGCGGTAATGCCGTGGACGAGCATCCGCTCCGGTGAACCGGACGCGTTCCGGCCGGCCGCCCCGAACACGGTCACCAGTGCCGCCAGCCCCACAGCCGAGCCCGTCTGCTGCAGCGTCTGCAAGGTCCCGCCCGCCATCCCGGCCAGCTGTGGCGGCACATTCGCCATGATGATCACGCTCAGGGGCATCAGAGCCAGTCCGGTGCCACAGCCCATGAGCGCTGCCACCGCGAATATCGTCGGGAAATACGGTGTATCAGTGGATAATTGGGTGGGCAGCGCGAGCCCGGCCACCAGGAAGAGAGAGCCGGCCATCGTCACCGCCCGTGGCCCGAACCGCTGCAGGGCGCGGGGTATCACCCGGATCAGGGCGAACATCAGCACGGCGGTCGGCAGAAAGGCCAAACCCGTTGCCAGCGGACCCATTCCACGCACGTCCTGCATGTAGAGGGTGAGGAAGAAGAACATCGACATGCTGCCCATGTAGCCGACGAACACATTCATGTAGGCGGCGGCGCGGTTGCGGTCGGCGAACAGTGCCAGCGGCAACAGGGGCTGGTCGGCGCGGCGCTCGACGAAGAGGAAGGCGATGACCACGACCGCACCGCCGATCAGGGCGGTCAGGGTGATCCCATCATCCCAACCTTGTGCGGCAGCGCGGATGAAGCCGTAGACCACCGCCGCCACCCCGGCGGTCGCCGTGATCGCCCCGGGGATGTCCAATCGGCCGGGCTGCCGCGGTATCCGGGGCAACCAGCGCAGAGCCACCAAGGCACCGGTGCCGAGCGGCACATTGATGAACAGCACCGATCGCCACGTCAGCCACTGAGTGAGGAGGCCGCCCACCAGTAGGCCGATGGCGAAACCGGCTCCGGCCATGCCCGAATAGAGAGCCAGTGCGCGCATGCGGGCCTGTGGATCGGTGAAGAGCGCGGTCAGCAATGCCAGTGCGTTGGGTCCGGCCATGGCCGCGCCGATGCCTTGAGCCACACGGGCGGCAATCAGCCATCCAGCCATCGGAGCCAGTCCGCCCAGCAGCGAAGCCAGGGTGAACACGGCGATGCCCGCCATGAATATCCGGCGGCGACCGAACAGGTCCCCGGCGCGGCCACCGAGCAACAGCAAACCGCCGAAGACCAGGGTGTAGGCGTCCATCACCCAGGACAGCCCGGTGGCGCTGAAATGAAGATCCGACCGTATCCGCGGCAACGCGACGTTCATCACGGTGACATCGAGGATGATCATCAGCTGGCAAGCCAGCAGTGCGGCCAGGACGACACCGGTCCGATCGGTTCGAGGATGCTGATCAATCGAATGTTCCGGCGACGCGGCAGTATTGGACAAGGGTCACTCCGAAGGTGCTACGGGACAGGGCAAGTGTCGGCCGAACGTCAAGACACGGAGATTCGCAGCAGCTTCCGAGGCGAATCGGCGGGATAGTCGGCGCGGGCGTGCACGACGCGCAGGTTGTCCATGATCAGCACCTGTCCTTCCCGCCATCGGTGGGCGTACATGATCTGTGGGCGCGCGAGGACCTCGGCGAGCTCGGACATGAGCGCCGCGTGCTGCTCGCCGTCGTATCCGACCACCGCGGCCCCGAAGTTCCGGGTGGGATCGGCGGGGTGGTCCACGCCCAGGCACAGCGCGTCACCGCCGGTGACCGGGTCGACCTGGACCGGGGCCTTGATCAGTGTCCGCTCCGGGCGTTCCAGATAGAATCCGGAACCGGAGACGTTCGACCAGTATTCGATCTCGATGCCGCGCAAAGTGTCCACCAGCTCACCAGGCGCATGGGCGAAAAAGGCTGCGCTGCTCGCGATCAGAGTCTCCCCGCCCTCGGTGGGAGCCTCCAGGCATTCGAGTCCGATGAACCGAACGCTGTTGGCGTTGAGGAACGCGTCCACATGCATCGGTATCGCGCCGGTCCGGAACTGGGAGTTGGCGGTGCCCGCGCGTTGTTCCTGGATCAGCTGTGTGCCGTAGCCGTAAGCAGTCGAATCGCCGAGGGGGGACATGATGTCCTCCAGTGAGAACGTCGATCCCCCGCCCGGCTCCAGCACCACGAAGCCGTAGCGCCGCAGAAGCTCCACATACGGTTCGGACGGTCCACGGGCGCACCGGGCTGCTTCGGCCAGCAGGCGCATGTCGGTGATGGTTTCCACGGATTGTCCCCTCACTGGTCGATGGTCAGTGCCGCGAAGGCCGCGGCGGCGGTGTCGAAACGCAGGGCGGCGTGGCCACCGGCCGTATGGATGTCGCGCCAGAACCGCTGCAGCGCACCACCGGTGGAGCGACCACTCGTCCCGCCGACACGGAACAGCCGGTCGACCGCATCGAGCAGAAGGTCGGATGCGAAGGCGCAATCGCGTTGGTTGCGAGCAACTTCCGCTCGTCCGAGCACGGCGGACTGGTCGTCCGCCGCACGCGCAACGCGGTCGAGAATCAGTGCGGCTGCGTCTATTTCGCTGGCGGCGCGGGCGAAGGTCTCGAGAATGCGCGCCGCCGCCGGCTCGGTGGCCCGATCGACGAGTTTGGCACGGTTGCTGTGGCGCCATTCGCGCAACGCACCGTATGCGGCGCCCATCATCGGCAGGGTGAAGATGAGGCCGTTGACCGCCAGCAGCGGCACGGTCCGGCCGTCGGGACCGATCGGTGGTTCGTCGATCTCGCCGAGGCGGGCGAACGGAAAGGTCATCGCTACGGGCACGAGGATCTCTTCCGCGATCACGGTGTGGCTGCCGGTGGCCGCCATTCCCACGCTGTCCCAGGATCGCTCGACGTGGACCGCCGAGCGTGGAACCACACAAACGCGGTCGGCGCGGCCGTCGGCGGACCGAACCTCGGCCGCCAGGAGCACCCAGTCCGAATGCTCCGCGGCCGAGACCATCGGCCAGACACCCGACAGCAGCCATCCTTCGTCGGTTGCCGTCGCGGTGCCGTGCGGGCTGATACCGCCGGCAATGAAAACGTCCGGTCCGGCGGACCACAGCAGTGTCTGCCCCTCGGCCGGCAAGGCGAGAGCGACGCGAGCCATCAGCCCCGCCAGCACCGCGCACCAGGCCGTCGCCGGACAGCGACTGCCGACGGTTACCGCGGCGTGCATCAGCTCCGAGAGGCTTCCGCCGGCCCCACCGAAGCGCGTCGGCACGAAATGACGTGTGAAACCGGCCGCGACCAAGGCGTTGATGACCTCACGGTCGAGCGTGCGGGCGTTCTCGGCATGCTCCGCACGGGTTGCCGCCAGGGCGGCGACGGCGCTCGCGCCGCGTACGATGTCCGAGTCCTCCTCGAGCCGTGAGGTTTTCACCCGTCCGCCCGCTTTCCGCCACCGGCCAGGATGGTCCGGGCCAGGCGGGCGATGGTCACCGGTTCCCGGAAGAAGCCCGATGCCTCGAACTCGATGTCGAATCGTTCCTCCAGTGCGGTCAATACGCGTACCAGGTTCACCGAGTTGACTCCGGCACCGATGAGATCTGCGGCGTGCTCGTCTGCGCCCAATCGATAGCCGCGGGCGTTCAGCTCCTCGGCAATCGCGGCGCGCACCGTTGCCTCGTTCATTGGAATCCACCTTCGATCTCTGTCTGTACCCGGTGTGTGTTGTTGTCAGCGGCGAACACGTCGAAGTGATCACCGTCCAAGGTGATGCGCCGCACGGAGGGTGAAAGTTCCTGCCATGCAGTCGAATCGGGTTCAGCCGGATCTTGCTCTGCGCGGCATTCGGTGACCGGCATCGTCACTCGTGCCGGCTTCCACTCGCGCAGGGCGAGCATGTTCTGCCGGTATACCTCGAAGCGGGCGCGCAGCGCCGGATCGGCGTGCACCTCGGCGACCGAGACCGCCACCCCGCCCGCACGGCGCAAGTCGTGCACGAATCCGGCGAGCAAAGCCGGCTCGCCGTCATCGCAGCGTCTCGCCTGCGCCGAGACCGGTGTGTCGATCACGATGACCCGTGCGGGCCGGACCGGGGCCGAACGTGCGGCTTCGATGGCGAGCGCCCCACCGAAGGACCAGCCGACGAAGACGCAGGGCGGATGGGAATCCGCCGTGGTGCCGGGTATCCGGGCGTGACAGGCGACCGCGAGATCGGCCAGCGTTGGGCGGGCAGGCGCGGTCAGCGGGTGATCGAAGCCGACCACGTGGACATCGAGATCGGCGGGCAGTGCACGAATCAGTTCGGAATACGCGGAAACACCGCCACCGACCGGGGGAAAGAAGATCACTCGTCCCCGGGGATCCGGAGCCGATCGCGGGTTGAAGCTCCAGACCGCGGACTGCACCGCCGAGCGGGCAGTGGCGCAGAGCTCGGCCAAACCCGCCGCGGTCGGGTTCGACAGGAATCCCCCCAAGGTGACCTCGTAGCCGAATCTGTTGCGGCACAGCGATAGCAGCCGAATCGCGTCGAGAGACCCGCCGCCCGCTCGGAAGAAATCATCCGTCCCGGGGGCAGTGCCGAGTATGTCGGTCCAGCAGGCCGCGACCTGCTGCCAGTGCAGGCCACCCGTTTCAGGTGCGGGATCTCGCTTCTCGTCCGCGGGCGCGGCGGCGCGCAGCCGTTGGTGGTCGACCTTGCCGTTGCTGGTCAGCGGGATCTCGTCGACGGCGCCGAGTGTGCGCGGAACCATGTACTGCGGCAGGTTGTTTCGTAGCAGCGCGATCGCCTGTGCCTGCCAATCGGCCGGGGCGCCGGGGGCGAGGACAACATGGCCGACGAGACGGTCATCGGTGACGCAGGCCGCGCTGCGAAGGACGAATTCCATTCCTTCCAGCAATGATTCGATCTCACCCAACTCCACGCGGTAGCCGTTGAGCTTTACCTGGGTATCGATTCGGCCGAGAAACTCGATGACACCGTCGGGGCTCCGGCGTCCTCGGTCACCGGTGCGATACATCCAGCCGAATTCCGGATCGTCGCTGAATGCGGCGGAGGTCTTGTCCGGGTCGTTCAAGTAGCCGTCCGCGACGCCAGCGCCGGTGATGTAGAGCTCGCCGATCTGCCAATCGGGGCAAATTCGGCGCTGCTCGTCGAGCACCAGGATGTTCTGTCCAGCAAGCGGTCTCCCGTAGGGAACGGACCGACCGGCGCGATCGGCGACCGTGATGCGGTGTGCGATGGACCAGATCGCGCCCTCGGTCGCACCGCCCAGCCCGATCACGTCCACGCCGGGGGTCACCCGCAGCATTCGCTCGTGCAGTCGGAGGGGGATCCAGTCCCCGCTGAGAAGAACCGTGCGCAGCGACGGCAGCGCCGCACCTTCCTCCCCGAGCAGCACCGCCAGCGCCGGCGCCGAATTCCAGACGGTGATGCCGTATTCGGTGATGATCCGGGTCCAAGCCGCCGGCGCACGCGCGGTATCTTCCGAGAGCATTACGACCGTTGCGCCTGCCAGCAGCGGGCCGAACATGTCATAGACCGACAGATCGAAACCGATCGACGACACCGAGAGCACGCTGTCAGTGGGCCCGAGCCCGATCAGCTCGTTGACGGCGTCGATGGTGTTGGACGCCGCGACATGGCTGATCACCACCCCTTTGGGCTCACCAGTGGAACCGGACGTGAAGATCACATAGGCGGTGTCTGCCGAATTCTGGCTGATAACAGAGCTTTTCGGCCAGCGCGCGGGCGTCGACGTCGGGACCGCGAGTGGGCTCACTCCCCGCCGCCGCCATCCGTCGACCACACTGCCCGTGCCATCGGTCAGGGCGAAGCGAAGCTCGGCTCGCTTGGTGATGCGGTCCAGACGGCCATCGGGCAAGGCCCGATCCAACGGGACGTACACGCAGCCGGCCAGGAGCGCACCGAGGACAGCCACCACTTGCCCCCGGCCGCGCGGAATATGGATTCCGACCCGGTCGCCGGTGACCGCGCCCGCGGTCACGAGGCGTTCGGCCACGTCCGTCGCCGCGTCGACCAACATCGCATAGGTCAGCACGCCTTGGGCGTCGCGGACGGCGGGCGCCTCCGGCATCCGCGCCGCTGTGGTCAGAACCCGCTCGTGCAATGGCGCTGGGCGGCCGCCCGAGATTGTCGTCCCAGGGTTGGGCCTGGAGCCCGAGAACACGCGCTGGGGGGAGCGGGTCCAGGCGGATTCCCCGCCCGCCAGCTCGGTCGCGGTGCGCAGATAGCGATCAATGAGGTCGGGGATGAATCCGCTGTCGAAAGCATCCGTACGCCAGTCGAATCCCAGCAGAATCGCACCGTCGCTGTCGACGCCCACCTGATGATCCAGCAGCACCTGGGGAACCCGCATGCGAATGCTGTTCCAGTCGCGGCGCAGCCCGATTGCCGCCTCGGCGGCACTGTCCAGCTCCACCGCCGTGAAGGCGTACGGGTGAGCCAGACGTCGCCGATCACCCGTCGGATCGGCCCAGCGGGTGATGTCCGATCCACTCGGTGACAAGTGGACAGACCGTTCGAGGAACTGGCTCTGGACCTCGCGGGCGAGGGCGACGAAATCTTCGGTCCCGAGCGCTGGTATCGCCAGTGGCAGAGTGCTGCCGAAATTGCCCAGCGCACCGTCCGTTTCGCGTGCGGGTCGTTGCGATCGCACGACCGTCACGGTGTGGGATCGTCCCCCACCGAGGGACCCGAGCATCGTGCCGTACAGGGTGGCGAAGACCATCGGCAGGGTCAGCCCGTGGGCGCGTGCCCGAGCAGCCAGCGGCTTCGCGAACTCCGGCGCGAGACGCACGATCCGGTGAGAGACGGCACGGCTCGATTGCCGCCAGCCCGGCCGAAGTGGCAGCTCGGCAGCGTCGGGCAGGCTGGCCGTGACAGTGCGCCAATATGTCTCGTCGCTGTCCCGACGTCGGAGGACGCTCCCGGTCACTGCGAGTCCAGCCGACGGCTGTGGGTCCGGCACGAGCAGACCGCGCAGGAATCGGGTGAGCGCGGTGCCGTCCATGAGCCACATCGCGTAGACAAGATGCAACCGGGTGCGTGCGGGCGAGCATACGGCGGCGACGCGAAGTTGTGGCCATACATCGAATTCCAGGTCGTCGGAACGGAATTCGTTCGCAACTACGGCGTCGGCCGCAGCGAAAGACTGTTCATCGACCTTTGTGACCTCGACCGGGATGGTCACCTCGGCGTCCACCGGTATCGGGATCAGGTCTACCCCGATGCCGGTGCGCAGGATCGGGTGCGCGCGCACCAGGTGGTCGAGCCGGCGCTGGAGGGTCTCGATATCGGACATCTCCAGATCACAGGCTACGTAGTAGCGCGCGGGACTGCGCAACTCCAGGCCGTCCTGATCGCCGACCAGATAGGCCCGCTGAATAGGGCTCAGCTCCAGCGCGGAAGGAATTGTGGCACCGGCGAATTCACTCATCGGCTGACCTCGCGGCCGACGAGGACGGTACGCAGCAACGCCGCGTGCACGCGGTCGATCACATCGCCACCGGCGATGCCGCGACGATAGTAGTAGGTCATGACCATTTCGGGTCCCGACATTTGCAGCTCCCCCTGTAGCTGATAGCGCAGCGAGCGGCCCAGAGACCGCGGCTGCCAGGACCCCAGTTCGCGGGCGCGCAGTGCGCGCGCCATGGGGTGCTGGTTGAACAGGACTGTCGAGATCGGGAAGCAGTCGACCGCGTCCAAACCCAGGTCGGCCACCCGCTGGTCGAATTCCCAATCACCGTGCTCGGTGCCCGCTGCCAGTTGGGACGCGATCTCGGAGATGCTGTGCAGCAACGACGTCGAACCGCTGCCGTAGACGATGAGCGTGCTGGTGAAGTTGCCGACCGCGGCGGGGCCTGCCGTCGCGCGATGCTGGCTGGCTACCACGATCGGCAGCCGACCGATGCCGATGGTTTCGGCCACGGCGCGCTCGAATGCGGCCAGCACCACGGTAAACGCGGAAACGCCCGACTCCTCGGCCAGGACGTGCACCGCACGGGTGCACATCGCACCCAGCGGGAGGGAGCGCAGTTCGCCCACCGCAGAGTCGTCTCCGGACGCCTCGGGGAGACGAAACTGTTCGACACCGGCCAACAGTTTCCGCCAATAGGCGGCAGCCGGCCCCGGACTCTCCGACCGGGCTGTCGCGACACAATAGTCGCGATAGGAGTCCCCGGGTGACACTGGCTCGAGCCGTCGACCGGAAAGCAGTTCACGCAGTTCCCGAGCCAGCACATCCATGCCGAGCCCATCGACGAACAGATGGTGGGCGACGAGCAGCGTCGAGCAACCGTCGCGGCCGCGCACCAACACGATTCGCAGTGGAGGAGGCGCGGTCGGATCGATCAATTCGGCGACCTGCCGGGCCCGCACGGACTGCACCAGACCACGGAAATCCGGAGAGTCCACGACCACGGCGGTGTTCACGACGGTCAGCGGACATTCCAAAGCCGCCGCCGGCGTGTATATCTGACTGTTCCATCCGGCGTCCAACGCGAGGCCGAGCGCATCGTGCCGCGCGAGCAGGGCGCGCACCGCATCCACCACCTCCGCCTCGGAGTACGGCCGCTCACCCTGGATCTCCCGAGACAGGTTGCACCAGTTCGCATTGCCACCGGACATGCACACCCACATGTAGGCACGCTGGCGAGTGGACAGCGGATAGCTGCCCGGCACCTCTGAGGGCCGGTGATCGGCGGCGACGCTGTCGCGGGTGGCGGCGTCCCCTCGACGACGCATGATCTCCGCTGCCAAGGCGGGCACCTCGCGCAGGGCGAAGCATTCGGGAACGGTAAGACGGACGCCGTATCGCCGGTGCACTGCCGCCACCACGTCGAACATGTCGAGCGAGCCGACGCCGGAATCGACAAATCCCGCTGCACCGGAACCGATTCCGAGGATGGCACGCAGGGTCCGTTCGATTGCCTCGCAGTCGGACTCGGGTGCGGCGGGGTGTGCCGCGGAGTCGATTTCGACCGGTCCGGCGAGCGCTGTCAAGGCCTGTCGGTCCACCTTGCCGCTGCGCAGCATGGGCAGTTCGGCGTGTAGGTGCAGGCCGAATCGCGGCAGCTTCAGATCGGCGCCGAGGGCGCTCACCGTGGCGCGCAGTGCTTCTGACGCATCGGAGGTTGCGTCTGTTGCCGTGCCGAGGGCAACGAAGACATGCGGGCCGTCGCGGTCGACGACGACGCACTGGCGGACCGCTGGCAGCCTTTCGACCATCGTGACGAAGCGATGAAAGGAGACTCGGCTGCCCGCGACCTTGAGGTCATTGCCGGCGCGGCCGAGAACGACCCAATCTCCTTCGGCGGCGAGATAACCCATATCGCCGGTCGGGAGCGGGCTGGGAATCGGGGTGATCCGGTGCGGGCCGGCCCCGGGAGTCAGGACGCCGAGGGCCGGCGTGTCCGATACGAGCAGGAGTTCGCCGAGACCGGAGTCGTCCGGTTCGGACAGTTCCACGCCAATACCCGGGCGAGGGCCGCCGACCGGAACGGTGGCAGTCCCTCCGGTATCCAGAAGCTGGACATCGCGCCGGAACAGCTGTGCCAGTGTCGCTTCCGTCTGACCATACAGATTCACGATCTCGGCTCCGGGCGCGATGCGCGCCCATTCGCGCACCACTCGTTCGCTCAGGCTCTCACCGGCGAAGAAGATCAGGCGCAGATCCGGCAAGCCGGTTTCGGCGAGCCGCGGATCCCCTGCTATTCGAACAGCGAGGGACGGCACCAGAAAAGCGAGTGTCGGGCGAGCGTCGATCAGGTGGTCGGCGAGCGCCCGCGGATCCAGCTGCGCGTCGACCGGCGGCAGTACCAGTGTTCCGCCTGCACCCAGCACGCCGAGCAATTCACGCAGCGATGGATCGAAATTGACCCGGGTAATGGCGGCACAGCGGTCGGCGGCGGTCAACTGGAACTCGTCGCGGAACCAGTCCAGGAAATCCTCCAAACCCCGGCGACTGCCGACAACGGCTTTCGGCTCACCGGTGGAGCCGGAGGTCGGTATCACATAGCTCGCGTCCGGATCGTCGAATGTTCTCGCAGGGCAGTCACTATCCGGACCGGCCTCGACGATGATGGCACCGGTGGCGGCGTCGAGGACCAGCTCGGTCGTCCCGGTGGTCACCGCCCGGTACTGCTCAACGGCGGTCACATCGCTGCTGACCAGCGCCACCGGGGCCAACTGTCGCTCCAGCCACGCGTACCGGTCGGCACTCAAACCGGTGTCGACGGGGACCGGAACGGCACCGGCTCGCCACGCGGCGAGCAGCCCGACCAGGTAAGCCGGGCAGAGCGGTCCCATCACCAGTACGCTCGCCCGGGCGGCCCCGATCCGGACCAATCGCTCAGCCACCGCGCCGGCGGCCGCGTCCAACTGCCCGAAACTCACTGTCCGGCCACACCATTCGATTCCGACCGCATTCGCATCCTTCATGGGGCGCTCGCTCGGAGTCGATCCAGGAGTCGGGCGACCGCGTCGTAATCGGTCTTCCCGACCGTCGTACGCGGCACGCTGTCGGCGAAGGTGTAGCGCTGCGGCAGTTCATAAGGACGTAGCCGCGAACCAACATGCCGCCGAATGGAGTTGGCGTCACATTCTGGGGCGGCCACGATCAGGGCAGCCACTTGCTCGCCACCCTCGCCATCGGGCACACCGACCACCGCGCAGTCCACCACACCGGCGCAACCGCGCAACGCCGATTCGATCACGGTCGGGGCGACCTTGTTGCCGGTGACATTGATGAATGTCGACAGCCGCCCACGGACAACCCAGCCGTCCGGACCGGCGTCGACAAGATCGTGAGTGCGCAGCCACCCATCGGTGAACATCGCCGACTCGGCCGACGAGTCGCGATAGTAGCCACGCGCCAAACCCTCGCCGCGAACCAGCAATTCGCACTCCGCCGCGCCCGGGGCTCCGGTGGTGGGCACGGGCACCAGCCGCCATTCCACTCCCGGCACCGGACGGCCCACCGTCCCGGGCTCGGCTCCCGTCGCATCCCAGGCGATGATGCCGATCTCTCCGAGCCCATAGCCCTGTCTCAGCGGCAGTCCGAAACGCTCACGGAATTTCTGCTGAGTCTCGGCTGCGATGGGCGCACTACCCGTCAGGGCATAGCGAAGGGTCGCAAGCATCGATCGGTCCACGCCCTCGGCGGCGACGAGCATCTGATACATCACCGGCAGACCACTCACGATGCTCACGGCATGGGTTCGCACGGCGCGGGCCAATCCTCGTGCGGTGGTGTGTGTTCCGCGCTGGAACACCACCTGGGCGCCGCTGAGCAGTGCGGGCAGGGCCAACACATCGATGCCGTGCCCGTGCCACAGCGGCAATGCGCACAGCACCACGTCCGAGGACGTCAGCCCGGCCTCCCCGGCCCACGACCGCACCCTGGCGAGGACCGCCGGCTCGGACATCACTATGCCTTTCGGGGCGCCGGTCGAACCCGAGGTGCAATGCACGACGAAATCGCCTTGCAGATAGGCGTGAGCGTCACCGCCGGTCCCCGCCGTCGTGCCGTGGCCCCTGGCCTGGACCCCCTCGATCACGATGGATCCGAGACCCTCCGAACCGTCACGCACCACCAAGTCCAGGTCGAACTTCTCGCACTGTCGGGTGAGGTCCTCGACCGTGCTGTCCAGCAGTACCACCACCGCACCGATCCGGGAGACGGCGAAATAGACAGCGAGAAACGTCCCCGGATCGTCGACGGCCAGACCGACGATGCGGCCGGAATCCACACTGTGGGAGAGGATATCGGCGATCTCAGCGGCAGCCCGCAACAGCCGGCCGTAGGAGACCACGATTCCGTCGAATCCGATGATCGCCGGAGCGTCCGGGGCTGCCGTCGCAACAGTCGAGAACTCCGAATACAGAAGCCCGCACACAGTGCCATCGGCACCGCTCGAGCGATCGAGCACGTTCATCACCCGGCGCTGACCACTTCGGTTTCCTGCACGGTTCCCAGAATGTTGTCGAAGTGCTTCGTCATGGCCTTCGCCCGGAAGGATTCGCGATGCACGTGCTGCGAAGCCGCGCGGGTGTCTTCGAGCGCTCTGCGCATATGCTCGGTGAGCACCTTCTTGGTCGCCGCGAACGCGATGCCCGGATACCGAGACATTCGATTCGCCCGCTGAATCGCCCGATCCAACAAGAACTCCGGCTCGCAAACCTCGTCCATCATGCCCAGGCGCATCGCCTCCTCCGGCCCGATCGGCCGACACGACATGACGACATGGCGGGCCACATCGTAGCCACAGGCCGTGGTGATGATCGTCGCGCCCATCGACGCACCGATTCCGTGCTCCAGCTCCGGCATGAACAGGTCCGCTCGGGTCGACATGAGCTTCCAGTCGAACATCAGGGCCAGTTGGAAGCCCAGGCCGACAGCATGGCGATCGACGGCCGAAATCGTTGGCTTGCTCATGTTCAGGACCGACAGGTACAGGTCGGTGCACCAGTCGATCGTGTCGTTGACGATCTCGTCGTCCGAGAGCATCCGGGCCTCGTTGAAATCGCCGCCGGCGCTGAAGCACCGATTCTCGCCACCGGTGACCACGACGGACCCGACGTTCTCGTCCGCATCGGCGTCCCGCATCGCCGCCATGAACGCCAAGGCGGTCTGCTTCCCCACCGGGTTCGTCGGCTTCTCGTGCGCCAGCCGCACAATGCGTACACGACCGACGTCTTCGATCTCGATGTTGCTCATGGAAACCTCCCAGTTTTCAGTGATCACCGCGCGTATGCGGCCACGGCGCGGTCCAGGCATTTATCCGAATCGGGCGACTCGTGTGGGGATGCGAGCAGGGCTTCCACCACTTCGGCCTCCACCAGTCGATAGAAGCGACCGGCGTCGACCGCGCCGCCCCCGAGCAACCGGGCCACCGCGGCCTCCAGGTTGCGATCGACACCGGCACCGTGGTGCAGGGCCTGTTTGGGACGCCACGCAACCGATTCGGGCAGCAACCGCTCGGCGGCTGTACGCAGATGGCCCTTCTCGCGGCCCCGGTGACGCATGACCTGTGGATCGGTGTCCAACGCCGCCTGAATGACGGCCGGGCTCCAGTACATGTGGCGCAGCACGTACCCGTGGGCCGCGGCGGCGACGCCCGACAGCTCCGACGTCAGCGACGCCTCCGCCAGCCGGTCCGATACCGCGGCGCGCAGATCCGCGACCTCGTCCGCATCCACCCGATGACCGGAATTGATCAAATCCGAACCCACACCGGTCAGCACGGTGCCGAGCGGCACGGCGCCCTGCCGGTAGACCGCAACGAGACCGACTCCGGCGGCGATGGTTTCGCGATCCGGCTCACCCAACATGCGGATCGTTTCCGGGAGGGCCCGCAGAATATCGTTCTCGGACAGGGGAATACGGTGCACCGGAAGCCCGAGGTGAGCTCCGAGCTCATCGGCGGCGGCGTACTCGTTCCCCCACGGCGTGCCCAGACTGGCGAGGCGATCGAGAACCCCTGTCCGCTGTGCCAGGGCGGCGACCAGACCGGAATCGACTCCCCCGGAGACGACGACGGTGACCGGCCCCGGCTCACGACTCGCGACGATCTCCTGTCGCAATATCTCGACCTGACGCTCGCCGGCTTCCTGCGCGGACTCGCCCGCGATGAGTGCGGGGGTCCACACTCGCGCGACAGTCTCCCGGACATCGATCCGATCGCCGGTAACGCTGAATACGGCTGTGCGGCCACCGCCGATCTTGCGGATGTCTCGCCGCAAGGCACGGATCTGCCCCAGGCGGTCGTTCTGCGGTCCGGCCAAAGCCATTGCACGGGCGGTCAATCCGGCCAGGTCCGAGCCGAGCAGGTAGCAGTTGCCCGCACGGGAAGCCCAGTAGTAGAGGACCGTGGCGTTCTGCCTGCCGGTATTGACCACGACATGTTCAGGAGCCCATTCGATGGTGGTGCAACTGTCCATGCCTCCCGCGGGCAGCGGCCAGTCCCGACCGAACTCCTCCACGACGAGCGATCCTGAATCACTCTGCGACACAACACCTTCGACTGAAGTGGACAGGCGTGCTCCATGGCGGCGGAGCTCGAGCAGGACCCCTGGATAGCGATCCATATTCGTCTCGGCGCTCATGCGACAGACAGCCGGATCAACTTGCGAGCCTGCCCCTCGAAAGGCGCTCGCCCGTGCAGTACGCGACGGTTGTCGATGACCATCAGCTGCCCGACGCGCCACTTGTGCGAGTACATCACGTTCGGCAGATAGAGAATCTCCTCGATTCGGCGCAGTAGTTCCGCGCTGTCCGAGTCGGAGTATCCGACGACGACCGCATCATGCGTGCGCATGGGGTCTTCGGGATCGCTGAATCCCATCACCAGCCGCTCGACCCCGGTATCCGGGTCCACCTGCACAGGGACGATACGCGGGTGTTCTCCCGCGACACCATCCTTGTAATATCCGTCGATTCTATTCCGATATTCCACAACAATATCTCGAACAGATTCGATCAGATCCGCAGGCGCATTGTCGAAGAACGCCGCGGTATTCGAAATCAGCGTCTCACCTCCCGCCGCGGGGGCCGTGACGCACTGCATTCCGATGAACTTCACCGACGGTCCCGCATTGAAGATGGAATCCGCATGCAGTGGCATTCCGCGTGTCGTGAACTGCAGATTTTCGGAACCCTCCTGCGGTTCCAGCGCAAGTTTTGTTCCGAAATAATATTCGACCGGCTCACCCAGCTCCGCCATCACCTCATCCAGCTGCGGAGCATCCGGCCCCGGTTCGATGATCGCGAATCCAAAGGTATCGAGCTTCGGTCGCAGCTCCTCGCGCCAACGCGCGGTACACACAGCGACCCGCGCCACCTCGGCCATATCCGACATCTAGATTTCTCCCTTTCCCGCTAACGCAGCAGGAATTCCAATGCCTGCGCTTCGAACTGCTCTTCAGCCTCCGTCATCACCCAGTGCCCGCAGTTCGGAAACACATGCAATTGCGCGGATGGAATGAGTCGCAACGGAATGAGGGCCATATCCAGGGGGCACTGCCGGTCCTCTCGGCCCCAAGCCAAGAGAGTCGGGCAGGACACTTGATGTAGAGCTGACCAGTACGGAACCGGATCACTCGGCCGCAGCATCCGCGCCAGCGCTTCCGAGCCGTACATCGCGCGCAGTGTCTTGCGCACTGCCGGATCCGAAGCGGTCACCCACCGCTCTTCGATCAATTCCTCGGTGAGCAGATCAGTGTCCACCACCATGCATCGCAACCAGCGCACGAGCTTGTCGCGGTCGGGCGCGTCCGCGAATTCCGACAGCAACCTCGTGCCTTCACTGACCCCCGAGCCGAACGCCGGCGTCCCGATTCCGCCGATCGCGACGAGCTTCTCGACTCTCGACGGCTCGCGCATGGCCACCAGTGCGCCGACCACACCACCCATTGAATTCCCGATTACTGATGCCGACGCGATGCCGAGCTTGTCCATGAACCGGATGACAGCTTCCACCGCCACAGCGAAGGGATTTCCCTCCCAGGGATCACTGACGCCGAATCCCGGAAATTCAAGAATATAGCAATGGAATTGCTTCGCAAAGGTCTCGAGGTTACCGCGGAAGTTCTTCCACCCAGTTACACCGATACCCGACCCATGCAGCAGCAACAGCGGCGGACCCTCCCCGGACTCATGGTAACGCACGGTCTTGCCATCGATTTCAACCGCACGCCGGGTTTCCTCATAAGAGCTACTCACGGTAGCGACAGTACCGATAATTGCATGATCGTCAATGGAGCTCATTGAACACCTTCGAGAGACAATAGTTGCCTTTCAGAGCAGCGCATCACAGCGGAATGCCAATGCGTGCAAGTAGAAATCCAGACCTGGATCGGAGCCGACTCCAACCCTTACAGAACCGAGCGTTACCGACGCACGGCCACCATGTTCAACCGCGAATTATTCGCAGTTGAGCATCATCGCGGGAGCTTTCCTCGACCATCACACCGGCCAACTCGTCCATGAGACCCCCATCCGTCCATGCTTCTGCGGCGTACCCGAACGGCGACACGACATCGGGTGCCTCGATCTCCCGAGCCTAGGAGCCGAGCCGAACGAACGACTGCACGCATCCCGGTGAGCGGAATACCGCGACAATCACGTGATTCGACGGAAGTACTTGTCCCGCAACGTGATATACACACCCAGCTCGCCGCTCTACCATCGGAATCGGCCCTGCCAGGCCAGAACCATCCGAAAAGTACAGCGACCGAGTCCGTAGGTCCTGTCCCCCATGATCCCGATCAGGGTCCGCGACCCAAAGCCGAGAGGGAGCAATGACATTGCGGTAGAAGCACTTTCGATCCGCAGAGGTGGCCTTTGCAGCCCCACCCGTGCCGACCATCCGTCCTCACCGAGGCCGGAGATAGCAAGCCACTTCGGACGCGGCATCCGCCTCCGAGCCCACCCGACCTCGCCTCCGGCATCGGCGAGCTCGGGTGGGCTCGCGGCTACCGGTCGGGCGGGACCGCGTCGATGTCGGCGACCGTCCGGAACCCGGCCGCGATGCAATCGGTCAGCACCTCCGGATCGGGGACAGCCCCGGTGTCGGAGTTGATTCCGATGCAGCAGGTGTCGACGTGGGAGATCAGGGTGATGTTGAACGCGGTGCCGGTGGTGGGGCCGAAGGGGTAGATCCGATCGACCTTCGCGCCGGCGAGATAGAGGTCTGCCGGAGAGCCCTGGACGTCGGAGGCGACGAAGTCGACGTGTTTGAACATTTCGGTGAGCAATCCGACCGGTAGTCGGTTGAAGGTCGCCGCGACGGCATTCGAGAGCGGGATCGCCGGTTCGTGCTTCCACCCCTCGACCGTGGCGTCGAGCGCGCGCATGAGGTCGACGGCCGCGGCCATGTCGACCGGAACAGCGAAGCGCGCCAAGGTGATCCGGTTTCCACCGATCGGATCCGCGGCCCGCCGCAGACTGATCGGCATGGCCACCCGCAGTTGGTCCACCTTCGCGCCGTGGCGGTCGTGATAGGCGCGCAGACCGATCAGCACTCCGGCCAGGAAGGCATCGTTGACCGTGCAGCCGGCGACGTGTGCGCCGTGCCGCAGGGCGTCGAGCGGCACATCCAATACCGTCAGCCTCCGCCCCAGGGTTCGTTCGGTCATCAGTGGCGACAGGGTGCTGGTGATGGGGTACGCGAGACGTAGCAGCGAACCTGCCAGCGCCGCACCGTCTTTGATCGCTTCGACCGGTTTGGTGACCGTCCGCCGGAATGCCGGCAGGACGATCGACAGCCCACCGCGCACCAGCCCCGCGCCAACCGTCCAGTTCCATGCCACGATATCGCCGAGAACACCGCGCCCGGCCGCGCGCGCCGGCTCCGGAATCTGCGCGCGCTCGGTTCCCGCGCGGTCGAAATCGAGTATCTCACCGGCGATCTGGATACCACCGAGACCGTCGGTAAGGCTGTGGTGCACTTTCAGGACAACCGCGCTCTTGCCACCGGCGAGACCGCTGAGCACGGTGAATCGCCACAGCGGTCGAGCCGGATCGAACGCCGCCATCGCCTCGGTACGCGCGAACTCCAGCACCGACGACAGATCGGCGGGGGCGGCCACGTCGAAATGCCGCACATGCCACGACAGGTCGAAATCCGGATCCGACGTCCACCGCGGGGGTGCGAGGCCCAACGGCACCGCAACCAGCCGGTGCCGGAATCGCGGCACCGCACGCGTCCCCCGATCGATCGTGCACAGCAACCGATTCCAGTCCGGTTCGGCGTCCAGCAACAGCACCGACACGATCGTGGAACGAAGGCTCGGGTCCTGCTCCATGCTCCAGGTGAAGAGGTCCGACTGTGTCATATGGGAGTCGAGTGAAGCCATTGTCCGCGCCATCCGTAGTTACTGCCCGCGCCGTCGGCCGGTCCTGCCGATCCGAGACCCTGGAACCGCTCGGCGCACTCCGAATCCCGTACTCGCAGAGCATGTCCTCCAGTTCACTGTGACTCAACAGAACGGGTGATCGGGAGGGCAGAAGGTCACCGGAGCGTCCTCGAACTACAGAGATCCGAAGCAGCCGGGCCCCGCCGAAGAGGAGTCGAAGGTCCCAGCGGTCGTGGACCATTCCAGCGTCGACGGACGAAATTGGTCTCTCGGCAGCGGCCGATCCCGCTGTGCACGGTCGAACCATGGAGCTCCCACGGCACGCCAATCGGCCCGATATCAGCGGGCTGCAGTGGCGGACAGCGTCGGTCGACGGCATCCGCAGCCGATATCTGGTCGGCGGCACCGGTCCCACCGTGGTGTTGCTGCACGGATTCGAGCTGGCAAATCGCACCTACCGACCGGCACTCGAAGAGCTGGTGCGCCGCGGAGTGCGGGTCTGCGCGCCGACCATGCCGGCTTCGGCGGCACCGGCGAGCCCCCTGCCAGCCCCCTCGCTGACTTCCCGAGATCATGAGCCACATGCCAACGATCCGGGCCGCGGGTTCCGGCGCGTACCGAGCACGCACCCACGACGACGGCCCACCGTCGTGGCGGCCACAGCCGCCGTGTCCTCCACCTCTGTGCGGGCCCGGCTGTCGCCTATGCGGGATCAGAACTTGGAGTGCGCCGACCAGCGAGTCAAAAGGGTCTCGTCGCCAGTCACTTTCAGGGTCGGCGCGGTATGCGGCAGGCGACCGTACAGGAATAGCAGCAGGTCTGCCGCAGTGCCGCGAATGGTGCTCGATGCGGGGATGATCGATGGGGTTTCGATGATTCCGAAGCCGTCCGGCCGCAGACGCATCACCCATTCATCGCCTACATCGATAGCTTTGAACCGGATGGTCTCGCCGCGCCCGCGCATTTCTTTGACGCCGGGGGCGAACAGTCCAGCGTATGGCAAGTTGACCAGGAATTCGTCCACGCCATCAGCGGCCATGCCGGGTGCGATCTCGGGCGTGATGCCAAGGGCCAGTTCGGCATCCGCGCGATGTACGAGTGTTTCGAACAGCATGCGCCGGACCCAAAATCGGGCGTGCTGGTCCTCACCCCAAGCCCACATGGGCAGGTCGGGGTCCATGCTTTCGAAGGTGTGGATTGCCACGGCCGCGCTTGCGGCCAGCCAGTCCGGCAACAACTCTGGGCGCTCGGGCAGATGGAGATCCACCTCCCGGCTCTTGGGCGGCCCCTGAACACGCAGTTGGAGCAGGACCGAGAACCAGCGTTGCACGCTGCCTACGTGCTGGATCAGGTCGGCCAATGTCCAGCCGGGGCAAGTGGGGACCGGGGTGGACAGGTCCGCGTCCCGAACAAGCGTGCATAGGCGCTCGGTCTGATCGGCTACCGCGATACGCCGGGACGGGTTCCCGGAGACGGATAACTGCGGGGTGGGCATGGTGGGCCTCCTGGGCGCATATTCATGAGGCAGTAGACAGACCGGTCAGCCTACCCCGGTTCCATCGTGCACGATGTATGTGATTCTCGCTGGCCGCCATTGGCCACGCGCGACCGGTACGACCTCGCCCAGCCGCGGAAGGATGTGGCGGTGACCCACCGTGGCGGAGGCCGCCGCAGTGAGCTTTGGCGTGGCGGGACGTTAGGAACAGGGCTCGATTTCGTCGCGCCTGACCGACGAGAAGGCTCTGTTCGCCGACCTCCATCAGGCTGGGCGCGCCCACTCGAGCCGTTCGAATCACGAGGGCCGAAAACGACTCTTCTATGGGGTGCTGTCAAGCGGTCAGCGCACAGCCGGGTGGGTGGGTACCGACACACCTGCCACCGCCCCGCCCGTCCGCGTGGATCCGCGGCGCACCAGCGCAACTCAGCTCGGCGCACAATCCCACAGGCGGAAGCCGCCGAGGATGCCGGCCAGGTTGTCGACCGTGGTCACCTTGGGGCCCAGATCGACGGTGACGTGGCGCGCGTTGCCGCCGCCTATGTACAGGTGGTCGAAAAACACCAGTGCGTCCAGGGTTGCCACCGCGAGCGCGACACGGCGATTCCACTTCTTGGCGCCGATTTGCCGGCGGGTCTCGTCGCCGAGCTGTTCGTCGTAGCTTTCGCCGTGGCGGAACGGATGATGCGCGAGCTCCAGGTGCGGAGTGAGCTTCCCCTCGTAGAACAGTGCCGTCCCGAATCCGGTCCCGAGGGTCACCACCATTTCCAGGCCGCTGCCGCGAATCGCCGCGGCACCCTGCATATCCGCGTCGTTGGCCACCTTGACCGGCACCCCGAGTTCGGTTTCCAGCGCCTCGGTCAATGCGAACCCCGACCAGGCCGCGACCGCACCGGGGTCGAGTTCGTCCTCGGGTGGCCGTGATCGCACCAGATTGGGCGCCGAATAGACCCGCCCCGCCCGCACCATTCCGGGGAATCCGACCGATGCCCGGTCGACGGGCAGCAATGGACGCACCAGATCGGCGACCGCGGCGATCAGCACATCCGGATAGGCAGGCCGGGGTGTCTCGACGCGCACCTTCTCCGAACTCAAATCGCCATTGGCGTCCAGCACCGCGGCCTTCAATCCCGTACCGCCGACATCGATAGCAAGGGTCGTCGGCACCGAGGTCGTGTCCTGCCGCTGCGCGGTTCTCGTCATGTCGCAACCTCCGTATCTCCCGATCGACCGCGACCGGAAGGCCGCGGCACCTCAACCGTCCATCGGTGGCTTCCCGTCTATCGTGCGCCTGCCGCGAGGGGTTGGGATGCCGAAAAGAGGCCGGACTCAGAGCTGCTCGGCCAAGGACGTTCCACCACCCCACGCGGCGAGGGCCGCGATCACCGGCTCGACCGCCCGGCCGCGCTCGGTCAGTGTGTACTCCACGCGAGGGGGGATCTCCGGGTAGACCAGCATCCATGGCATGAAAAATGGCCGGTCTACCTGTGGCAGACCGGCCATTCGATTCGAGTGGTTCTAGCTGGGATCGAACCAGCGACCCCTCGCGTGTGAAGCGAGTGCTCTCCCGCTGAGCTATAGAACCGCGGGGTGTTCGGACCAGCGTTTGCGGTGCCGCTCGAACGAGAATGAAGATTACACACCCCGTTGCTGTCACACCAAATCGCGTGCACAACAGCGTAAAACTGAGGTTTCTGGGGACCGTGTGATGGGTGAGGCTTCACCGGCACGTTGCCGGGACGACACGGGCCCGCCGCCCGGGCGGGTTGGGGTGGACGGCGATTCCTGCCCACCCGGCCCTCCCCGCCCCGGACGACTGGGGGAACTACATGCCTGTAGTTCAGATTTACCCCCTCCTACCAGGCGATTTGTTACCTGCGCAGATCGTCGGCTAATGTTCTCTCTCGTCAGCGGGACAGCCGAAAGGCGCCCGGGACGAAATGCGGATGTAGCGCAGCTGGTAGCGCATCACCTTGCCAAGGTGAGGGTCGCGGGTTCGAATCCCGTCATCCGCTCGAGAGGCCGACACGGCCTGCTTGGCGGTGTGGCCGAGTGGTGAGGCAACGGCCTGCAAAGCCGTGCACACGGGTTCGATTCCCGTCGCCGCCTCTTCTTTTGAAGAGCAAAGACCCGCGCGATTAGCTCAGCGGGAGAGCGCTTCCCTGACACGGAAGAGGTCACTGGTTCAATCCCAGTATCGCGCACCAACGTTCGACCAGATCAGGCCCGGTTTCCGCCGGGCCTTTCTGCTGTCGTGAACTCAATGTGAACTGACCGGTGTGAACTCGATCTGAACTGAGCTCGCTCCCCCAGGTTCGTGCTCGGTACTGAACTCCCCGCCGCACTTGCCACAGTAGATCGGGCCGCCCTCCATCACGCTCTTGGAGACGCGAATCTTGCGGCCGCAGTCACACTCGGCAGACAAGCCGTTGTTGTTGGACTTGCGACCGCCGCGCCGATTCGGTTCGCACCGGCGGTAGGCCACCAACACGAACGCAAGTTCTTCGAGTTCGTCCCGGTATATCTCACGAGTCCGGTCAGGCACGGTGGTGACCGACCATCCGATCTTGTCGTGATGCGCCAGCGTGAGCCCGAGCTCCTCCCCGAGGGCGCGGAATCGTTCATTGTGCCACCGGCCCTGGCGGCTGGTGTCCTTGATCCCGCGCGTGATGGCGATGCCGTGAGCGGCTTCATGGAGCAGAGTGCCGAGCACATCGGCCGCCCCGCGCTGGAGCCCTTCCCCGCCGACGAACAGCTCATGGAGTTCGTACTCGCCGCGGATCCAGCGGTTCGGCGCGAAGTGCCCGAGGGTCATTTCGCTAGTGCCGGTTGATCCGGCCCCCACGGTCAATACCACGTCGGGGACGTCGGGGTGGCGGGCTCGGATTGCGGCCCAGGTGTTCTCGAGAGCGTTGACGAGTAGGCCGGTGATGGTGTCGGAGTCGGTCATGATCTCCGGGTCCTTCCGATGACGTTGACACGTACGTGTCAACCGGTCCGTGAGCGCGTTTCGGGTTCGGGGCCGGTGGTTCTGACACGTACGTGTCAATGGGATTGGGGGCCTCGGAGAACGTGGATTCCCTGGGCGCGCGCCGCGTCCTCCGAGGGCAGGCCCCGCGGCCTGCCCCTATCGCCTGCCCAGGGCGTCCAGGAGGCTCACGCTCAAGGAGCGAATTTCCCTCGCCCGACCGGCACCCGAATCACCTGACCGCACAGGAAATTCGCGACTTGACGGGAGGTTGGACGCCCTTATCATGCGGCGTGTGCCCAGGGAATCCACCAACCCGTTCAGGAACACCGGGATCGTGCCCATCACCGGACCCGAGACCGCCGTCATTCCCGCCGGGCCGGACCACTGATACCGCCGCGTTCGCACCGAACGTCACCACGCTGCCGGGCGCTACCGCTCACTCGACCGCCGGTTACGCACCCTCGTTACCCATCGCTACCTTGCACCGGACTTCACCGATTCTCACCCAAGGTTACTTACTTCTTTCTCTTACTGAATTTTCTTGTTACTCATATTTTTTCGCCTTCTCGCCCCTTACTCTTCTTCTGTTTCATGCTCAGAGGACAGCAAATACACACTGATGGGTGTATTTGCTGTCCTCTGAGCATGAAACCCTTCCCCCCTGGTCAGGGGGCGGGAAGGCATGCGACTCGCGTGCATAACGCCGACCCTGAGCTACCGCCGTATTCGCCCCGATTTCAGCGAAGGTCTGCGTTTCTCATATGTTCGAGCGCTGAGGGTACCGTCGTAGACCGGTGAATGACTTACGTTGTGCCGCTGGGATATTACGGCCCGGCTCGGCGTGTCGAGACTCGGGCGACGCCGCAGCTTCCGCGCACGGTCGCTGTTCGGACGCGTCTGACGTCCGGCGGGTGGGGTGGGGGTGCGCGATTTTAACCGATGCCGCCGCCATGCCGAACATGACTTTCCGGGCGGCGGCCGGTGCCGACGGTGACGGCTCGGAGACCGGAAAGTCACGCCCGGCACGGCGGAACCGCGGCATCGAAGCGGGCAGGGGTGTCGGGCAGGCGGGGCCTGCCCGCCTTGTCTACGCACCCCCACCCCACCCCTTGGTTGGTTACATCGGCGAATCATGACGTCGTTGATCGGTGCATCTCGACGTGGGTCGCAGCGAGCTGGATGCCGTATCGGCGAAAACCGGCGTCGCGATCGGACTTGACACCCGCTGTGGCCGTTTCGAACCGCGCACTATGCGGCAATACCGTGCGTTCACTGTCTACTGCCGGTCGGCCGGGAGCTTGCCGAACTCATCTCGTATCTCGAGGGAAGCACCGTTCTCGATCAAGAAGTCGACAACGGTCTGCTGATGATGCAAATAGGCATAGTGGAGCGGGGTCAGGCCCATGTCGCCAAGCTGGTTTATGTCGGCCCCGGCGCGGAGCATCAGTTGAATGGTCTCCAGATCGCCCCTATCAGCGGCGATATGCAACAGCCCATCTCCGCCGGACTCGCGGTATGTCATCGGATCGATCGGGGCGAAAATGTCATCAGCCTGGTAGTTGGTCAGATCTTTGTACTTCGATTGAATTTTCTGAATCTCGTCGTCCGTCAGCTCCAAAGGTTCACACCCATTCGATTGGTCCGCATCCTCCTGATGCAAAGCAACCTATGGCCTGGCCTTCACTGTCGAGGTGCGGACACGCTCATCGGCAGAATAGTGCGTTCAGCAGACGCGCCGAAGCATCGGGACACGCCACCCAGCGACGTCAGTTTTCGCCGATATCAACGGATCCCGACTGCGCTGGAGGGCATCACGGTTGACCGATGAACGACGTCGGAGTTCACCAGCACAGCCACCTTGGCCAATGGCACGGTCGCAATGCCAGCGAAGCGACGGTCTGTGCCAGGTTCCTGGGCCTCGTTGTCGTGCAGCGCGTTCTGAGTAGGCTCCCGATCAGCGTGATCACCGCAAGCGGTCGTTTCCGCTCCGAAGAATCGATCCGGCGGTGTACCGGTCGGATCGAGGTGCGAATAAATGACCACAACACGCACACTCACAGCGCTGGCCGTACTGCCGCTCCTCACCGTCACAGGGCAGGGTCTCGCGGGCGCATCGGGACAGCCCGGCCTCGCGGTGCCAGGGGATGGGCAGCCGGGCCTCAGTACCACACCGGCTCCTCCCGCTGCCCCACCGAGCTTGGCGGACTACCTTCCTGATCCGCCCGCCCCACCGGCACGCCCCCGTCCACAGCAGCAACTCGGACCCCAGGCCGACACCCTGATTCAGCAACCACCGGCCACCGAACCCGATGAACCGCAATCGGCCGCGCCATCACCGGAAGTGACTATGGATCCGCACGTGCTGCGGGCCGGGGACACGACGGTGCCGGTTCCGGATTGGGTGGATGCCAAGACGCGGAACAAGGTTCAGGCGTATCTCGACTACATGGAGTGGGAGATCGCTGCCGGGTATGACAATCTCGGATTCAGCCGCGACGAGTCTGATCGCCGGGCCGCCTCGACCCTCACCGGCGGCGTTGTGGCCGGGGCAGTGGGCGCGGAACTCGTCTCGGTGCCAGCCGCATTCGTCGGATGCGGGATCGGGGCCATCGTCGGCGGACTCGCGGGCGGAGCCATCGGTGCGACCGCTGCCGGTGTCGGCCTGCCCTTCGGTGCGGCGGCCGGTGCCGGACTGGGATGCCTGGCCGCATCGGCGATCGCCGCCGTCCCCGCCATCGGAGTGGGTGCCGCAGTCGGGGCGATCCTGGGTGGCGCAAGCGCCGGCGCCCTCGGCAGCGGCGTCGACATCCCCAAACCTGCGGAGCCTCCGCCGGTCATCGAAATCTCCGCCCCCGCACCCGCGACACAGACACCGACTGCCGATGCGGTGCCCTTCGGTCAGCAGCTTGCCGACGACGTGGACGCTTTCACCGCGGCCGTCCCTGCGGTCGAACCGATCGTCACGTCTCTGCGGTCAGCGATCGCTGCTCTTCCTCCGCTGATCCCGACCTGGTAGAAACAGGGCGGAGCCCAGGCCATTACAGGTGGCCTGGGCTCCGCTTTCTCGATATTCAGTTGGTGTTCGGTTGTTTCCGGTGAGTCACTTGAACAGGGTCAGCTGGTTCTGGTGGGCTTTCCGCTCACAGTCCTCCCGGTAGATCCTGGCCAGCCGCTGCACCTTGTACTTCGGCATATCGAAGTCCACGATGATCGCGGCCCAGCTGGCACCTCGGTCGTACTGTTCCTGAATCTCCCGCCCGAGCCGTAGCTCTGTCCGGCGGCTCATCGGCTTCTTAGCCTTGGCCATCATCGACATCCCGCCTGGGATCGACGGGGCCGCGGATGCCGCAATCGATGCATTCCTCGTTGAATTCATCGATCACCCGGCGGGTTTCGTGCTCACACTCCGTTGTGTGGCCGTTCTCCCGCTGGTATCCGCTGTCGTAGCGAATGCCCCACCAGGTGTCATATGCCCCGCAGTCGGTGCACATGACGATCCGGAACTTCGACGGATCCCATTGCGACGGAGGAACATCGACCATGACCGCACCGCACAGGCAGTTCGGCACAGTCGCGTCCGGATCCATCGGATGGGGTTCGTAGGGCTCCCTGTGACCGCATTCGGAGCAGTGCCACACCACGATGGCGCGGTCCTGTCCCGTGTCGAATGAGGTCCCGATGTGCGCGGGGAAGACCGCCATCGGCTCGCCACAGCACATCATCGGAGTGATCCGATCGATGCGCGTCTGCGAATTCCAGTCCCGTGGTAGCTCGCCACCGCGGCACATCCACCTGTCGAGATCCTCGAAGCTCTCGGCGAACCGGACGAGCAACGATTCCTGCTTGTCGATCAACCGCTGACGGTGGTCATGGCTGGAGATCTGCCACTGTTGCAGTTGTTCGGCATCGTTGATCAGCTCGCGGATCACCTGCAAGGGCAGGTTCGGGTCCATCACGACGTCACCGCCGCACGTGCCCATTCCCATTCCTTGGGCAGAAAACCGCCCCGGGACAGCCACCCATCCAGTTCTTCCACGTGCTCGAAGAACTCGACGATGAACTCGGGGTCGTAGTCAGCACCGTCGCCGATGCTGTGATAGACCGCGATCAACTCCCGGATTCGGGTCAAGGCCGTGTTCGGGTCCATCACGCCCCCTCGCCGACCGCTGATTCCCGGCACAGGTCGTGCTGGGCTTGGAGCGCGCTGAGATCCCATTGCAAGCACTGCACCTGATCGAGCAGTTCTTTGCAGTGGTCTCGCAGGTCGTCGCGTTCCTTGATCAGCTCGGCCACCCACACTCCGTAGGCTTTCGTGTCGGCGGCAACAGGTTCGTTGGCGTCGACCGGAATTCCTTCCTGGAGTGCTGAAGTGATGGCCTGCAACAGATCCGCAGTGCTGGGGCGGGGTAGTTCGGCCGTCACCGACCGGTATTGCCCGCCCAGGCTGTAGAGGAAGGTGAACCGGAATTTCGCGCCCGGCTCCATGGTGATCAGCAGCCGCCCAAGGTGGTCGGACCGCTGAATCATCTGTGTGGTGTTCACCGCGCCACCTCCGCGTTTACGGTGGTGGTCAGGACTGTCCACGCTGACGGTCCTTCGCTGGTGGCACCGTTCTGCTCGGCGTTGAGCAGAGCCTGCCCGATAACCTCCAGCACGAGGCTGGCCAGATCGCCGGGGAGATCAGCGATCATGTAGTGACTCGGGTCGCCGTGGATGTAGGCGATCCGCATGCTGCCGTCGTCGCGCATCGTGGCCGCGATCGCGCGGATCTCGGTCACGCTGTGCGCCTTGTATTCCGCGTTCATCACGCCGCCTCCCCATTGGGGTTCGGGGCGGTGACGAGGCCGGGTTCGGGAGCGTGCTCGTCGAACGGGGCGAAGTAGTGCACCCACCAGCGGTCGTCCCCGCTGATCACCAGCGAGATGCGCCCGCCGCAGACTCGGCAGAACACTGGCCCGAACTGCACGGGTTCGTGATCATTGATGGAGAACGGTTCGTGCGTCCACCAATAGTCAGTTCCGTTGGACAGCAGGCTGATTCGGCCTCCGCAATCGCGGCAATGAATCGGTTCGTTGTCCAGCGCTTGCACGGTGCCGTCGGCGTTGACGGTGACCGTGTCGTCGACCTCGTTGTCGGTGACGCTGGGTTCGGGTCCTTCGACCTCGGTGATGATCGCGGTCAGTCGGTCCCGCAGGACGTGTGTCTCAGCCATGGTGAGGCAGGCCAGGACGTAATCGAAAGTACCGACGCTCCAGCGGATTTGGATATCTCCGCGGGAATCGTCGACGGGCAGGGTTTCGATGGTCGCATCGGGCATGTTGTGCCAGTGCGTACGAATCTCACCGCATCCGCCTTGGCCGTACTCGCCGCTGGATGTGGCGTTGGCACTGTTGCTGAGGTACGCCATGATCAGAACTCCATTTCATCTTGGCTGGCAGGGATTTCGATGGCGTCGCCGATGGCGAGGGTGAACAGGTCCACTAGATCCATGGCCTGTTGGACGGTGAGGTTCATTCCGAGTTCGTGGTCGGTGTCTCCGAACAGGTAGACGGTGAACTCGATCAGGCCGGTCTCGGCCTGGTACCCGGTGGTGAACCCGAAGCCCATCCCGTACTCAGCAGTGCCGTCGTTGTGGCCGTTGCCGCCCAGGTCGGTGGTGCGCATGATCACGCCTCCTCCGCCTCGGGCTGGAAGCTTGCCCACGGGTCATCACTGCCCCGCGAGCCGGTTTCCTTGGCTGTGGCCTGGCCGCCGTTGCGGGCACCGGCGAAGGCGTTCCGCTTGATCGGCTTGGCGACGGCGTATTTCAAAGACACCCCGATCTCATCGACGGTCACTTCCATCACTGTGCGTTTGACGCCGTTGGTGTCCTCGTAGCTGCGCTGCGAGAGCTTGCCGGTCACGATTACCCGGGAACCCTTGGACAGGGACTGGGCGACGTTGTCGGCGGCTTCACGCCACAGTGCGCACCGAAGAAACAGTGGCGCACCGTCTTTCCACTGGTTCGCCTGACGGTCGAACACGCGGGGCGTGGACGCGATGGTGAAGTTGACGACCATCTGGCCTTTGACGTCCCGAAGTTCGGGGTCGCCGGTCAGGTTGCCGATGACGGTCAAGGTGGTTTCACCGGACATTGTTCTCACTACTCCATAACTAGAATTGGTTGTGTCCGTTGATAATTGGCTGCCGAAGCGAGGCAACAGCATGGGTCGATGTCGTGAATCTGATTGGGGTTCAGCCAGAACGGCTGTGTTGTATCGGATGTGGTGGGGTCCTCCTTTGCGGTGTTGTTGTTGAAAAACTTGGGGGTTCCGGTCGGCTCGGCGCTCATGCCTCGGCTTCCATCTCGGCGATGAACTCCGCGGCGGCTTCGGCGCTGGCCTGGGGCTGGTGGCTCTGTTCTGGCGATTCGGCTTGTGCGGCGGGGGCGTGCGTGGCGGCACCGTTGCTCGGCTGCTCCTGTGCCTGCTCCTCAGCGCGCGGTTGCGCTTGGCCGTTGTGCTGGTGCGCGGTGTGGTTGCTCTTCTGGGTGGCCCGAGGCTTGGCGTGCCCGTCGGCTGTGGCGGCTGTGGCGGATTCGCGAGGGACCAGGACTTCCAAACGCTCTTCGAGTTGTTCGATCCGCTTGGACAGTTCGTCGAACCGCTTGGCGGACTCGCGTTGCATCTCGGTGGTGCCCGCCGTTGCGGGTTTCGCGCTTTCTTCGGTTGCGGCGGCGCGTTGCTCGCGATGCACGGCCACCCGGTTCTCACTCTCGGCCGCAGCGAAGCGCGCTTGTACCGCGGCCTTGTCGGTGACCGGCTCGAACACATTGCGAGGTACTGGTTTTCCCGGATCCGTGTCGACGGCGTCGAGGGCTTGGACGACTTGCCCGCGCTGTTCGGCGGTGAGGACGGTGTCGTGGATGGTGTGTTCGATCCCGGCCCGCAGCCCGGACAGGTAGGCGCTGGCGCTGGCCTGTTCCTCGGCGCTGGCACCGGCCTGTGCGCGGGCCGTGGCGGCTCGGGATTCGCGCTGGTATTCCTCGGTGCGGGCCTGATACCAGGCGCGGGTGGTGTCGATCTGGTGGGTGAGCAGTTTCTGCGCGTCGCGGAACTCGCTCATGAACTGCTTGTATTCGGTGCGCGAGAGGCGTATCGATCCGTCGGCGCTCGCGCGCTGGATCCGCTGCCACATCTGCATGATCAGGGCCATTACCTGCGGCCAGTTCCGGGCCGCCTCGTCAACTTCGTTGCCGGACATAAGAATTCACATTCCTTTCGTGGTTCGGGATTTCAGGCCGTAGCCTGGGCAGGGCGCGCGGCCCGCCAGGCACGCCAGCGGACTCGGGCGGGGCGGGAGCGTTCGAACACCTGCCGAGACCCGGCCCGGTAGGTGGCGGTCGCGAGGTCTTTGAGGTAGTAGGCCAGGGTGGCGGTGTCGGGGCGGGCGGCGCTGACCCAGATCCCGTAGCCGATCCAGCCCGCCAGCCACACCGTCAACGGCACCGTGGCGGCGACCGGGGCACCGGAGGCGTCGATCAGCCACATCGCCGGGATCGTCACGACGATCGCGCCGATTGCTGCGCGGGCCTTGATGATCCAGCGGCCGACGCGCTGGGCGAGGCTGCGCCGTGCGAGTTGGGCGGGGTCGATGCCGGAGGACTCCATGAGGGCGGTCAGCTCACCGTCCCAATCGATTCCGGGGCTGTTGCCGTCGTTGTTGGTCATGACAGAGCTCCTTCAGGTTCGTGGTGGTGGTTGGTGTTCAGGGCGGTTAGCCAGTCGAAATCCGGCTCGGGAAGCGCTGCCGTCGTGGTGGTGTCCGCGGGATCGGCGGCGGGGGTGTCCACCGGGTCGGGGGTGTCCGGGTGGGTGGACAGGTAACGGCGGACCGTGCGTTTGCTGACCGCGAGTTCGGTCGCGATGCGGCCATGAGTCCAGCCCTGGCCGTGGAGTTCTCGCGCTCGCTCGCGGCGGGCGTCGGGCTCGGTGTCCGCCTGTCTAGGCTCGGCGGCCACCAGATCGGCGGGGCTGTCCGCGTGTCCCGCACCGCTGTCCCCCTGTAGGGCAAGGTTGTCGGGCTGTCCGGACACCGTGGCCACCACCGCGGCAACCGGATCGGCCGGGACAGGCAGGGCCTCGATCTGCGCCGTGAGTGCGATCTCGCGGGCTGGTGTCGGCTTCGGGTCTCGGATCCGCACCCGTCGCCGATCAGCACTATCCGCCGCATTCCGCTCGGCCGCGTTTTCTCGGTCGCCGGGCGTCAGTGACAGCAGCGCGAACCCGCAGACCACCATCAGCCCATCGAGGGTCAGCGGCCCGAATTCGGCGGCAGGATGCCCGTACCCCCAGGCCAACAGGACATCTCGGACGTGGGAGTAGGAGATGACGGCCGACCCGAACGCCACGGCTCCGGCTCCGCCGAACCGCGCGATCGACCAGCCGCGCCCGCGCCGCCACGACACCCGGGCCAGGACTTCGACGCTGAGCAGCAATCCCAACGGCCACACCGCGGACCCGATCCGGGCGGCGATCACCAGGGTGAGCCCGGCGGGCATATGGACGGTCGGCAGGAAGGTATGCAGGACATTGGTGGCCACCGAGGTCAGCGACCCGAACACGAACCCGGTCCGTGCGACGCCACGCCCGCGCGGGGTGGTGGGAGCGGTCATCGTGTCCACCCCCACTCGGTGCTGTTGTCCGCGTTGTCGACGGGGGTGTCCGCCCGGGTGTCCGGGGTGTCCGCGTAGCTGTCCGGGGTGGACAACAGGGTGCGGTCATGGCGGTTGTGGTGTCCGCCGAGGGTGGCCACGTAGGCGGCCATGGGGCGCAGGTAGTCGGTCATGATCGACGCTCCTCGCCACACATCTCCCGGGCTGCCAGCACCAGCGACGCGGCTTTCACCACGCCTTCGGCTGTGCCGAGACCGATGTAGTGCTCGGCCAACTCGTGCAGGTGTGAACGGCCGTGTAAGCGGTCATGGATGTGGTCGTAGCCGCGAGCGGTATGGGTGTCGCGTTCGGCAATGACGGCTGTCCACAGGCCGTTTCGGTAGTCGGTCATGCTGCTTCACCGCCCTCGCTGAATCCGAGATCGGCGCGGCGTGCCCGCCCGGAATCGAGATCGCGGACCTTCTGCAACGGCACCCGCGGCAGGGTGTTGACCGCCCACCGTTCCGGGCGCGGATCCGCGGGCAGCGGAACGATCTCGTCCAAGTCGACCGGGATCACGTGGCCCCATTGGGCTTTGAGGGCATGGACCCAGACCACGTCTCCGCGTTCGAATTCCGCGAGCCGGTTGGGGTCGATGAAGAACGTTTCCCGGTTACCCAGGGTGCCGTCCTCGCCGACCTTGCCGTTCTTGGACTGCCGCGTGTTCTCGGTGACCGGGCCGGATCCGAAGACCTCGCTGACCTTGCCGCCGCCTTCCTGTGCCATCAGCAGCGCGCCAGAGGGGCAGGCTTCGAGCAGGCGGCGGCGTTCGTCGGGGGTTTGCCCGAGCCCGAATTGGTTCTGAGCGGCGAAGAACGCGACTACGTCCATGCCCAAAAGCCGTTCGGCAATATCGATCTGAGAGATGCCGCCGGTCTTGTCGGCCACCGCCGACATCTCGTCGATGATCAAAATGATCTGCCGGTCATGCTCACCACACGCGAACTGCGTGATCAGCGTGTTCAGCGCGGCGACCTGGGCGCGGGCGTTCTCTCCACGGACCGTGCCGGGCACCGTCGCATAGATGACGTCGAAGGAATCCAGCGGTCGGCCGCCATCGAAGCCCTCACCGATCGCGGAGAAGATGTTGCGGAACTTACCGCTGACGTCCCCGACCGCGGGCGGCTTGTTCTTCTCCAACGCGTCGATCTCGGCGAGGATCGCATCGTCGTTCGCCCACCCGACCTTGGTCAGCCAGTCGACGCTGAGCCGGTCGAGGAACTCCTTCTTCGACCGGGGCGGACCGCACGGCGCGTCGACCGCGAGCTTGGTCACCCGGATCCGGTTCTGCTTGAAATGCTCCGACCCCGACTCGGTCGCGGCCACCGGGTTGATCATCGCTTCCAGCGTGGCGCACATGTCATCGACGTCCATCGACCACAGATCGAGGCGATTGGTGATGGGCCACAACGCAATTCGCTTCGGGTCTACCTTCAGCTTCGCGGCGATCTTCACCACCTGTCGGCCCGTCGCGAGGCCGGGTTTGCCACCCTTGCAATCGATGAAGATCAGCAAGGGCCGTTTCTCGCCGGTGCGGACGTAGCGGTGCCAGTAGGCGGAATACAGGCCGGTTCCGAGTCGCACGAGCATGGTGGTCTTGCCCGCCTTCTGCGACTTGCCCAGCACCACCATGTGCCCGAGCCCCTCGATCGGAAGTTCCAACCGCGAGGTGCGCTTATCGACCAACCGGGTGATCGTGCTCGGCTGGGTCGCGTCGGTGCGTTCCGACAGCGACCCGAGCACGACCCGGGCCTTGAACCAGCCGGTGACCAGCGGTGCGCCGTAGCGGGCAGCGCGGCGGGCAGCGCGGGCTTTGCCGTGGCGCTGGCGGCGTTGCAACCGGCGGGTTTTCCACGGCGAATCCGAGCCCTCGGTATCCAGTCGAGCCAGGAACCGCGCCCGATATACCGCGGTCGCGGCCCAGGCCACCGGCAGGCACCCGGCGATCATGGCCACGATCGCGCCCGACGCTGGACCCGACGCCACGAGCACGCGAGTGCCCTGCCACCACAAGGTCAATGGCGCAAACCAGGAATCGGCGATCCACATTGCGGCGATCGGCAGCACCAGGGCACCGGCGGCGTAGTTGCGGACCTGTCGGGCCTCCCACCGCCGCCATGCCGCCAGCCCGTTCAGGACGACTGCAAGGGTGATCAGGAATCCGAGCCCGAGCACGACGGTGCCCACGGTCGCGAAAACCTCACCGACGCTGCCGATATGCAGATGCCAGTCCGGTGCCCGCCAACCGTTGGGCAGTGCCGGGTTCTCGAACCGGGTTGGTGCGTTCGTCGGCGTGGGAACGGTGTTCACCAGTACCTGCGGTGCCGCGGAGGGATCCGACGTGGGTACCTGTACTGAGGTTGGTACGGGCGAGGGAATTTGCGCGGTGGTGCCACAATCCTGCGGGGTGATCAGCGGAGTGCAATCGGCCATGATCAGATCACCTCGTCCGGCGGCTGGGACTCGCGGATCAAAGCTTCCAGCGTGGCAATTGCGCGGTCGGCAGGGAGTGACCACAGGTCCGGCCGTGATTCGGTCGGCCACAGTCCGATTCGATCGGAGTCAATTCCCAAGCGGGAAGCGGCTTTCCGGCACAGCCAATGCGCCATCTCGACACGCTGATGGCCGCCGCGACCGTCGATGATGATCAGCAGAGGGCCGGGGTCGTTCGGCGGGTTTCCGTGCATGATCACGGCATCTCCTTTCGCGCCAAAGTGGCGTCCAGGTCATGGATTTCGAGATTCGGCACCCGTTCGATGCCTCGTTTGTTCGCGATCCGCACGGCCGTGTCCTCGACCGCGCGGCGCAGGCTCTCGCCACGCACGAAGTACAGGACTCCGGCCAGTTCGTGCCGGTCGGCGGCATCGAGGGCGGCAGTCATGGCGTGTTGCAGCCGTCCCGCACCACGCTTGCGGGTCAACTCGACTTCGACCGCCCACACCTTGTCCGGGTCGGTGAAGTCCTGAAACCAGGCGTCATGCACATGCCCGACAGGCTGGCCGTTCTCCGAATGCAATCGGTGGTAGAGCATTCGCTCACTGGTCCACAGGTCCGGGTCGGTCTCCATGCCCATCAGCGCCAGCCGCAGCGAGGTCACCGCGGTCATGTGCGCCGCCATCGATGGCCGCGGCTCCCACGGCCCCGGATCGAAATCGGTGTACCCCCAGCATGTTTCGCGCTCGGGAAAGACCCAGAGCGGGCCGTGCGCGGGCATGCCGGGTTCATCGAAGTACGGCGAGGCGCGCCACGGCCCCGGCTCACCGGTGTCCATGCGGGTCACCTGGAGCTGGCCGGATTGCTTGAGCCGGTGCACCATCGTGCGCGCCGCCCGCGGACTGCGGCCGATCGCGGTCGGCACCAGCGCCATCGCGATCGTGCGTTCCTGCGAGACGAATTCCAGGAACCGGGTCTCGTGGGGCTGCTGGCGAAACTCCTTGCCGCTCACCGCGTCACCACCACATCATGCGGGCAGTCCGACGGCCACACCGCCACCTGCGTCCCCGGCGCAGGGCACGCGACCACGGTCACCGGCAGCGCCGAGTGCCGCCCGAACAGCAGCACGCCCAGATACAGGCCCGCCGCGAACACGAACGCCAGCAGGATCAACACCGCCAGCACCCCGGGCGGCATCGACACCGCGCGCCGGTCCGACGATTCCATGAGGATGTAGTCGTTCATCGCCGACCACCCCAATGACGGGAGCGCGAAGACGATCGGGCCAGGCCCGCAGCGCCGACGATCAGCAGCGCCACCAGTAGCAGCGACGCGAGGCCAGGGGCAATCAAGCCAATGATCAGCAGGATCGCCGCGACGATCAGAGAGGTTCGGAACATGGTGATCACCTCGGCTCTGGAAAGTTCTCGATGCTGAAGCCGCCCTTGGGCCGCTGCAATTTCGACACCGACTTGCCGCGCCGCCACAGATTCCAGGCCGCCACGATCAACCCGATCTGGTCGCGGTCGCTGGTGCGGATCTTGTGGGTGTGCGTGTAGTCCAGGCGCTGGCGCAGCGCCAGAATCGGGGAGCCCGCGGGCAATCCGACCAGGCTGTCCCACAACCGCAGGAACTCACCGGCCGCCTCGGCGTCGATCTCGGTGAGCCGGATCAGCGCTGCGACCGCCACCGCGGGTCGGCACTTCAACCGTTTGGCCACCGAGGTGAACCGCTCGGCCAAGGCCACCGTCTCCGGGTACACCTGCGCGAACTCGACAATCCTGGTGGTCGACACCGCATTACGGGTGTAGTCGCCGAACAGGTTGCCTTCCAGCCACGGGATATAGACCCGCAGCGCTGCGGCGATCAAGGTGGTGTTGTGGCCGGTGACCCCGGTCAGGGTGAGCTGATCGGCCGGGGTGCGCTTGGCCCCCTGGTCCATCGTCACCTGGGTATCGCGGGGCAGACCACGCACCACCAGCATCGGGAACTTCTGGCCGCTGGTCCGCGCGATCGCCTGCAACCGATGCTGACCGTCAAGGAGTTCACCATCGGCGCTGAACTTGATCGCTTCACCGTTGAAAAGCCAACGGCCAGAAACCATGTCGTCGTAGTACTGCTGCACCCGAGCCTGGCGGACCGGGCGATTGTTCGGGTTGTTTTCAAGCATGTGCCGTGCCATGGGGGCATCGATCTCGATGATCTGACTGATCATGGGGTCTCCCGGCTGCTCGGAGTTGATGAGATACATGGGTCATTCCTTCCGGGAATCCGTGGTGGGTTCGGGCAGGCGATCAAGGACGGCCTGAATCGCGTCCCGGGCCTGGATGAGGTCGAATCGGTAGCGGTGCGCCAGCTGATCGGCGTTGCGGTCGAACCGGTCGTCAGCGGCCAGCCGAACCAGCGACTCGGCCCGCTTCAGCAGGTCGTACCGCGCCACGTCGAACGCCTCGGCGATCGGGCGACGACGGCGCGTTTCGGGTTGAGGCTTCGCCAAAACTGCTGCATTATCGATAGATTCAGGCTGTTGGGTCTTGGTATCCGAACTGAGAACCGGCTCAGGTGGACAAAATTGTCCACTTGCCGCGAGGTCGTTCTGGACAGTCCCTTTGCTCAAACCAATGGCTGCGGCGATAGCCCTTTGGCTCATCCCGATCTCACGCATCGAGGCAACGACTTCTTGCCGGTCTTCCCGGGGAAGCTGGAGTCGACAACTACCGAACTCTTTCGCGCAGTATTCGTCCCACGAGCTGTAGCTCAGCACCTCCCAGACTCGATCGAGATATGCCTGCGCAATCAGCTGCCAGAGATCCTCGGCGCTAGCCTTGATCTGCTCGGTCAGCTCTCGGGCTGTTACTGAGGTCATGCCCATCAGGCCGCGCTCCCTGCGGTCGGGATGGGACGCGGCAAGGCCACGACCTCATCTCGGAGGACCCGTAGGGTGTTCGGACCGACCATGTAACCGGTCAGGCGACCTTCCGAGATCCAGCGGCGCACGGTGTCCTTGTGGACCCGGAAGTACTCGGCTACTTCTTCGAGCCGCATGTATTCGCCTCTGGCCCTTTGCTTTTGGCCTTCGCGGCGCTTTCCTGTAACTACCAAGGCAATCGTTTCCTTCTCTGATCGGCGGGGCTGAAACCCGTTGAGATACAGAGAAACTCACGACATGCCGGGCGTAGCAGTGGTACAGGAGGCAGCAAGGGCGTATAGGGGACGGCATCGTACGACCCCCGTACGACCCCAACGGATTCATCCGATGTTCTGAGTGCGGCACGGTATGTTGGTTCGCGTGGACCACTTGCTAACTGGCGCTACCTCCGCAGATGTACGAGCACAGAACCCCACTGTGGCCGTCTTGCCGATCGGAAGTTTCGAGCAGCATGGCGATTACCACCCTCTTATTACCGATACTGCGATTGCGTGCGCGATCGCACAGAAGATCGCCAATGACCATGACGTGATGCTGCTGCCGCCCGTCAGCTTCTCGTGTTCACATGAGCACGCAGGTTTCAGCGGTTCCGTCAGCATTCGGGCAACAACTCTGGCAGCCATAATCAGCGATATCAAGGAGTCCTTGATCACGTCGGGAGTCCAGAAGCTAGTGCTTGTCAATGGCCACGGCGGTAATTACATTCTTCAGAACATCGTGCAGGAGGCGAACGTCACGGACCGGCAGATGACTCTCTTCCCTGGCCCTCTGGACTGGCATTCTGCGCGGACTGATTCCGGAATGAAGACCAACGCTCACGAGGATATGCACGCAGGTGAGCTCGAGACTTCCATCTTGCTCCACGTCGCCCCGGAACTGCTCCGATCCGGCTTCGAGACAGCTGATTGGCGCGCGGATGATAGGCAATTCTTGCTTATCAAAGGCATGACCGCGTACACCACAAGCGGCGTGATCGGATTCCCTTCATTGGGAACCAAGGAAAAAGGCAGGCTTGCTCTCGAATCGCTTTCTCACGGTTTCAAGAATCACCTTCAGGCACTCGCTGAATAGGGCTTCGGAAACTGCCGGACGTTCGAGAGCATGCCCCTTAGATCACCTACGGCTTTCTCACGACTTGCCGAAAGCTGCCGCGACAAGTCCCGCAGAACTCCCATGGAACGTGCAGACGGCGACAGTTGAGTAAGTTCGATTGCCTTCGCGCCCGCGAGGGTTGCTTGCTCAAATTCGCCTACCCTGACACACGCGGAGGCCAGGCGCGCAGCACATAGCCCTTGGTCTCGACGCTGAGACACTGGCCAGTCGGCAAGCCCTAAGTTGTAGGTTTCGATTGCACGCTCTGGCCTTCCGAGCAGCACCCAGCTTTGCGCAGCCTCCATCTCGATGTAGGACGGAGTGCAGTACTTCGCGAGACGGCCCGGGTCGTCGGGGTCCGCGTCCAAGACCTGCGCCATCGCGGTATCCAGAGCCCGTCGGCACTCGTCCGCCTCACCGAAAAGCGCGTGCGCATTTGCGAGTTGCCGAAGCGCCACGGCGCGAAGCTCTGGCGTGATGTCTTCCCACCGCCGCAATGCGGCGTTCGCGAGCCCCAACCCCTGAGCGCCCCTTCCAGCCTCGGTCAAGATGTTGCTCTTGCGCATGAGGATGTAGGACATGAGATGGTTGTCACCCAACTCCTCGGCATAGTCCATCCCCTGGTTCGTCCAGTACAGCGACGCCTGAAGATCGCCGGAGTCCTGATACAGCCAGCCCGCGAACTCGCAGAACCGTGCACTGACCTCCAACAGCGATGCACGCATTGCTCCGCGGGCCTTTCCGCACAATTCCTCTACGAGGATCAGCTGACTGCGCAGAGTGTCAAGGATGTAGCGAGGGCCTGCCAAGGCGTCCATTCGAACATGCTCAGTGAGCATTAGTTGGAGGTGCCCGACGAAGGCTGGGTCAATGGGTTCCTGTGCTAGCGTGACGATTCCAGGACGAACAAGTGATAACTCCGGAATGAAAAACTCGGAGGTCCGAGGTTCAGGCGTCGTGTAGCCGAGTTCCTCGGCTGATACGTCTCGATTTG
Organism: Nocardia sp. NPDC046763; assembly: GCF_040645495.1. Lineage (NCBI taxonomy): Bacteria > Bacillati > Actinomycetota > Actinomycetes > Mycobacteriales > Nocardiaceae > Nocardia > Nocardia sp. NPDC046763. The sequence goes on along the minus strand of NZ_JBEYYI010000043.1, from coordinate 8,177 downwards.
CAAGCTTGCTCAGCACCGCGACCAGAACATCGCGACTGCGCTCGCTCGGTCGATGTACGCCCTTCTTGTAGCGAGCAATCGTGCTGCCGTCAGCCGAGACTGGCGGACCACCGTCGCTCTGGCTGTACTCGACCATCTTTCGCGCGATCAGCTTGTTGGGCGTTCCCTTCAGCTCGGTACCCAGCAGCTGGTCTAGCGGTGTGTCGAACGAGCTCGGGAGTTGTCCGGCTGTACTCATCGATGCCTCCCCATGCCGGACAAGTACAACACGATCGGCCGACATGTTCTTGGAATTTCTTGCATTACTCCCCCTTTAGCTCCTCGGCCGTCTGCGCGGAGACGAACCGTTCGACCGCGAGCGACGGGGAGGCCGTGGCTTCGCTCGATCATTGCTCATGTCTTCGATATCCGGCTCTGGCTCAACGAATTTCGAAAGAGCCACTGCGATCGCAGTGTCACGGTCGTTAGCTGCATGCTGATACCGCATTGCAGCACCGGGGGTCGAATGACCCAAACGTTCCATGAGCTCTTTCAAGGTCGCACCGGTGAGAGCCGCCAGCACTGCGCCGGTATGACGAAGGTCGTGCAAAGTGAGGTCAGCATGATCCGTGCTGTCGGGATCGTCGTCAGCAGCTTCGACCCATCGCCCAGCAGCCCGGCATGCGTTGTACCAGTGGCGCGAAAAGGTCGATGGCGCAAGGTGTTCATTCTCGTCAGTCATCGACGGGAAGATGAGGGCGTTCCGGCCGGGACCAACGTGATCGCGGAGATGGTCCTCCACTGCGGGGATCAGGTGAGGTGGGATCGAGACGTCGCGACTGCCCGCATCAGACTTGGGCTCCTTGACCTTTCGGACCGCAACCCCACGCTCTTTGCTCTTGAGGCGGACGACTCCCCGCCGAACGTAGATCCGCCGCCGCACGAGGTCGATATCCCTGCGTCGCAACTCAGTTAGTTCGCCAAACCTCAGAGCGCACCAGGTAGCAAACAGAGCCATCAGCTTGAACCGCGGCGGCAAGGTGGTCACGATCACTTCGAGCTCAGCGAGGGTCGCTGGCCGAATCACCTTCGCCCTCGTCACACTGCCAGCACCTTTGACCTTGCAAGGGTTTTGGTGAACGGGAACCTTCTTGTCCGTGAGTGCTGTGTTAAAGATCGTGGAGCACAGCCCGTACACCCGAGCACGAAGCGTCGGCGTCTCAGCATTCAGCTTGCCGTACCACACTCGGATGTCGTTCTCTTCGATCGATCCGATCGGGTAATCGCCAAGGACAGGCAAGATGTGGGCATCAAGCCAGTCCTGGTAGTCCTCTCGGGTGCGATCGGCCAAGTCGCGCGCTTTGATCCACTGTTCGGCGTACTCCCTGAACGTCAATTTGATGTCTTCGGTGACCACCATGTCGGGCGGCTGCCATGCCTTACGGATGATGTCCGAGTGGACGACCGAGAGCCACGAGCGTGCATCCTGCTGCGCGAGAAAGAGCGTCGGCGCTTTGTAACGACGCCCGTCCGGCCCGTAGTACTGGGCACGGAAAAGCCCACTGGGGAGCTTGTCGACGGAACCGAACGTCCCTGGCGTCCTGTCCTTCCGCCCCTTCCCTCGGACCATGCCACTACCGCCTCTGCTCGCGGGGTCCTCAGATCTCAGTTCAGATTGAGTTCATAACCGAGTTCACGTTGAGTTCATGTGAACTCAGCCAGTACCCCTCTGCAATGAACTCACCATGAACTGAGAAAAGTGTATCGGTGCCTACCCATGCGAACCAGTGCAACAGAGCAAGTTCGTGAAAGATACTGATAGAAACCCATTTTCGCTGCACAGCGGCCCTGAGGTGAAACTACGCGATACTGGTTCAATCCCAGTATCGCGCACCAGAGTTCGACCAGATAGGGCCCGGTTTCCACCGGGCCTTTCTGCTGTTCTGACCTACTTGTGACCTGACGGAAGCGTCAGCCGCCTGCCGTAAACACCCCTCCGCAATCGCCGCAGATGCGCGCCAAGCTCGGGGCCGGTATAGAGGATTACCTGATCCTGGGCGCCCGCAATCCGCCGTTGGCCCACCGCGTGCTCGACGCCGAGCGGCGCATCGGCCTGCTGCTGCCCTGCAACGTCGTGGTGCGCAGCATCGGACCCGACACGGTGCTGGTCGAAGCCACCGACCCACAGTTGATGGCCGACCTGGCCGACGCACCAGGCATGAAGGCGGTTGCCGATGAAGCCGGCGACCGCCTCCACGCGGCCATCGACGAGATCACTGCCGGATAGCGCAGCGGGTCAGTGGGTGTGGCCGGGCGGATGATGCCCGGTGTGGTCGTGGTCGGCGTGATCGTGTCCGCTGGGAGCGGGGTCGTGCGGGGCCCGATGATCGCTGTGGTCATGGTCGACGTGCGCGCTGTGGTCATGGTCGGCGTGCGCGCTGTGGTCGTGGTCGACGTGCGCGCTGTGATCGTGGTGGGCGTGCTCGTCGTCGGGTGCGCCGCCCATCATGCGCAGCATCGGGATGCCGCCGGTGCGGACGAAGCGGATGACCAGGAGTGCGGCGAGGATGAGGAAGGCGATGTTGAGCCAGGTGGTGTAGTTCCAGTGGATGCCTTCGGTCATCACCATGGCGTTGCGTTCGCGCGGGATGAGACCGGTTGTGCTGAAGAGGATCTCGACGAGGTAGCCGGCGCCGACCATGGCGGCGTAGAAGGTGCCCAGCAGGGTGAGCATCATGCGGGCGCCGTAGTACTTGCGGTAGATGTTGAGGATCGGCAGGATCAGCAGGTCCGCGTAGATGAAGGCGATGACGCCGCCGAAGCTGATGCCGCCGTTCCACAGCACCGCGGCCAGTGGCACATTGCCGATCGAGCAGACGAACGACAGGATCGCCACCAGCGGTCCGACGAGCGGGCTCCAGATCGCCGAGAGCAGCGGGTGGTCGGTCAGGAAGAACTTCTGCCAGAACGAATCCGGCACCCAGGCGCCGATCGCGCCCGCGATGAGCAGGCCGATGACCAGGTCGCGCAGGATGGCGGCCCATTCCATGACGAAGACGTGAGATACGGCCGTCAGACCCTGCCGGGAGAACAGTCGTCGCAGGAACGGACCCTCCGTCGGCACCGACATGTCCATGGCGGCATGGCCTTCCATCGATCCGGACAGCCCCTTGTCGGCCTGTTCGCGGGCCGCGTCGACCAGCCGGGAGCGCACGAACAGCCGGAACAGCACCGCCAGCAACACGATCATGATCGGGCCGCCGACGAATTCGGCCGCGGTGAACTGCCACCCCATCAACAGGGCCAGGATGATACCCAGTTCGACGACCAGGTTGGTCGAGCCGATCTCGAAGGCCATGGCTGCGGTGAAGTTCGCGCCCTTGCGGAACAGTGAACGCGCGAGCGCCACAGCCGCATACGAGCACGATGATGACGCGGCACCCAATCCGGCCGCGACGGCGAGTGTACGGGGGCGGTCATCGCCGAGTAGTCGGACGATCGTCGACTTGCGTACGACCGCCTGCACCAGCGCCGACAGCGCGAAGCCAAGGATCAGTGCCCACAGGATCTCCCAGGTCATCGAGCCCGCCAATGCCAGCGCGTGTCCGATAGCGTTCATCGCCGTCCTTGTCTCGTCCTGTTCAGAAGTCTCCATGACTACACCGTCGCGACCCTATACCCCATAGGGGTATGAATCAACCGGTGTGGACCGCAAGCCCGCCGCACAAGGACGGATTGCCCTATCAACGCAGGTGCACGTGGCGTGCACTGCACTCGAAGAAGGCTGTCGCAGAGGCAGTTTCCGCGATGACGGCGACGAAACAGTCGATGGTGCTCGAGCGGAGCGCTATCGACCCGATTCGGGGTAGGCGGGGAGCAGCAGGATCTGATTCCAGCGCTTCGCGGGTTGTGGCACGCAGCGGTAGACGGTGCGGTTTTCGCGGTGTCAGGCGGCGTCGGTATCGGGGTAAACGACGGCGGTTGCTCGTGTGGTCAGGGTTATCGCGGCGGCGAGGGCGGCGAGGAGTGCGCCGAGCATGAGCAGGCCGGTGTCGAGTGTGGCGGCGGTGGCGATGATTCCGACGAGAAGGGGGCCGCCGGCGTCGCCGAGTTCGCGGCCGAGTTCGGCGGCTCCCATGGTCTGGCCGATCCGTTCGGGTGGGCTTGTTGCGGCCAGGTGCGCGAATCCGAGGGGGGTGATGAGTCCGGTACCGGCCCCGATGATTACGGCAGCGCACACCGTCCCCGCTGTTGCGGGCAGCGCTGCGGCGGTGGCGAGCCCGATCGCGGCCAGGAGGAGCCCGGCTGCCAAACCGGATCGGTCCTTCAGCCGTCCGGTGTCGCGGGCACGCCCCACGCGTGGTTGAACGAGCGCGGCGGTGGCGGCGAGCAGCGACACGACGGCGCCCGTGGCCAGCGGTCCCAGGCCGTGGCGGGCACCGATCGCGGGAAGGAATCCGACCCCGACCGCAAGCGCGGCGGTGGCTCCGGCCAGGGCGGCGGTCGGGCGCAGGAACGAGCCGCCGGTGAGGCGGTGTGCCAGATCCAGCACGGTCTGACGGGTTTTCGGCAGCACCGCGACGGCGGGCACGACGACCGCCGCCCACACCGCGACCGCCGCCGCCAGTACCGCGAGGGCAGTGAACAGCAGGCCATAGCCGCCCAGTGCGACGAGGATGCCGCCCAGCAGCGGGCCGAGGGTGTAGCCCAGGCCTTTCCACGCGCCATAGTTGCCGAACGCGCGCCCGTGTCCGTTGGTCGGGGTGAGCCGGGCGACCATCGCCCCGGCGGCTGGGGAAAACGCGGCCGCGGCCGCGCCTTGACCGAACCGCGCGACCCCGACCAGGCCGGGATTGCCGACCAGTACGAACGCCGCGGACGCGAGCGCGAACGCCACCAGCCCGCCGAGCAGCACCGGCCGTGCCCCGACGCGGTCGGACAGCGTCCCGAAGACGGGTTTGAGCAGCACCTCCGCACCGTCGTAGACGGCCAGCAGCAGCCCCAAGGTGAGCAGGCTCGCATGCTGTTCTCTGGTGTATCCGGCGAGGCTGGCCGCGATGCTGTGCGCACCGAACGCGGTCACGAACCCGGCCGCGTACAGCGGCAGCAGCCGCGCCGGGCCGGTATCGGTTCGGGTACCCGGAGTAGCGGTCATCGCGATTCTTGTTGCGCGGCAGCGGGTTCAGCGGCGGTGTCGGTGAGCAGGATGCGCAGTGGAGTACGAGCGAGCAGGGCCAGTAGCCGTGCCATGAGCGGTCGGGCAAGGTAGAACCCGACAAGGCTGACCGCCGCCCCGAGGGCGAGTCCGGCGAGGACGTCTTGGAGGTAGTGCGCGGCGATGTAGACCCGAGCGAACGCCATCACGAGCGCGGCCACCGCGCCGAGCACCGCGAGTCGCCGGTGTACCAGCCACAGTCCGGCCGCGACCGCACCGGCCATGACCGCGTGGTCGCTGGGGAACCCGGCATCGGTGTTGCAGTGCAGAACCACGATGTCGTGCAACGCATTACATGGGCGGGTCTCGTCGACCGCGGCGGCGATCGGCTGGTTGATCACCAGCGCGATCAACATGCCCAGCGGAGCCCACACCGCCGCCACCATCCGAGCAGGATCGCCGTCGCGGCGCGCGATCCACCATCCAGCCAGCAGCAATACCCCGAACAGCACGACACCGTAATTGGCGTAGCCGGACACGATCGGATGCAGCCACGGGGTATCGCGCGCAAAGTCGTTGATGTCGTAGAAGATTCGCGTGTCCATGCTCATCAGGGCTCCCTCCGGTCCGGTAGTGGTCGGTTACATCTGGTGCAGGGCTTGAAAGACCCGCTCGGTGTAGTCGGCCAGCCGATCGGCGCAGTGCTCGAGCTGCTGCCCGGCCTCGGCGGCCGCGGGCGCGCCGAACACATCGCGGGCCTTGATGTCACGATGCCAGCGCCGCAGCCGTTCCAGGCTCTGCTCCTCCTCCTCGAGCTCGGCCATCGTGAACTTGGCCTTGGCGATCTCCTTGTCGATCTCGGCATCGAACCCGGCGCAATCAGCCAGGAATTCCGCCCACTCCTCAACGCGCTCGGCCGTGAACATCGCCTCCAACCGCGCCGTATCGGTATCGGCGTGACCCGTAGCGTCCAAAACCAGTACCTCACCCTCGCCGCGGCGAGCCAGCTCGATCACCCGCGCGACTCCGTCGGCAAAGACCGGAACATCGGGCACCACCCACACGCCCTGCCCGACCTGCAGGGCACCCACCCGGCGCAGTTCACGCCACACGGCCACCCGATGCCGCGACGGTTCGGTCGGCACCCGTACCAACAGCACCAGCCACCGCACCACCGCCCGATTCTCCGTCACGACACGAAATGTAACAGACGTTACTTCTACCCCGCCGCCGTGACGGCCGTTCCGGTCCACACGAGCACACCGGCCACTACTCCGAATCCGGCCGCCTGTTCGTCGCGATCGCGCGGGCTCGCGGCGGCGCACTGCTACCCGAGCGAACACCTCATCGAAACCCACCCGCCATGCCGAAACATCCTCGGCCACAACATCATCCAGCACGAAGCGACAAGCTATCTCTACACCGACTACATTGCAGCGCAACGAAATACCACTGTCGCGCTGAACGGCCCCGCGACCAGACTGCGCTCCGAATCCGGCACGTGCGGCCTGATGGTCAGCAAATGGGGTCCAGGGACGAGAGGAGAGCGTGCTCGATCATGTGGTTGATCACCGACCGTTTCAGGGTCACCGCCCACTCTGCGCGAGACGGTCGTGGCTGCGGGTCCACCTGTGCCGCAAGGTAATCGGTCAGGGTCTGACCACGTAGACCGCATTGTCGACGAAGTCTGCGAGGCAGGCGGCGCCGGTGCCGGGGTCCACCGCGGCCGCCGCTGTATTCCGGCCGGACCCGGGGATGGGGGTGACCTTGTGGGTGTCGGCGTCGATCGCCACCGGGGTCAGGTCGAGCGTGGCCGGGTCATCGGTCGTCGGCAGCACCCCGACGTAGACGATGCGGCGATTCTCGTCGATGGCGATCATGCTCGGGCGGCGGACGGCGATGGTGCCGTCGACCCGGTTCGTGTGGGTGTCGATCATCCATATCGAGTCACCCACGTTGTTCGCGACGTAGAGGGTGCCGGAGCGATGGTCGAGCGCGAGGCCCAGCGGCGCCCGGCCCACCGCGACAGTCGCGGCCACGGTGTCGGTCGACACGTCGATCACCGACACGGAGTTGTCGGTCTCGTTGCCGACGTAGAGCCGCGAGCGATCGGCGTCGAACATGACCGTGATCGGCCGGAGGCCCACCCCGATGGTGGCGGTCACGGCGCGGGCGCGCGGGTCGATCACCGACACCGAACCCGGCTTCGACGCCACGCGTACGCCGGTCTGGCCCTCTGCGAGCGGATCGACGGTGGCGTTGGTGACATACACCAGATGGGTACGGGGGTCGACCGCAATTTCGTCCGGGTTGGCCCCGACGGCGATGTTCGCGGTGACGGTGTTGGTGTTCGCGTCGACCACGAACACCTTGCCGGCGTCGGCGTAGTCGCTCACGTACACGGTGCGGGTTTGCGGGTCGACCGCCACACCCATCGCGCCCGGAATGTTTTCGATGGTGGCGGTGACAGCGCTGGTGGTGCCGTCGAGAACGGAAACGGTACCGCTGGAAAAATTCGCGACATACACATTGTGTGTCATGGGATCGACCGCGACGCCCTGCGGGCTCTTCCCTACAGCGACCGGCCTGACGGTGAAAGCCGGCGAGCCGTGCTGTGGCGGTTTCGGCCACATCAGGACGACAGCGACCGCGGCGATGATCGCGACCGCCGCGGCGGCAACCGCAAGCAACCGGCGGCGGACGCGGCGCTTTCGGACCGGGGTCCCCAGCACCGCCGACTCCATCGCGCTCGCATACTCGGCGCCTCCGACTGCCGGGATGGTCTCCGTCACCATCTTGGATTTCGGCGACGATGAGACGGTTGCGGTGAGCTCATCCAGCCGACCGTGCGATCGGGCGTTCCCGCGGCGGGTTGACCACCAAGATCCACCTCGCCACCGGCGGTGCCGGTTGAGCTCGTTCGCCGGCGTCGGCGAGTGTGCCGCCGTCAGCCCGGTTGCCGCCCTCAGTGTGTCGTTGGCGGCAGCGGCCAGCTCACCGCAACTGGAGTATCGGCTTTCACGGTCCTTGGCCAGGGCACGTT
>NZ_JBEYYI010000042.1:0-55681 GCF_040645495.1 Nocardia sp. NPDC046763 | reverse complement strand
GGTTGATGCGTGAGAACACCAATCATCGCAGTTCGGAAGGCACTTTCCCTATTCCGGGGACGGCCCGCCGCTGATTACGTCCATGGATCGAGGCTAAGGGCTCGAGCTCACGGGGGAAACCATTTACACCGGGCACGGCCAGGGACGGTCACCGGATGACTGGCTCCAGTCGTTGCCGCAGGTTGCTTGGTACCGGCAGTTGGACAATCACTGCTCTTGATCTGCCGGCTCGGGTAGCCGCACTGCTCGATCAGGATCAGGCCCGCCTCAATCCGGTGTATCGCGTTGCCTACCTATGCAAGACGTACCGATGTTCGTTGGTAACACACCGTTTGCCAGGAAACACCGGCGCCTCTGCGCATTCCCCCGGTTGAAAAGTCCACTCGGACAGCATCTTTCACTGCGCTCGATTCGGCGGAAGAGGATGTCCTGGGCCGCAGTTGGTCTCACTGCCGGCCGCGGCCGCCCCGGCCGATTCGGACCGCGCCGGATGCGGCTTCTCAGCCGGTCACATGGGAAACAGGAGTGTAGTGACTCAGAACTGTGTGTGGCGTACCACACGCCATTGAATTCGACGCCTAAGGTCTGACTCGGTCCGCCCATCAGGGGCAGCTGAGTGGAGGGGTTCGAGGAATGAAGTTCGAGAAAATCACTGCTGTCGTCTTCATGGCCATCTCGGCCGTGGGTATCACCGCGGCAACCGCCCATGCGGAGCCGGCCATATCGGAGCAGCCGACTGCTGTGACTGCGGGGGACACGACTTCCGGTGTGGATCATGGAATCAACTACCGGATCACCGTTTCGCCAGTCGACAGGGTCATTGTCACCACCGTCGAGAATGGCAAGTTCGAGACCGCACAGGACGGTGCCGCGGTGCTCGAGTCCGGCGACGGAGCGGCGGTGACCGAAGTGCCGCAATGGTTCGAGGTCGACGGGCGTTCAATCGCGATTGCGCAGCACATCGGTGCGGACGGCCGCACCCTGACGCTGACACCGACCCCGGCAGCGGAAGATATTGCGCAACTGAAGGACATCAGCTCCTACGACCGACTCAAGGAGCAGATCAACAAGAACCTGCCTGGCATCGTCACCGGCGCCATCGTGGGCGGCCTCCTCGGGGCTTGTATGTTCCTGATATGGGGGATCGCCATCCCCGTGGGTGCGCTGATCGGTGGACTCATCGGCGGATACGTCACGGGCGGCCCGGAGTTCTCCGACGCCGTACAAGCGTGGGCCACCGGCCAGCCGTGATCACGGACAGGTGAAATAGAGGCCAACCGGTCGAGTTGGGGCTCTGCGGGGTTTACGAAGGATTCGGATTGCGTGTTCACAATCGTTCACCCGTGACCGATTCGTTCGTCCGCCCCGCAGGTCCCAGGCATGTTCGGTCAGCGCGGTATGCGGTAGCGGATGTTGCCCCGCAGAGCTGCGTCCGAAAGGATGAGCCCCGCAACGAGTCTGATACCGAACTGTAGACAGGTGAAATGATGTCCGCCTCAGCAGAGCGTCAATCATCCGATTCCATCGCTGGGAGCCGAGGCACACGAGAATTGCCCAGCCCTAAGGTACTTCGGCTGATTATGAGCGCATACCCGCCACTCTTGTTCGCTGGTGTGCGCGTCGCTCATATCGCGGACGACTGGACCTCTGTGCGTGCTACCCACAGGGTTCGTCCATGGAACTGCAACCCGAACCGGTCCGCATTCGGTGGCACCTTGTACTCGATGACAGATCCGTTCTTCGGGATCATGGCCCGCGGTCAGCTCGGGCGCGGCTATCGGGTCTGGACGAGCGCCGCAAGCATTGAGTTCATCGCTCCCGGCCGTGAGATGGTGACCGCCACCATGTCGCTCCCGTCTGAACACGCGGCGGCGATCCGTGACGCCACGAGCGACGGCAGCAAGTCGATCACGGCTCACACCACCGAAATTGTTTCCGATCAAGGCGTTCTAGTTGCCCGAGCCACCCAGCAGCTGTATGTGCGTCGCATCTACCAGTGACCACAATATGGCCCACCATCTTCAATCCCGACCCGCAAACGCCCTGAACCCGCACGCATTCCAGGACGTTCGCCCGCGAGTCGGCTACCACAGATGATCTCTACGCGTTGATCTTCCAACGCCGGCGGGTCTCGGTCGGTTGAACCGCCCCGGTTTGGTGCTCACCGTTGCTCTTCCAAGGAGATTCGATGGCCGACTCGACCCACGTGGGTTGCGACAATGTAATGCGTTTGGTTGGGCGTTGCCTGCGTGCATTTCCCGGCAGGCAACGCCGTTCGGTGATCAGTGGCCTGCAGTGACGAGGTTGTCGTCGATGAGGTGCAGGCGGCGAGCCAGGTCGGAGACGAAGACCCGTTCGGGGTCGACGCCGTCACGGATGCGCCGCCATTCCTCCAATCGCGGGTACATCGCGCGGATCATCTCCGGGGTGGTGCGGGAGTCCTTGGCGAAATACAGCCTCCCGCCGGCATCGAGGACCCGCTGATCGAGTTCGACACAGAATTCACCCAGCCCTGGTTTGAGCGGAAAGTCCAGGCTGAGCATGAATCCCGGATGCGGCCACGACAGCGGGGCTGCGTTGGCGGGGCCCATGCGTTTGAACACGTTCAGGAATGACCGGTGCCCGGAGTGCGCGATAGCGCGCACCGCATCGGCCAACTTCTGCTCGGCACCGAAGGGCATGGAGAACTGGTACTGCAGGAATCCGCGGCGACCGTAGGCGCGGTTCCATTCACCCAGCAGGTCCAGCGGGTGATAGAACTGCGTGAGATTCTGGATCCGTCCGCGCGCCTGGCGCGGATACACCCGATGTGCGGCTTCGGCCGCGATGCGGATGGTGAGGTTGTTGACCATGCCGTTGGGGAAGACGTCGGGCACGGTGAACAGTTGTGGTGCATCGAATTTCAGAGGTTCGCGGCGCAGCTTGGCCGGTAGCTGATCGAGCGTGGCCAGTGAGCCGCGGCTGAAGCCGGCACGGCCGAGTTTCGCGCCGGTGATCCAGCGAGAGCACATGGTTGCCGAAACTACCGTGGGAGTGGTGGTTCTTGCCGTGGATGTCGGAGGCAATCGCGCCGCCGACCGTGACCTGGCGGGTTCCCGGCAGCACCGGAACCCACAAACCTTGGGGCAGGACGGTTTTCATGAGTGTGTCGAGGCTGACGCCGGCATCGACGTCGACTACGCCGGTGTCGGGGTCGATGTCGTGGATGCGGTCGAAGGTGGTCATGTCGATGACGAGGCCACCGCCGTTCTGCGCGGGATCGCCGTAGCTGCGGCCCAGCCCGCGGGCGATGACCCCGCGTGATCCCGCCGTGCTGACCGCTCGAGCGACCATGTCGAGGTCGGGCGTGGAAAGTACCTGCGCCACAGATGATGCGGTACGGGCCCACCCGGACAGCGGACGTTGGTCGATCATCGATCCCCCTTGGATGAAATTCACCTCGTCACGGTAGCCGTGCACCGGAGGACGCTGCCAACACGGACGTGCAGGCGACGTCTGGACCGATTCGAACCGCGCACCATGCGGTGTGGTCTCAATGGGTTGTAATGAGCCATCGCCCAGGCGTTTCGAGCTCGTTGGCAGTCATCTCGTCGCGAGAACCACGTCCGGGATCCCAGTCGTCGGCTGGCCCGTTAGCTGTGGGTTCGTGCTGAAAGTTGGGATCGGTAGGCGGCGCGCCTGGTATCTACTTACCCCATGACATCTTCTCAACCTCCCTCGGACCAACCGCAGTCCGCCGGCTTGGACAAAAAGACCAGCGCGATCCTGTCGTACGCGCTGGGGTGGCTCACCGGAATCATCTTCCTATTTGTGGGAAAGAACGATCCCGATGTGAAATTCCATGCCTCGCAATCGATCGTCTTCTTCGGGGCGGTCTCGGTGGTCAACATTGTTCTGAGCATCGTCGGCTCGCTCCTCGGAGCCCTGGGGATCATCTTCAGCCTCGCCGGACTCGCAGTCGCGGTCTTCTCGGTCGTCGTCTGGATCATGGCCATGGTCCAGGCGAACAACACCGGCGGTGTCCGCGCGGAGCTTCCCATTGTCGGGAAGTTCATCGCCCCTTATGCCGATCAGTTGGCCAATTCGGTCAAGTAGCGGCGCATTCGGAGTCCTCAGCTGGATTTCGTAATTCGATGATGCTGACGGCACTGCGGCCAGCTGCGACAGTCCGAAGATCAACGGCCCGGGGCTATCTCGGGCCGTTGGCGTCCGCGCGGAACGTCCGGAACTGCCGAGTTCCGTGCGACCGGTGCAATCCCTCACAATCCGGCGTAGAGCAGCAAATTCACGCCAATCCCTCAGCTGTAGTGCACGTTTAGAACAGTTGGGTTGGCCGTTCATGCCTGCACGGCAGCGCACTCTCCTGCCGCTTCCCGCGCTGACCGAGTCGGCCAACGCGGGGTGACGGAAGATCAACTGGCCGTGTCGATCCGAGGCTTGCGAATGCCCGCCAATGCCGAATGTCGAGCCCTCGAACTTCATTCCCAGCGAGCCGCACGCATGCCTGTACAATCGCCGAGATCGGTTGGGGGGTAGAGAATTATGATGACCGCATTGATCGCCGCCTTCGCTGGGGTTCTCGGTATTTCGGTAGGCCGCTACTGGGACACCCGCGCAGAGTCGGTGCGCTGGCGCAGAGATCAAACCACGACCGTCTATCAGCGATTCGCCGAGCAGTTCAAGGCCTTCGACGAAGCCCTCCGCGTCGTTGCATTCGCTGATCCGTCGTCTGCGGACTACCAGCGCTTGGTCGACCAAGTTCGTACAGAGCAGTTCCCGGCATGGGACAGTGCGCTCGCCGCCCTGTGGCTGCACGGTGACCGAGACGTGGTGCTCGCCGCCGTGTCTCTCGACAGAGCTATTGCGAAGCTCTTCTACGACGCGTTGGACCGGCAGGTTGGGTCGATCGAGGAGTGGAGAAAGGCCGGAAGACCCGCGCGGCAGGCATTCGATCGCTTCATCGAAACGGCACGCAGGGAACTACGTTTGCCGGCGGTACCCGTGAACTTCTACGTCGGTGCGATCGACCCCGTCGCGTCCGAGGAATGATAACGGCGAACGTACTACCTTGCCGCGTATGGCGCACGAACGGGGTGGTGGGCATGAGAGGATCTCGCTCCCTGTGACGAGCTCGGATGCCAGAGTGCCGGAGCGGAGTGCTAGCTGCCGGGCAGCAGGTTCGAACTGCCGGATCCGATGCTGCCGCCGCCACCGCAGCCACCCTGCTGGGGCTGCTGCGCCGTCGGCGTTCCGGGAGGTGCGGCAACCACGACCACCGTCAACGAATCCGCGAAACTGCCGCCGCGGGTGGACAGGGTGTGAGTTCCCGCAGTCAGTGGAACCCAGGTGACGGACACCCTCGAGCTTCCGATGCAGGCACCGTTGTCGTAGAAGCTGCTGACAGGGCTTTGGATACTCACGCCATCGTAGGGCGCGGTGAACGAATAGCTTTGTCCGACAACGAAAGACGCGGGCGTCGTGCAGGTTCCGCTCGAGCAGTCCTGCACCTCGATGCCGTGGATACCAGCGGTGGCGAGGGCCGGGAACAGTGCGGTGAGGGTTCCGGCGACGCTGACAAGGGTTGCAGCCCAGGCGATGTGGCGTGCGCGGCGGTTTGTGGCGGGCATTGGAGACTCCTTGCTAGTCCAGATTTCTGGTCGAGCGGAATCCTGCCTTCACCCGCAGTGAAATGTTCTCGCTTCACAAAAATGGGTGACCCCCGACTTACAGGGGCACCGAAACCGGGGTCAGTCCGCGGCGGAGTACGGCGCGGAGGTCACGGTCGTACAAGCGAACACCATGCACACCAACACGATGCAAACGTCCTGTACTGCCGCATACCGCGTTGACCGAACCGGCCAGCGCGGGGCGCCATCGGCCGGAACCTGGTGCGGCGCAGAACGTCCGCTAGCCGAGTTGAGGACACGGCTGGAAATGCCCCGGCGCGTGAAGCTGTGACCTAGCAACCGGAAAGCTCGGCCACAGCCTGTTTCGCGGTCACGGTTTCGGCGATTCGCAGCGCGGATTCACCCGCGTACAGCGCGGCCCGATCCGCCCAGGATTCCGGCATTCCTTCCAGCGGAGCCAGCGGACTGAACAGTGGTAGAAACGACCGCTGAACCTTGATCGCAGCCGCAGTACTGCTTTCCGGTGCGAGGCGTCCGAGCGGGCCGCTTCGCGCATTGATCAGTGCTGGCAACCGCCGCGCTGTCCCGTCCGGGAAGCACCAGCGCTGGGTGACGGCGTTCGGGACCACTCGATGCCGAGCGGGCCATCCCAGCCCGAACAGGCATGTCTCGATAGTCTTTTCGGCGGTCAGCACGCGCTGCCGATACTCCTCTTGAGCCTCCGACTCCACCGTCAGAAGGAAACGAGTCCCGGCGACCACTCCCGAAGCACCCGCCGCAATCGCGGCGGCGGTGTCAGCCGAGCACGCCACTCCACCCGCCATCAATACCGGACGACCCGCAGCGATCTCGACCGCACGAGGCAGAAATTTCAGCGCCGCAACAGTTCCCAGCAGATGGCCACCGGCTTCGCATCCTTGAGCAATAAGCGCATCGGCATCCCATGCCATCGCCTCCTGCGCCTGAGCTTCGGTTCCCACCATCACGATGACGAACACCCCGGCTTCATGGAGTTCGCGCACCAGGCCCGCGTCGCCGCCAAATGCGATCACCGCCGCATCGATCCGTTCACTCAGGCACATCGCGACATGCCTACGCCGAACTCCCGGCATCAACAGATTGACCACCACCGCGCGCTCCGCGGCCTCGTCGCGAACTCGCCGGATCGCGGCACGCAACTCCTCCGGTGGACGCAACCCGATCGTCCCGAGCCCACCAGCAGCCGCGACCGCCGCAGCCAACCGGCCACCGGCGATACTGCCCATTCCAGCCTGTGCGACCGGAACATCCAGCCGAAGCCTATCCAGAAGATCCACAGACCAGACCCTAATCCGATCGGTGAGAACCGGCAGTGGACAACCGATGTCACCCTGCCGCGAACGCACTCATCTGCCGCAGAGCGCGTTGTTCGGACCGGCGAGCGCGGGGCATCGGAAGATCGACTGGCCGTGCCGATCCGAGGTCTGGGACCCGGTCACGATGCTCGATGACGCCGATGCGGACGGTAGGAGGTCAATCGGACTTCGCCTTGCGCTCAGCCAGTCGCGTCGTGAGCTGGGCGAGCACATGATCGGGAACCAGCCCGGAGACGTCGCCGCCGAGCCCCGCGACCTCTTTGATCAGCGACGATGAAACGTAGCTGTACTCCGAATCGGAGGCCACGAACAGCGTCTCCACATTGGACAGCCGGTGGTTCATCTGCGACATCGTGAGTTCGTACTCGTAGTCGCTCACCGCGCGCAGGCCCTTCACCACGGCGCGCGCGCCGTGCTGCACGCAGAAGTCGACGAGCAGCCCGTCGATGGCCTCGACGCAGACGTTCGGGTATTCGCCGGTGACGTTGCGGATCATGGCGATCCGCTCCTCGGCGGTGAACAGCGCGCGCTTGCCGACGTTCTTGCCGACGCCGACGATCACCTCGTCGAACAGCGTCGCGACGCGGCCGATGATGTCCAAATGGCCGTTGGTCACCGGGTCGAAGGAGCCCGGGCAGACCACGCACCGGATGACCGATTCGCCCATGATCACTTCGCTATCTTCGCCGTCGTCACCGTCCGGGTGAGGGCCCGGGAGGTCAGCCGTCCCACTGCCCGTGCTCCCAAACGGCCGGATGCTTCCGGATGCGCGGCTCTCGACGCACCATATTGCCGCATGCCGCGCTGACCATACCGGCCAGCGCGAGTCACGGGCGGCCGAAACCTGGTGCGGTGCAGCACACCCGCACCGAGTTGCGGATGACGGTCCAATCTCGCGCTTCGATCTCGACTCCGGCAAAGTCCGATGGCAGGTGCCGTGTGACACCACCAGCGTCGACCTGTGGGCGCCCGCAGAAACTTCGCACCTGCCTGGTGACCGCGGTGCCCGAAACCGCCGATCTCACCTGACCTTCGACCCGAAGGCCGGAGCGCCGAGGACACAGCCATCGCCGGCCGCCTGGCCGACGCCGGGCGGCCGGGTCGACTTGCCCGCCGATCCGAGGCCGGCCGAACGCACTATGCCGAAACAGGATGTGTCCGTTCGCCAGTGAGCCTGTTACCAGGGCACTGTTCCGGCGTCGTCGAAGAATCCGCCGGTCGGTCCGTCATCGGGGAGGGTCGCGAGGTGAATCGCGATTGCCGCTCCCTGTTGGGGGGTGCGGTAGCCGCGGAAGCCGTTGAGGTCGGTGGCGGTGAAACCGGGGCAGCCGCAGTTGATCAGGATGTTGGTGTCGCTCAGTTCTTTTGCGTATTGGACGGTGACGGCGTTGAGGAAGGTCTTCGACGCTGAGTACGCGGCGGAAATCGGGCCGGTCTCGGTGCCGGGCGTGGTCTGCAGGGTGAGAGAGCCGACGCTGCTGGACATGTTCACGATTCGCGGTGATGTCGAGCCGCGCAGCATGGGCAGCATCGCGTTGGTGACGCGGATGACGCCGATCACGTTGGTTTCCACGGCAGCTCGCACGGTCGCGGGATCGACCGTCGTGGGCGTCTGTGGCATTCCGCCGGTGATCGCGGCGTTGTTGACGAGGACGTCGAGGCCTCCGGCTCGATCGGCGATGAGATCGGCCGCGGCGGCCACACTCGCGTCGTCGGTCACGTCGAGCGGTACACCGAACGCATCGGTCCCGGCCGCGCGTAGCTTCTCCACCGCGGTGTCGCGGCGTTGTAAATCCCGCGCGCCCACACCGATTCGCCAGCCGAGCGCGCCCAGGCCCGCCGCGATCTCGTATCCGATTCCTTTGTTCGCGCCGGTCACCAGCGCGATCGTCTGTGCACTCATACCGTCCATCCTGATCCGGCCTCGGGTAGCGCGTCCAAGACCGACCGGGTAGGCGGCCATACCGCACGGATATCGGTCGCGGTCAGCGCCGGATACGATGCCACGGTGGAGACGCGGGAGTTGCGATACTTCGTCGCCGTCGCCGAGGAGTTGCACTTCGGGCGGGCGGCACAGCGGCTCGCAATGGCGCAACCGCCACTGTCTCGGGCGATCCAGCAGCTCGAACGGCGGCTGGGAGTGGTGCTGCTGCACCGCACCTCTCGCGGAATCGCGTTGACCGAGGCCGGGTCGGTGCTGCTGCGGGAGGCGCGGGCCGCGCTCGACGCGGTGAAAGCCGCGGAGCGCCGCACCCGCCGCGCCGCTGCCGATCGGCCGGGTGTAGTGCTGGCCACGAAGGCCGGAGCGTCCAGCGAACTGTTGTCGAAGCTGCTGGACGCCTACGCCGCCGAACCGGGCGCCGTCACCGTCGAGGTGATGCTGAGCGGGCCCGGCGAACAGGAAAGACTCCTGCGTGACGGTCGCGCCGACGTTGCCCTGCTCCACCGGCCCTTCGACACGATGGCCGGATTCGACACCGAGGACCTGCACACCGAACAACAGGTCGTGGTCCTGCCCGCGGGGCACCCCCTCGCCAACCGGGCCCATATGTCTTTGGCCGAGGTCTCCGCCCTGACGGACCTACCCTTGCCGCGCTGGCCTCGACAGGATGGGAGCTATCCGGACGGCCCCGGCCCGCAGGTTCGCGACCATACCCAGCTGACCCAGCTGATCGCGCTCGGCCGGACCTGTGCGGTCATGCCCGAGTCCGTCCGAACCCACTTGCGCGACAAGCACGCCATCGTGCCGGTACCAGACGCGCCGGCAGTCACGACCGTCATCGCCTGGCCACCGCACAGCAGATCCAAAGCCGTCGCCGACCTCGTCCGCACCGCATTACGCCTCTAGCCGATGCCTCTCCGCATGGTTCAGGAATCCACCCTGCAAGCTCGCCGCTGCCGAGTTCCGTGCGACCGGTGCAATCCCTCACAATCCGGCGTAGAGCAGCAATTTCACGCCAATTCCTCAGCTGTAGTGCACGTTTAGAACAGTTGGGTTGGCCGTTCATGCCCGCATGGCAGCGCACTCTACTGCCGCGACCCGGGCGTTTCGGGGTGGCCACCTGACAGGTCCGAAGATCAACGAGCTGAGACTATCTCGGGCCGTTTGCGTCCCTGGGAACATCCGCAACTGCCGATGAGCGAGTGGCACGTGCGGGTCTGCGGAAGATCAAGGAGTAGAGAACATCTCGGCAGTCAGAGCCGGGCATGATCTGTGAAACCGGCCCGTCCAGGGCAAGGCAGCGGACCCACTGCACAACAGAAAGCGCATGCCCCACGTATGTCGCGAGTGACAAGGTCGAGCACATCGCCACCGTCGCAACATCGTTCGACTGGACCTGGACGGAGGAAGACCTCGCCGTGCGAGCGGCCGCACGCGGCGAGACGGTCCTGACACCCTCGGTGAGCGCCCGGCTGCATCGCCGAAACCGCCAGTCGCACACCGAGCTGTCAGCGCGTGAACTCGAAGTCCTACGACACGTCGCACACGGATCGACCAATGCCGAGATCGGTCAAGCCCTGCACATCAGCGAAACAACCGTCAAAACCCACCTCCAGCGAGCATTCGCCAAGCTCGACGTGTCAGACCGCACTGCCGCGGTCACAACAGCCCTGGCGCGCGGGCTCGACGTCACGTTGTAAAGCTCCGGCGCTTCATCGCAAGCCAGCAGGCAATCCACGCGTTCGGCACCAGGGGACATCCGCTTCTGCCGATGATCAACGACCCGAGGCGATCTCGAGCTGCCCGTCGGGACGGAGCGCTCTCGCTAGTAGGTCGCCTGTACACCGAGTCTCTGAGGCGTCCATCCTCGACTGAGCGCGGCCCGGATCACCTCCGCGACCAGACCCGGGGCTATCACTGTGTCGTGATTGACCCAGGTCGCCATTCGCTGCCCAGCACCGTGGGCGATCTCGACCACGATGGCCAGTCCTCGTTCATCGTTCGGAGCCACCACCCATCGGTAGTCCACACCATCCACGTGGATAATTCGAGTCCCTTTGCGTGCCAAACCCATGGGGGTGATCAAACGGCACCCCAGCCACCACTGTCGAGCAGTTTTCGCTCTCAACACACGAAAGTGAGCTGGCATATCCGCTAAGAAGCCGCTTCCCGCGCTGACCGAACCGGCCGACATGGGGCGCTGGCGGCCGGAACCCGGTGCGGCGCAGAACGTTCGCTACTGCCTGCGGGACGTTCGCACGAGCGTGTACACGATCTCGGCTGCACCGATGAATTTCGGGTGGATCCGTCGTCGATACCTCTGGATGTACCGAGACAGACAGCAGTCGGCCTGTGCTGGGACCGTTCCAACGCAGGAAGAAACACATGGAGGCACTGGGATGCGGAAGTTGATTCTGAGCTTTTACGTCTCGCTCGACGGCAAAAGCGCTGACGCGGACAACGGAATCCGGGACGTCATGATGAGCGTCGACGACCAGGAGCAGGAGGAGTACTTTGTCAGCCAGCTGTGGGAGGCTGGAGCCTTCCTCATGGGCCGGAACAGCTACGAGATCATGGCCGGATACTGGCCCACCTCCGACCACCCGTCAGCCAAGGCCATGAACGAGATCCCCAAGGTCGTTTTCTCCCGCACCCTGAAATCCGCCGACGACTGGCCCGAGACCCGGATCGCCAGCGGTGACACGACCGAGGAGATCGCCAAGCTCAAGGCCGAGCCCGGCAAGGACCTCGTCGCCGCCGGCGGCACCGAGTTCATGCACTCCCTGATCAAGCTCGGCGTGGTCGACGAGTACCGGCTGTGGGTGCTGCCCGCCGCCACGGGCAAAGGCGCGCCACTGTTCCCCGAGCTGGATCATCCCGTGAACCTGCGCCTGGTGAAAAGCACGGCCTTCCCTTCCGGAATCCTCGAACTGGTGTACGCGCCAGCCGACAAGTAAGACCCCGCAAGCGAGGCACAGTCACAGTGGCACCGGGAGGCGTCTGCCCGTCCCGGTGCCGTTCAGTTCCGGGCGAGATCGCACCGGCCTGGACTACGCGCTGGCCGCGGTCACGTCGGCGGCGGGCCCGCGGCAACCATCTCACCATGGCTGAAGAAGGCGAATCACACCTGACCTGGGATCAAGGCCACGAGATGGCCGAACATGCCGTGTTCACCGTTGCTACTGGTGTCCCGGTCTTTCTCTGCGATCCGAGGAGTCCGTGGCAGCGCGGTAGCAACGAGAACACGAACGGTCTTCTCCACCAATACCTTCCCCGTCACCTGGTTTGCGCACCTACAGCCAAGCCGACGAACTGAGCAGGACCGAGGACATAGAGCCACCTGCCCCGGCAGTGTATGCGGACGGAGACCTGTTATCGGCGCGGATGTTCGGCCGCGGCGGTTCGCGACGATGTGCGTGATTACATGGTCGAACACCTCGGCGACCCGGAGGCGGAGTGCTCCGGTCGGCTGGCACTGCGCATCCGCTGCTCACGAAACTCAGCCGAGAGCCGGAGCAGCCAGGTCACCACTCGCTGGAGGCAACCAGCCGAAGACCCGTCATGGCTCGTACTCGGCGGTGAGATCAGTCGGCAATACGGCGCATCGCCCGATCCGGCAGGATCCCGGCCTGGACGAGTTCCTCGTAGATCCGCTGCTGCTCATCATCGAGATTCGAGTACAGCATGTCGTACGCCAGATCTTCCTCGGCGAGCACCGCGACCGGATCCCAGTCGTCGCCGAGCGCCGCGACTACGGCGCTGCGCCGTCGTACCTCGTCCAGCGTGAGGTCGTAAGCAAAATTGTGGTCGGCCATTTGGGCATCTCCAACCAGGTTCTTTCCAAAAACGAATTGACGACGATGCCCAACCACGCTTTCTCGAGCAATGACCTGCATCACGTTCCAGGGTTGGACTTCGTCACATTCGATGCCCGTGCACTGGACCGCGGAGTAAATGCGTCCACTGTGTCGAGTAGTGCGATGCGGTCCGGCACTCGATGATCAGAGTCGACGGTCGTCGCCCGGGATGAGTAGAGGAAGAGCGAAGCGGCAGAATTGATCGGCCGCGTCGAGGTTCTGCGGGGTCTTGCCCAGTATCGGCTCGAGGACAGCGGGAACGGGTGTGCCGGGCCAGGTGTGGCCCATACCGTGAATGGTCCACGCCTCCACCTGAGTTCCGCCGACACCGCCGCCGACGGCGCAGCGAGTGACCGCCAGGTGGGTCGGGTTGGCATCGGCCGGGCGCTCTTCGGCCGTCTCGTCGGGCGCGCATCGATTGATTTCGGCCCAGCGACGGGCGGTTTCGGCAAGCGACAGGGCGCGCCCGCGTAGTTCGCCGTTCGGGCCGCGACGCCGCGAGTATCCACCCTCGATCGGGAATCCGATCGGCAGTTCCGTTGATCAGCAAAGCCGAGACCGCATGAGTCGGCCGCAGATCGGCCAATGCGGCGGGCAGTCCGCCCGCGACCGCGGCGAACGCTGCCACCAGGTCGGCAGCCTCGAGCGCGACCCGGTGGGCCATGAACGCGCCGTTGGAGATGCCGGCCATGAGCACGCCGTCACGCCGCGTCCCGTGCCGATCGGCGCACCACTCGGCAATCGTGCGCAGGAAAGCGACGTCGTCGATGCCGTGTTCATCACCGGTGGTGACACCGCGGCCGTCGGCCCAAGCACCGGCGAAGGCATCCGGATAGGCCACCGCGATGCCGTACCGATCGGCGCACGCGCCGAAACCGGTCGTGCGTCGAGATCTCGAATCTGCCAAGCGCTGAACCGGTCCGAGCACCGACGAGCGGTGGCCGTGCAGAACCAGAACCCGCGGCGGGTCCGGACGCGGCGCGGAGGGTAGCTGTAGCGCGAACGAACGTCGGCGCGCATCGACCCGCAGCCGCACGTTCGCCATCGATCCCCCTACCGAGATATGCAGTATGGCTGCGCGCAGCGCGGCGGTCGCGGACGTTTTCATTATCGGGCAACTGCGAGGTGTTCTCCGTAGAACATCATCAGGCCGGTAGCCGCGGAAATAGCTGCGAGCAGCCAGAATCGGATCGATACCGTGGTCTCGGGCCAGCTGCTGAGTTCGAAGTGATGGTGCATCGGGGCTATGCGGAACAGGCGCCGGCGAGTGGTCCGGAAAACGACTATCTGCAACAGAACCGAGAGGATCTCGGCGCAGAACAATGCACCGATCACGACCATGAGCAGTTCGGTGCGGGTCGTGATGGACAGCCCGGCCAGCAACCCGCCCAACGCCAGCGATCCGGTATCGCCCATGAAGATCTTCGCCGGTGCCGCGTTCCACCACAGGAACCCCACGCAGGCCCCGCCCGCCGCAGCGCTGACCAGGGCCAGATCGAGCGGGTCGCGAACCGTGTAGCACCCCACCCCGGGACGGGTCGTGCACGCGTTGGTGTACTGCCAGAACGTGATCAGCACATAGGCGCCTAGAGTCAGACCCATCGATCCCGCGGCCAGACCGTCGAGCCCGTCGGTGATGTTCACCGCGTTCGACCACGCGACCACCATGATGCACACCGCCAGCAGGAACAACGCCGGGACGAACGACAGCCAGCCGACATCGCGCAGGATCGACAAGTGCCTGCTGGCCGGGGTCAGGCCGGTGCTGTCGGGGAAACGCAGTGCCAGCACGCCGAAAATGATCGCGGCACCGAATTGGCCGACGTACTTGCCGCGGGCGGTCAGCCCGAGATTGCGCCGCTTATAGAGCTTGATGAAATCGTCGAGAAATCCGACCAAACCCAGCGCGGTGGCCAGACCCAAAACCAGCAGCCCGGAGGCCGTGACTCCGGATGCGTTATAGCGCAAGCCGATCAGATGCGAGCCCAGATAGCCCGCCCACATGCCGATCACGATCGCGATCCCGCCCATGGTGGGCGTTCCGCGTTTGGCCTGGTGGCTACTGGGTCCTTCGGCGCGGATCTCCTGACCGAGTTTCTTCTCGGTGAACAACCGGATCAAGAGCGGCGTCAACGTGATCGACACTGCCAGAGCGACCATCGCCGCGAACAAGATCTGCCTCATCTGCCCCCCTGCGAGCGTTCCCATCGCGGCCCGCCGCATCGACACAACCCAAACGGTCAGATGTCAGCCAAGCACACCACCGAGAGCGACCGCTGCCTGTGTGGCGCACGCCATTCGGCTACCTGGAGACTTGTGGGCAGGACCGGGTGTCGCCGCCGACCGCTTCGCTCAGCGCCGTATGCGACAAGCCCAGGCGAGGATAGCGCAGATTGCGGGGCATTCACCGTGTTTCGGGGAGCATGACCGATACGGTTACCGATACCGAATGGCGTTCAGCCGCAACAGATCCCGGCCTTGAAGTCGAATCCCATGCCGTTTGCGGTCATGGTGACCAACTATTGGATTCCCGGACCTGGGGGGAGGGCCGCGAGGCGGACATCGGCAGTAGCAGACGTTCTGCACCGCACCAGGTTCCGGCCGCCAGCGGCCCCGCGCTGGCCGGTTCGGTCAGCGCGGTATGCGGCCAGTTGCGGAGCCGGGACCAGCCGCCCATCGAACAGGGTCCGCCAGAACGTGTTGAGGTCGTGCCCGGTCGACACCAGCGCTCCCGCCGCCCAGGGAATGGAGGGTTCAATCCTGGGCGCATCGGCCGCTGTCGCCTGGTAGCCGTGCAGGTGCTCGCCGCGGATCTCGCGCTCACCGGGCGGGGGCAAATAGGTGTCGTGCAGGCCGAGCGGGCCGATGATTCGCTCGGTCAGCTCATCGGAATAGCCGCGACCGGTGAGCTTCTCGATCAGCATGCCGAGCATGATGTAGTTGGTGTAGGCGTATCGGGATCCGGGCGCGAACTGCGCCGGCTGGCGCAGGGCGATCGCCAGCATCCGGGAAACCCCTGACCTCCGCCCTGAACCAGGGTGAGACCACCACCTATATGGCGATCCAGCCCTCACCGCGTGGCGCGCAAGGTGTCCGTCACCCCAGTGCGGAACTCGGTGAACATGGCCTCCACCATGGCTTTCGTCGTCGGTGGGGCGGTAGTGGGCGAGCCTGCGTCGAATGGTGGCCGTGGCGCGTATTCGGCCATCAGTTGCACCGTTTCGGCGTAGCGCTGGTCCCGTAACAGCGACAGGATGACGTAGCTCAGGTCCAATCCGGCACTGACGCCCGCGCCGGTGACTCGATTGCGGTCGACGACGACGCGTGAATCAGTGGGTATCGCACCTGCTTCGGCGAGCAGATCGCGTGCGACCCAATGCGATGTCGCCCGGTAACCATGCAACAACCCCGCCGCACCCAGCAGCAGTGAACCGGTGCAGACACTGGTAACCCATCTCGCTCTGGCGCCGCGATCCGCAACGAACCGAACCACGCTGTCCTCGCGCATCGCGGCCAGCGTTCCATCGGTCCCGCCGGGCACGAACAGCACATCGACATCGCGAGGGCATTGATCGAAGGTTGTCGTCGGCATCAGGGTCACTCCGGTATCGGTGATTACCGGGTCCATGGTGGCCGCGACCTGGTGCACGGTGGCACCTGACAGGCATGCGAACGCGTACTGGGGACCGATGAAATCCAGTGCCGTGCACCGAGGGTAGAGGACCATGGCGATCTGCTCTTTTCCGCTGAGCAGAGGTTCATCGACAGACTGGACCGGGGCTGAATTATCGCCCGGCGATCCGGCCTGTTCGCGCAGCCACGGCACACCGGCCAAAGCCGCGGTAGCGCCCATCAGAAAATCCCGGCGACCAGCAAACATCTCTGCCTTCCCAGCGCAGCCATCTCTCGGATTGCGGTGCAACAGATTTCGCTGACGCCACACACCCACCTTTCTACTACTGCACGTAGGAGATTGCCACAGTGAAGCTGAACCCTTTGCGGGAGAAGTGGTTACGGGAGATGGCTGTCCATGGACGGCCCCCTACTGGCCATGGATGAGGCTTAGTCGCCTGTCGCGGCGACGTGGAAGTCAGCCCTTGGCCCAGCCCACCTGGGATGTCCCAAGGGCACTGGCATCAGCCACGTATTCCAGTGCTGACCCGACACCGCACGAAAGTCGGCAGAAGCGGATGTCTTTGGGCCGCCGTCGGTCTCGCCGCCAGCCGCACCGCGCTGGCCGGTTCGGTCAGCGCGGTGTGCGGCAGGAGAGTGCGCGGCCATGCGGGCATGAACGGCCAACCCAACTGTTCTAAACGTGCACTACAGCTGAGGAATTGGCGTGAAATTGCTGCTCCACGCCGGATTGTGAGGGATTGCACCGGTCGCACGGAACTCGGCAGTAGCGGACGTTCTGCACCGCACCAGGTTCCGGCCGCCGGCGCCCGCGCTGGCCGGTTCGGTCAGCGCGGTATGCGGCATTTGCGGATGTTATCGGCTAGAGGCGCATCGCCGTACGGACAAGGTCGGCAACGGCTTTGGATCTGCTGTGTGGTGGCCAGGCGATGACGGTCGTGACGGCCGGTGCGTCCGGCACGGGCACGATGGCGTGATCGTCGCGTAGCTGGGCTCGCAGCGACTCGGGCATGAGCGCGCAGGCCCGTCCGAGCGCGATCAGCTGGGTCAGCTGGGTAAAGTCGCGAACCTGAGGGCCCGGGCCATCGGGATAACTCCCATCCCGTCGGGGCCAGCGCGGCAGGGGTAGGTCCGTCAGGGCGTTGACCTCGGCCATCGACATGTGGGGTCGGTTGGTGAGGGGATGCCCCGCGGGCAGGACCACGACTTGCTGTTCGGTGTGCAGATCCTCGATGTCGAATCCGGCCGTCATGTCGTAGGGCCGCTGGAGCAGAGCAACGTCGGCACGCCCGTTGCGTAGCAGGCCTTCCGGTTCGCCGGGCCCGCACAGCATTACCTCGACTGCGACAGCGGTGTGGTCGGCGGCGTAGGCGTCCAGCAGCTTCGACAACAGTTCTCTGGACGCTCCTGCCTTGGTGGCCAGCACCACACCGGGCCGCTCGGCAGCGGCGCGGCGGGTGCGGCGCTCGGCGGCTTCGACCGCTTCGAGAGCGAGCCGGGCTTCCCGCAGGAGCACCGACCCGGCCTCGGTCAAAGCGATCGCGCGAGTATTGCGGTGCAGCAGAACGACTCCGAGCCGCCGTTCGAGCTGCTGGATCGCCCGAGACAGTGGCGGTTGCGCCATCGCGAGCCGTTGTGCCGCCCGCCCGAAGTGCAACTCCTCGGCGACGGCGACGAAATATCGCATCTCCCGCGTCTCCACCGGGCCATGGTATCCAGCGATGACCACGACCGATACCCGTGCGGTATTGCCGCCGACCTGATCGGTCTTGGACGCTGCACCCGGATTCGCAGCAGGATCGCCGATGTGAGTGAACAGACGATTGCGCTGGTGACCGGCGCGAACAAGGGAATCGGATACGAGATCGCGGCGGGCCTGGGCGCGCTCGGCTGGCGAATCGGTGTGGGCGCGCGTGATCGGCAACGCCGCGACACCGCGGTGGAGAAGCTGCGCGCGGCCGGGACCGATGCGTTCGGTGTGCCGCTGGACGTGACCGACGATGCAAGTGTGGCCGCGGCAGCCGAATTGATCGCCGACCATGCCGGAGGGCTCGACGTCCTGGTGAACAATGCCGCGATCAACGGCGTCACCGGCGATATGCCGCAGACACCGACCACGGTCGATCCCGCGACCGTGCGAGCTATCGTGGAAACCAACGTGATCGGGGTCATTCGGGTGACCAACGCGATGCTGCCGATGCTGCGCGCTTCGGCTTCACCGCGAATCGTCAACATGTCCAGCAGCGTCGGTTCGCTCGCCCTGCAAACCACACCCGGCATCGACATGGGCCCAGTTCCTGCTGCCTACTTGGCATCGAAGACCTTCCTCAACGCCGTCACTATCCAGTACGTCAAGGAACTGGGTGATACCAACATCCTGATCAACTCCGGCTGTCCCGGTTTGACCGCCACCGACTTCACCGGTTTTAGCGGCGACCGTACACCGCAACAGGGAGCGGCCATCGCGATTCACCTCGCGACCCTGCCCGACGACGGACCGACCGGCGAATTCCTCAACGACGCCGGAACAGTGCCCTGGTGACGGGCACACCCGTGCGAACCATTCCCGTTCCCGAAGTCGGCCGCGCATGGCGCGCCGGAGGAGAAGCAAAAAAAATGACAAAGGCAGTCAGATACGACGAATTCGGCGGAATCGACGTCCTGCGGATCGCGGAGATCGACCGCCCCGTGCCCGGGGACGAGCAGGTCCTCGTGCAGGTGAGAGCGGCAGGCATCAACCCCGGTGAGGCGGCATTACGCGCCGGCGCGATGACGGACATCTTTCCCTCGACCTTTCCCTCCGGGCAGGGCAGCGATCTCGCCGGAGTCGTCGTCGAGATCGGCGCCGGAGCCGACCGATTCTCGCCCGGCGACGAGGTGATCGGATTCTCCGAGAAGCGGGCCGCCCAGGCCGAGCTGGTCCTCGTCGACGTCGACAACCTCACCCCCAAACCGAAGAACGTCCCATGGGAGGTGGCGGGCGGCCTATACATTGCCGGCGTGACTGCATGGGGGGCAGTGCATTCCGTACAGCTCGAGAAGGGCGAGACCGTCGTCATCTCCGGAGCCGCCGGAGGAGTCGGCTCGTTCGCCGTTCAGCTCGCGCGCCGTGCCGGAGCCACGGTCATCGGCCTGGCGAGCGAGGGCAACCACGAGTGGCTGCAAAGCCACGGCGTGATCCCCGTCGCATACGGTGACGGCGTCACCGACCGGATCAAGGCCGCCGCACCGGGCGGCATCCATGCCTTCATCGACACCTACGGCGACGGGTACGTCGAACTGGCCCTTGCCCTCGGCGTCGCAATCGAGCGGATCGACACCATCATCGATTTCGCAGCAGCCGCAAAGCACGGGGTCAAGACCGAACCCGGGCCCAACGGCAGGCCGGGCGCCGAGGTGCTCGCCGAATTGGCCGGCCTGATTGCCGACGGACACCTCGAAGTCCCGATCGCGAACGTCTACCCGTTGACGCAGGTTCGTCAGGCCTACACCGAACTCGAACGCAGACACACCCACGGCAAAATCGTGCTGAGGCCCTAGCTGACACACACAATGCGGCGCGCTTTCAAGGACTGCTCAACCGCGGGGGCTGATTCCCGTCAGCACGGTTGTCTGCAACCCCAAGACCACGACACTGCCGGCTACACATCCGGCATTCGGCAGTAGCCGATGTTCCGCCAGCCTCGGATCGGCACGGCCAGTTGATCTTCCGATGCCCGGTGCTGGGCCAGTTCGGTCAGCGCGGTATGCGGCAATTGAGTACGTTCGCCGCATCGGCCGCACCCTCTCGTTTTGGGGCTGTGTCGGAATCTGGTTGCCGATCCCGCAGAGCACCCGACACACTGCTCAGGTGAATGACGAGACCTCGGTGGACGATCTGATCGTCGCTGAGAAGGTGGTCCAGGCGCTCCGAGCCATCAGGACCGAAATGGACTGCAGTATCCACGAAGCCATCGACGAGTTCGGGCTGCGATACAACCGTCTGAGAGAGGAACGACCAGACGATTTCACGCTGCCGCACGGCGAGTACGGTCGCAACGTCTACACCTGAGGGCCAAGACTGCCGCGCCGACACCGCCTGTCGCCCGCCCCGCGCTGGCCGGTTCGGTCAACGCGGGGCGCGGCATGAGGTGTGTTCAGTTGCCGCCTTTGAGGGCCGGAGCTCCGGAATCTGGAATCTCTGTGTAGTCGGGCAATTCGACGCCGTTGATCGCGCGGCCGAGGAGCTCGGCGAACCATTCGCCGGTGAAATCGGGACTCGGCTCGGCGTTCGGACCGGGGACCTCGCGGCTGCGGGCGTTCAATCGGCCGATCTCCTGGTTGGCTTCGACGAACGAGCGCATCCGCTCCTCGTAGCGGGCGAACCCGGCCTCGGGATCCCAATTAGCGGCGGCCAGTTCACCGGCCAGCAGATAGGCGCCGACCAGCGCCAGCCCGGTGCCCTGGCCCGACATCGGCGACGAACTGAACGCCGCGTCCCCGAGCAACCCCACCCGTCCACACGACCAGCGGTCCATCACCACCTGGGCGACCTGATCCAGGTAGAAGTCCGGGGTGTCGTCCAGATGCGCGAGGATGTCCGGGGTCAACCAGCCCAGGCCCGCCATCTGCTCACGCAGCAAACGCTTCTGGGCCTCGACGTCACGGTAGTCGACGTCGAAGTCAGCCGCGGCGAAGTAGAACATGGACATCGCCCGGCTGGCGTCCTGGATGGGGCGCAGCAGTGCGGAGCGCCCGGGCTCCTGGTACTCGAGCAGCCAGCGGTCCAGCCCGAACTCGTTGGGCACACTGTAGAAGGCCAGCACGTGCCCCAGGTGGTGGAGGAACCCCTCGTGCGGCCCGAAGACCATCGCGCGCAGTGATGAGTGCAGACCGTCCGCCCCGATCACCAACTCGAAGCGCCGCCGGTCGCCGCCCGCGAAGACCACGTCGACCCCGTCCGCGTCCTGGATCAGCTCGGCGATCCGGTCGCCGAAGATGTATTCGACATCGTCACAGGTGGCTTCATAGAGCACCCGCGACAAGTCCCCGCGCAGGATCTCGATCTCTGCGATGAACCCGTCGCCACCGTCATCTTCGGCAGCAAAGGTCTCCAGCACGTTCCCGTCCGCATCCACGGTGTGCGCGCCTGCGGTGTCGGTGCAGGCCGCGCGCACCGCTGCGTCCAACCCCATTCGCCGGATGACTTCCTTGGCCACCCCACGTGCGTCCACCGCCTGCCCACCGGGACGCAACTCGGGTGCCCGCTCCACCACCGTCACCTCGGCCCCGCGTCGGCGCAGCCAGTGGGCCACCGCGGGCCCCGCGATGCTCGCCCCCACAACCAACACCCGGGGACCGCTCACCGCGTCTCCCTGCCCACCTGTCCAGATCGATTGCCCCTGCGCGGGATCGACGCTCATCACTGCCTCCATGTGGTCCTTCCGCGCTGCACAACGCGGTCACCGCTGTCGGTGTATTCAGCGGTATCGACGACGCACCCACACAGAATTCATCGGTACCGCCGAGATCGTGTCCACGCCTCCGCGAACGCCCTGCACTCGGCATTACCGGGCACTGACGACGTTCGGTCGGCGGGCTCAGATGACTCCTGCCAGTTGATCTTCCACGCACCCGCGCCGGCCGGTTCGGTCAGCGCGGTATGCGGCTCGAGAGTGTGCCGAGGACTTCATGTGGCGGACTTGCGTTGCGGTGGGAGTTGCTGCGCGGCAAGCAGTGAGATGACCGGGCCCAGGATGTCTCGGTGGGTATCGTTGGTGAGCTGGTCGATAACGACACTGCACCCAGCCCAGCCGGCTCCTGCTTGCTCAACCATCTCCTTCACGGCGGCGGCCTGGTTCCCTGTTTCGATCCAGTCGTCCACCAGCACGACACGATCCTCCCCTCTCAGTGACGACCGTTGAAGACGAAGCGTATGGGCGATGCCGCGATAGTCCGGGGCCGATCTTCGGGCGAGCTTCGTACCCGGAAGCATGCCCAGCCCCTTGCGGATCGGAACAAAACCGACGCCCAGCTCAACCGCCACAGCGGCGCCCAGCAGGAAACCGCGGGACTCGACGCCGCACACGGCGGTTACGCCGGTGCCGCGGAATGGCTCTGCCAGGGCCGTGACAACGACAGCAAGGGCTTCGGCGTCTCTGAAGATCGCCCAGACGTCGGCGTGGCCATCGATCCAACGGAAATGATCGGCAACGGCATCGTGTGCGGACAGGGACACAACGGGCAGTGTGGTGGTCGTCGCCCCTTGGACTCAAATGGATTTCACATGAGGCGTATCCACTACGGTCAATACGCCGTGGTCTACGCGCCGGGCTGATGCTCGCCGGTGCCCTGGACTGGGCGGTGACGATCATCCGCTCGGCCCGTCCGTCGACGTCAAATACGTTGCTGCACAGCTACCCTACCGAGCCAATCCAAGGATGCGATACGGGCGTTCGCCCGACCCCGGACACGCTGTGCCCCAATCACTTGCCGGTTAACGCGTTTTCGAGGCCCGTCGATCTTGACTCGACAGTGGCGCTCGCACCCTCACCCCACAGGGATGCGCGCGCCGGTTCGATCAACACAAGGAACAACATGCGCAAGACTCTGTTCACCCTGTCCGGACTCGCTTTCGCCACCGCCGCCGCGGTGCTGCCCGCGGCCCCGGCACAGGCCGCCCCCGGCTCCTGGGGCGCGATCGCGGTGTCCGACTACGGCGACCTGGGTTGGTCCTGGAACTACGACACCGAGGGCGCGGCGAGCCAGGCCGCCATCGACAAGTGCGCCAAGGCCAGCTGCTCGACCGTCACCACCTTCACCGGCTGCGGCGCGGTGGCCTTCTCGGAGTCGATGAACAAGTACACCGGCGGCTATGGCGCGACGCCGGATGACGCCGAGAACTCCGCCAAGTGGTACCCCGACTCGTACCTCGTGCGAACGGCCATCTGCAACGACTGAACCACCGGGGCCGGACGACCGCCCTGACCTGGTCGGCCGACCCCGGATTCCTTGCGCTGAAGCCCTTTCGGAGGCTTCAGCGTTCGGCGGCTTCGACCGCCTTACGCACCGTCTCCACATCGGCCGGGGCCGCCTCGTTCTCCCAGAACGGCGCGGCGACGGCGTAGGGCGTGCCGTAGACCGGGGTTTCGGGCTGGGTGCGCCAGCTGTCGGCGAGCGAGCCGATGTCGACGGTGTCGTAGCCGAGTCTGCTGATCAGTTCGGCCGCAGCGGTTTTCGCCGCGGTATCATCACCGGCGATGGGCAGCGCGGTGCGATCGGCCGCCCCGGCGGGGCGGGCCAGCACGGCCAGATGCTTGAACAGGATGTTGTTGAACGCCTTCACGACCCGTGAGCGCGGCAGATGCCGTTGCAGCAGTTCGGAACTGGTGGCCACACCCGCGACCAGATCGGCGAATTCGCCGTCGCGGTCGGGATAGTAGTTGTTGGTGTCGATGACCACCTTGCCGACCAGTGGATCGGCCGGTACCTGCTGGTACGCCTTGAGCGGTACCGTCACCACCACGATGTCCCCCGCGGCGGCCGCCTCGGCCGGGGTCGCGGCACGGGCCCGCTCCCCCAGTTCGGCCACCAGCTCCGCCAGGCTCTCCGGCCCTCGTGAATTGCTCAGTACCACATCGATCCCTGCGGCCACGGCCAGCCGGGCCAGGGTGCCGCCGATTTTTCCGCTTCCGATCAATCCGAGCGTTGTCATGCCCGCTGGCAACGCGGTCGCGGCGGGCAATGTTCCCGCGAGATTCTCCGGCGGTCACCGGGTGGGCGGATACGGGTCGCACCCACGGCCGCCGGCACGCGACGGCCGTGGGAGCTCGCCGGGCGGTCTCAGCCGAGGGTGATGGCGTCGAGGCGGGTGCGCAGGAATTCGGCGGAGACGACCGGCGCCAGGCCGGAGACTCGGCCGACGGGCGGCTCGAGGGGTGTCACCCGGGCGTCGTGGTCGAGTTCGTAGAAGTAGATGAGCGACACCAGGTCCTCGTCGGGTGCGGACTCCTGGGGCGGGAGTACGCGGTGGCGGCCCGCGGGCCAGCGCTGGCCGCTCCAGTAGGCCAGCAGGTCACCGATGTTCACGGTCACGGCGGATGGGTCGTAGGGGGCGTCCTCCCAGCCGCCGTCTGCGGTGTAGACCTGCAATCCGCCCGCGCCGGGTTCGCGGTCGAGGACGGTGACGGTGCCGAAGTCGGTGTGCGGACCGATCCGGAACTGGCCGGGTTCGGGCGGGCCGACCTCGGCCAGCGGCGGGTACCGGTTGATATTGCAGGTCCAGGTCGGGTGGCTCGCCAGGCCCTCGAAGGGGTTGTGCGGCAGGTCGAGTGCGGCGGCGAAGAGGGCGAGCAGTTCGTCGGACAGGGTGCGCATGGCCGCGGTGTAGGCGAGGAACAGCTCGCGCAGTTCGCCCACCTCCTCGGGCCAGACATTGTCGAGGAACCATACGGTGTCGATCAGCGCGTCGCCGGTGCGGGTGTCCGCGCCGATCGCGAAGGTCTCCTTGAGATCCGGCGGGGTCTCGGTGCCCTCGGCGTAGCCATTGGCCTCGAGGCCGGGACCGATCCAGCCGCGCCCGCCGACGGAGACCGCGTAGCGCTGTTTCACCTCGGGCGGGAGCGCGAAGAAGCGCCGGGCCGCCGCCCTCAGGTCGGCCGGAAGCCCGTGCGGCACACCGTGTCCGCGCACCAGGAGGAATCCGGCGCGCTGCATGCCCGCGTCCACCTCGCGCAGCACCGCGGCCGCGGACTCGCCGCCTTCGCGCCAGCGGTCCAGGTCGACGGTCGCGATCGGGGTCATTCGGCTACTCCTATGTCCTCGTTCCATAGCTCGGGCCGTTCCGTGATGAAGCGGGTCATCATGTCCACGCAGGCCGGGTCGTCGAGCACGGTGATGGAAACCCCGTGTGCGGCCAGCCAGTCGTGGCCACCGGTGAAGGTGCGCGACTCCCCCACGATGACCGCGCCGATGCCGAACTGGCGGACCAAACCGCTGCAGTACCAGCACGGGGACAAGGTGGTGACCATGATGGTGTCGCGGTAGTCGCGGCGGCGGCCGGCATTGCGGAAGGCGTCGGTCTCGGCGTGCACGCTGGGGTCGTCGTTCTGGACGCGGCGGTTGTGGCCGCGACCGAGCAGCATGCCGGCGCTGTCGAACAGGGCCGCCCCGATGGGAATCCCGCCTTCCCGCAGCCCGAGTTGCGCCTCTTCGTAGGCGGTGACCAGCAGATCCTGCGCATTGATCATGCCGATCATGCTGCCACCGCGGCGCGGGAGATCCGGAAGCGGTTGACGATCGGATAGGCCGCGCCGGAGAGCAGGAAGCCAACGAAGAAGGTGATGTCGCCCAGCTGCGGCACCGCCTTGGCGACGAAGCCGACGAACTTCTCCTGATTGGAGAACAGCAGCACCGACACCACCAGCCCGGCCAGGAACGCCGCCACGCCGGCCCAATTGCGGTGGCCGCGGTCGTAGAGAAGATGGTCGATGCGCTGACCGCGACGCAGGTACTCGTCGGCGAACACCACACCCAGCCACGGGCCGATCCAGTACGCGACGATGAGCAGGAAGCCCTCGTAGCTGGCCGCCGCATCCGGCAGCGCCCACCAGGCCACCAGGAACCCGATCACCCCGAAGGCCGCCGACACCAGCGCCCGCTGAGTGCGCACCGAGAACGTGAAACCCATGGTCACGAAAGCCATTGCGCCCGAGTAGACATTGAGCGCATTGGCGGCCACCGCGCCCACCGCGATGGCCAGCAGGGTCAGGTCCGCCAGCAGCTTGGGCAGGTTGGCGGTGAACACATCGGTGGGACTGCCCTGAGCGGCGCTCGCCACGGTCGCCGAGGCCACGCCGACCACCTCCAGCCAGACACAGGAAATGAACAGGCCCGCCGAGGCGTACGCGCCCGTCGCGACCCGTGACACCGTCGCGGGCAGATAGCGGGAGTAGTCCGCCGCGTAGGGATTCCAGCCCGCGCCGTAGCCGAAGGCGGTACCGACGGTGAGCAGGAATCCACCCATGCCGCCCACACCCCCGGCGGGTGCGGGCGCGCCCAGCGACGCCTTGCTGAAGATCACCACGGTGACGATGGCGAACACGATGGTCAGCAGCGGGAAGGCGATGCGTTCCACCGCCTGCACCAGATTGTGGCCGAAGAAGGCGAAGGCGGTCTGCACCACCACGATCACCAGCAGCGCGGTCAGTTTCGGCATGCCGGTCAGGGAATTCAGCGCGAACGCGCCGCTGACGGAGTTCGTCGCGAACCAGCCCACCCCGCACATGACCGCCATGAACGCGGCGGGCAGGGTATTTCCGCGATAGCCGAAGGCCAAGCGCCCCAGCACCATTTGCGGGACGCCGTGCAGGGGCCCACGCGCCGACAGCAGGTAGTGGGCGGCCGCGCCCAGCCCGGTACCCACGACGATGCCCAGGCTCGCCTGCCAGAAGTTCATGCCGTACGCGGTCACGGCGAGCACGCCCACGAAGACGGTGGCGAACTCCATATTGGGAGACATCCACGTCCAGAACAGCTTTCGCGGCGTGCCGTGCCGGGCATCCTCCGGGATACAGTCGTCGCCGCCGGGCTCGACGGCTATCACGCGGTCGCCGTAGGCGGGCCGGATCTCGGTGTCGGTCATGGCTTTCCGCCTCTCAGCGCTCGTGGGATTCTTCCAGCACGGTCCGGCCCAGCAGCGCGTAGCGACCGGGATCGGTGCGCCGAAGGTACAGGGCGTAGCCGATACCGGCGATGGCGACGGCGGCCACCAGGTACGGCGTCGCCTTCAGGATCAGCGATCCGGCCTCGCTTCCGGCGGCAGTGTCCATATTGAGGACCAGCAGCAGCACCACGCCGATCATGGCCACGCCACCCACCAGTGGGGCCACCAGAGTGCGGAACCAGTGCCGGGTTTCGGGGTGGTGGTTGCGGAAGTAGGCGATGACCGCGAAGGAACACACGGCCTGCACGATCAGGATCGCCATGGTGCCGAGCACCGCCATCAACGTGTAGAGGCTGGCGTAGGGGTCCTTGCCCGCGAGGCCGAAGGCCAGCACCAGCATGGCCGAGAAGGCGGTCTGCACCAGGCCGGCGATGTACGGGGATCCGTTCTGCGGGTGGGTCTTTCCGATCGTCCGCTGCAGCGCGGGAATCACGTCCTCGCGGCCGAGCGCGTAGAGGTAGCGGGAGGCGCAGTTGTGGAAGGCCATGCCGCAGGCCAGCGAACCGGTGACCATCAGCCACTGCATGGTGTCCACGGCCCAGTGCCCCACATAGCGTTCGGTGGGCGCGAAGAAGAGATTCATCGGATTGTCGGAGGCCGCCAGTTCCATGGCTCTGCCCTGCCCGTTGCCGGAAATGGTCATCCAGGAGATGAACAGGTAGAACACGCCGACACCGAGAACGGCGATCATGGTGGCGCGCGGGATGATTCGCTTCGGATCCTTGGATTCCTCACCGTAGATGGCGGTGGATTCGAACCCGACCCACGACCAGAAGGCGAAGAACAGTCCCAGGCCCGCGGACGCGCCGTGGAAGGCGTTGACCGGATTGATCGGAGCCAGCGACAACCCGTCCGGCCCGCCGCCGTGCAGCAGCACCGACAGCCCCATGACGGTCAGCACGGTCACCTCGGTGACCAGCAGCACGATGAGCAGCCGTTCGGCCACGGCGACACCGAACCAGGTACCCAGGCCATTGATCACCAGCATCAGGATGGCGAACACCCACCACGGAATGTTCACGCCGACCTGATCGGAGACGGTGTTGTGCGCGAAGCTCGAGAAGATGCCGATCAGCGACGGCTCGAACACCATGTAGGCGAAGGTGGCCAGCAGCCCGGCCGACAGGCCCGCGGTGCGGCCCAGGCCGTAGGAGATGAAACCGTAGAACGCGCCGGTGGTGGTGATGTGCTTGGCCATGGTGGTGTAGCCGACGGTGAAGGTGGCCAGCACCACCATGGCGATCAAAAACGCTGCGGGCGTGCCGATTCCGCTGCCGGCCGACATCATGAACGGAACATTCCCGGTCATCGCGGTGATGGGCGCGGCCGTCGCGACGGCCATGAACACCACGCCGAGCAGACCGACCACATTGGGTTTGAGCCGCGACACCCCCGCTGCGGATGTGTCCGATCCCCCTGAAAGTACGGTTGGTGCACTCGATTCCATGGTGAAGCTCCTCAATCTTGGTCGACTGACCTGCGAGGAATGTTCGGGCGGGAATGTTGCCTGGATATGAAACGGAGTTACCGGTAGAAACCAAAGACGTGACTCAGGTCACTATTCTTACAGTCGGCCGGAAAGGCGGGCCAGTATTTTACGGATCGTATGGCGCACAGCAATTTTGATGCGCACTCCCCAGCTGCCCGCATCACCGATCTGGCTTCACCTCGCTGAATTCAGCCGCTAGGGTGAGTGCATGGACAACGACCTCGCCCGCGAGGCGTGGCGCGTGCTGGAGCCTCTGCACGCCGTCACCTATTTCGCCGCCGACTGCATCGCCGCCAACAAAGCCATTGGCCTGCGCGGTTTCTGGATGGGCTACTTCGCGGCGCGCTCGGCCCCGCTCGGCGCGGTCGGACCGTCGGTCGTCGAGGCTACCTTCTACAACTTCCATCCGGCCATGGTCCGGCGGGCCATCCCGGACGCCTGGGGTTTCGCCGCACCGGACGCGATCATCGCCACCCGCACCATCGCCGCGGCCGCGGTCCTGCGCACCGTGGTGCCCGATATCGCCGACATCGCCGCCCGCGCCGTCCCGCGCCTGCAGCAGGCCATTGCCACCGCGCCGGCGGCGGGCCGCCCGCTCTTCGCCGCCAATCGCGACCTTCCCGTCCCGGACGACTCCGTCCACGCCCTCTGGCAGGCGGTCACGGCCCTGCGCGAACACCGCGGCGACGGCCATGTGGCGTGCCTGCTGAGCGAGGGCATCGACGGCTGCGAGGCGCACGTGCTGTTCTCGGCGTCCACCGGCACCTCCGCGCAGCTGTGGCGCGACAATCGCGGCTGGAGCGAAACCGATTGGAAGGCAGCGCGAGAGCGGCTCACCGACCGCGGCCTGCTGAACGCCGACGGCATCACCGAGGCCGGGCGCGCCCTGCGCGCGCACATCGAGGCCCGTACCGACGCCCTGGCCATGACCGCCTACCGCGGCGTCCCGGGCATCCTCGAAACGCTGTCCGCCCTCACCCCCGCCGCCCGCGCCGTGGTCCGCAGCGGCGAGGTCCCCTACCCGAACCCGATGGGCGCCGACCCCGCCTGAGGTCACCAGACGCCGGGAACCAGGCGCTTGGTCATGTGCCGATAGGTCTCGTAGGGTGCGCCCAGGGTCGCCACCAGTGTCTTCTCCTCGAGCGTGATCCGGCGCAGGAACGCGTAGACCGGGACCACGGTGGTGAGGAGCAGGGACACGTAGTTGCCGGCTGCCAGGCCGAAGCCCAGTGTCAGCAGCAGGATGCCGGTGTAGGAGGGGTGCCGGATCCACCGGTAGGGGCCGTTGCTGATGACCGGCTGGTCGCGGTCCACCTCGACGGTGGTGCGAAAGTGCTTGCCCAGCACCGCGATCGCCCAGGCTCGCACGACCAGGCCCAGCCACATGAGGGCGACGCCGAGGATCTGCCACGACAGGACCGGTCCGGGAAAGCGCAGCGGGCTGTCGGCCGGGAGGAAGATGCCGGCGAAGCTGGCGACCGTCATGGCGGCGGCCACCAGCACGAAGATGAGCAGCCTGGTGTGGCCGTCCCCGGCGGTGGAGCCGGTGCCGCGCATGCGATCCCGCACCCGCAGCGCGATCTCGAATGCCATCCACGCCCAGGTGGTGTACACGGCGATGGTCACGTCGGACTCCCTTCCAGTTCGAGATAACCATCAAACGGGATCGGCCGGCATCAGGGATCCACCCGGAGAATGAACTCTGGGCGCCCCGGATCAGACCTGATGCCGAGACCGCGGCCCGATCAGTACCGCTCGAGTCGAATGGCATTGGCGGCCTTCTCGATCGGCTTCATGATCGGGCGCAGGGCCATGCCCTTCCACGGCATCCAGCGCAGCATGCGCATCATGGTCATCTGCATGCGCAGGGCGCGGGCGTCGGCGGCGACCATCCGGGTGGCGTTGTTCCAGCCCAGGGTCAGGTTCTCGTCGACGTACTCGCGCATGCGGTCCTGGTAGGCGGCGAAGGCGACGCGATGGTCGCCCGCGGCGGCGCGCAGCTCACCGGCCAGCACGTACGCACCGACCAGAGCCATGCTGGTGCCCTGCCCGGACAGCGGGGAGGGGCAGTAGGCGGCGTCGCCGACCAGGGCGATACGGCCGGCGGACCAGTGCTCCAGGTGGATCTGGCTCACCGTGTCGAAATAGAAGTCCGGCGAGTCCGGTATGGCGTCGAGCAGGGTCGCCGTCTCCCAGCCGCCGTCCGCGAAGGCCCCGGCCACCAGCCGCTGCTGTGCGGCGGTGTCGCGGCGGTCCGGCAGCTGCTCGGGGGCGGGAAAGATGAACTGCGCCTTGGCCGCCGAGCGCTGCGTGCTGTACACCTGCACGACCTTGCCGGGGGCGGTGTGGATGAGCTCCCAGTGGTCGAGGTCGAGGTAGTTCGGCACCGAGACGACGCAGGCGGCCATGCCGGTGTGCCGGGCGAACTGATCCTCCGCGCCGAAGACGCTGCGGCGCACCGTGGAATGCATGCCGTCCGCGCCGATCACCAGGTCGAACACCTGGGGAGCGGCGTGCCGGAAGTGCACCTCGACGCCGTCGGCGTGCTCGATCAGCTCGGTGATGGCGTCGCCGAACCGGTAGTCGACGCCGCTCTTGGTGGCGTCGAACAGGATTCGCGCCAGGTCGCCGCGCAGCACCTCGTCGTCGCCGGGCGAACGCATGCCGATCAGGTCGGGTCCGAGGGTGGCGATCGCCTTACCGGTCGCGTCCACCCACGCGCCGCCGCGCATATCGGTGGAAGCCTTGCGGATCTCGTCGGTGAGTCCCATGCGCTCCACGACTTCCATTGCCACGCCGCGGATATCGACCTTGTACCCGCCCTCGCGCAGGGCCGGTGCCTGCTCCACGACGGTGACGGTGAAGCCGTACTTCTCCAGCCAGAAGGCGAGGGCCGGGCCGGCGACGCTGGCGCCGGAGATGAGGACGGTCTTGTTGGCGAACTGCTGTGTGCTGGTCATGTCACAAAGCTTCGGCCGGGGCGCTCACCAACTCCTCACCGTCGGCTCACCGGCCCTCATCAACACCATGACCTGCTATTTCAGGCGTCTCCCACGAGTGCGAGCCCCTCCCGCGCCCGCTCGTGCGCCTCGGTGATGGCGATCGAACCACCGGCCGGGATCTCCAGCACCGACCTGTACAGGCTCCGCGCTGCGGCCGGATCCTCGGCACGAGCGATATCCCCCAGGCCACGAAGTGCACCGGCGTACATATCGATCGCGCCGTGCGTCCGCGACAGCTCCGCCGCCCGTTGATAATCCGCGCGTGCCGCGTCGGTATCCCGCTCCGCCGCCCCGCCGAGGTGAATGTCGCCGCGACGGGTCAAGAGGTCGGCAGTGTCCGCGGCCCAACCCAATTCGGTGTTCACCGCGATCGCCTCGTCGATCAGAGCCAGCGAGGCGGCCCGATCGCCACGCCGCTCGGCCACGGCCGCCAGCTTGTCCAAGGTGGCAGCGATCGCCCACCGGTCCCCGATCCGCCGGAATCCCACCAGCGCCACGGCGAACTCCGGCTCGGACTCGTCGACCCGCCCGGACATGAACAACCCCATCCCGTCCCCCAGCCGCAGAAACGCCTGCGACCAGTCATCCGCCCCGAACAGCCGGCGCAACTCCGCAGGCTTCCCCGGCAGCATCCCGCCCGTGAGGGCGAGCAGAAAGATCAGATGCGGTCGCCGCATCGGATACTCCTGCGCCGCAACCCTCGCCGCCGCCCGCTCGACCTCGGCCGCGAGATCATCCCGTCCCCGCGCCGCCACCGCCACCGCCAACGCGTATTGCTCGGCATCCACGGCAACCGGCGACCCGGACCGGGACAGTTCGGAGAGCAGGCGGTTGGCGAGGGCGGGGCCGTCGCCGGAGTGGCCGGTGAGCCACCAGTACCAGGCTTGGGCGGCAATGAGGCGGGCGGCGAGGGCGGGGTCGGCGGTGGCGGACCAGTGCAGGGCGGACTGGAGGTTGTCGTGGTCGGTGGTGAGGCGGGCCAAGTGCTGTAGTTGGGTGGCGGTGCGTAGTTGGGGGTCGGCGGTCTCGGCTATGTCGGCGAAGTATTCGGCGTGGGCGCGTTGGGTTCTCTCGTGCTCGCCGGATTCGATGGCGCGGGTGCGGGCGAATTCGCGGATGGTTTCGAGCATGCGGTAGCGCCCGGCGGCGAGGTCCAGGAGGGATTTGTCGGTGAGGTCGGCGAGGAGGTCGTCGATATCGTCGATGTCGCACACCCGGCGGGCCTGTTCCGTGGTCGCGCCGCCCGCGAAGACCGAGAAGTGCTGGGCCAGTTGCTGTTCGGCGGGGTCGAGCAGTTCCCAGCTCCAGGCCACCACGGCTTGCAGGGTCTGGTGGCGGGGTTCGGCGGTGCGGTCGCCGCGGGCCAGCAGGCGGAAGCGGTCGGTGAGGCGGGCGTCGATCTCGGGGAGGTCGAGGGTGCGCAGGCGGGCGGCGGCGAGCTCGATCGCGAGCGGGAGGCCGTCGAGGCGGCGGCAGATGCGGGCGACCACCGCGATGGTGCCCGCGTCCGGGAGAAAGCCGGGGCGGACCGCGGCGGCGCGGTCGGCGAACAGGCGCACGGCCGGGGCGGCCAGCTGGTCGGCCAGCACCGAATCGGTTGAGGCCATGGGCAACTGGGGGACCGGGAACAGCGTTTCGCCCGTGACCCGCAGCGCTTCGCGGCTGGTGGCGAGAATGCGCAGGCTCGGGCAGGCCACCAGCAGGCGGTGCGCGAGGCGGGCGATGTCGAGGACGACGTGCTCGCAATTGTCGAGGATGAGCAGCAGCGGACGGTCGGCGAGCATGGCGACCAGCTGCGACTCGGAATCGCGGGGTCCGAGGGCCGCATGCGCCGACAGGTCGCGGCCGCCCAGGGCGCTCGCGATCGCCTGGGCCGCCTGCACACCGTCCACCAGCGGCGCCAATTCGACGAAGCAGACGTCGCCGCGGACCCGGCTGCCCGCCGCCAGCGCCAGGCGCGTCTTCCCGGTGCCGCCGGGGCCGATCAGGGTGACGAGGCGAGCCTGGGCGACCAGTGGCACCAGCCGCGCGAGTTCGTCCTCCCGGCCGACGAAGCTGGTGAGCGGTGTGGGCAGCCGCCGATCCGACACGGCCGATCCCTCATCCGCGCGCAGGATCGCCAGGTGGGCGTCCATGAGCTCGGCCGAGGGATCGGCCCCGAGCTCGTCGGCGAGCAGCCGTCGTCCCGCTTCGAAGGATTCCAGTGCCTCGGCCTGGCGGCCCGCCGCATACATGGCACGCATGAGCAGAGCGCGCGCCCGCTCCCGGAGGGGATGTGCCGCAACCAATTCCGACAGGGTCGCCACCACGGCCTGCGACTCCCCCACCGCCAGCGCGGCCTCCGCCCGATCCTCCTCGGCGGCCAGCCGCGCCTCGTCCAGCCGCGCGGCCCGACTCTCGGCGAAGGGCGCGTCCCGCACATCGGCCAGCGCCGGACCCCGCCACAATCCGAGCGCCTCGTCCAGCAGCGTCATCGCCGCGCCGGAATCCCGGTCCCGCAGGGCTTTCCGTCCCTGCTCGGCCAGCCGCGCGAACCGAAGCGCGTCCACCGCCTCCGGATCGACCGCCAATCGATAACCCGCCCCGGCGGACTCGACGAACTCCCTGTCCCCCACCGCATTCCGCAATGCCCGCCGCAGCCGCGACACCTGCGACTGCAACGCGTGCCCCACATCCCCCGGCGGCTCGGCCCCGTACAGGTCGTCGATCAGCCGCTCCCGGCCGACCACCCGCCCGGCATCCAATGCCAACACCGCCAGCAAGGCCCGCACCTGCGGACCTCCGATCGGAAACGGGCCTCCATCGGCCCGCCGTGCCTCGATCGGACCCAGAATCCCGAACTCCACGCGGCCAGTATGCCCGGGCGGGCGGAGGATCCCGCGGGCTGCGGTCAGCGGGGTTC
Organism: Nocardia sp. NPDC046763; assembly: GCF_040645495.1. Taxonomy (NCBI): domain Bacteria; kingdom Bacillati; phylum Actinomycetota; class Actinomycetes; order Mycobacteriales; family Nocardiaceae; genus Nocardia; species Nocardia sp. NPDC046763. Next base: position 21,172 of record NZ_JBEYYI010000042.1, on the reverse strand, counting down.
GGGAGCAGCGACCAGGTCTCGGATGAGCAGGGCGGTGTGGAGGGAGGTGCGGGTCTCGCCGTTGTCGAGATCGACGTCGAGGATGCGTTCGATGCGGGACAGGCGGTCGTAGAGGGTGGGCCGGCTGATATTGAGGCGTTTGGCGAGTTCGGTCTTGTTGCCTGCCAGGTCGAGAAATTGACGCAGGGTGCGGGCGAGGTCGGTGGCATTGCGGATGTCGTGCCGGAGCAGGGCGCTCAGCTCGGTCTCGGCGAAGCGCTGGACGCCCGGCTCGTCGCGGATAAGGGACAGTAGGCCGCGCAGGCGGACGTCGCCGCTGCGATAGAACGGGCGCGGGACCGAAGGGTCCAGGGAGAGAGCGACTTCGGCGACGTGTGCGGCCTGGGCCAGCTCGCGCGCGGTGTCGAGGAGGGAGTCCGATTCGCCGCCGGCGCCGATGACCGCGCGCTCCACACCCGCCACGCGGCGGATCTCCGCGAGCATGGCCGAGCAGATCGCGGTGAGCGCGTTGTCCAGGTCGCCGCTCCGGGAGACGCCCAGCACGATGGTGACCCGATTGCCGTGGTCGGGTGCCGCCAGCGCGGTGGCCTTGGCCAGCGCAACCCCGTGCAGCGCCGCGTCCAGCAGTGCGGCCGTACGGCGTTGCTGCGCCACCGGATCCGTTTCGGCCGCCGCCGCGACATCCACCGCGAGCGGGACATAGCGGGCGCGGCGGGCCAGCCCGAGCGCCGCCGCCAGCGCCACGGCGTCGCGCTCGTCGGTGAGGCGGCCGTTGACCATATCGTCGATGAGCCCGGTCTGGGCCTGCCGGTGCAGGCCGAAACGGTCGCGCTCGATCATCCGGTGCAGGGTCAGTGTCTGCGCCGCGCGTTCGAGCACCGTGCGCGCGCGGGCCGTGGGCACCCGGCTGGAGCGCAGGATGAGCCGGCCCCAGCGCTGCGTATGCGGGCCCACCGGAACCACATTCGGGTCGGTGTCGGGCAGCAGCCGGGAGGTGGTCTCCCAGTGCTCGAGCAGGGCCGAGGTGCCGGTGTGGCGCGCGGTCAGGGCCAGCACGCGATGCGCCAGGTCCTCGAGCACGACCGAGGCGTCCAGCATCCCGGCAGCCGTCTTCACGATTTCGGCCAAGGACGCCCGCCGGACACTCAGCGCCGTGAACGTCTCGTGCACCGTGCGCGCGAATTCCAGCTCGGCGTACTGGTCGGCCACGATCACCCGGTGCACGGCCTCGGTGACCTCCACGAACCGCACCACCCGGTGCAGCGCCACGATCGGCAACCCCACCCGGTCGGCGGTCTCGGCCACCACCGGCGACAATTCCCGCACGTAGGTGCCCAATTCGATGACCAGCCCGGACACCCCGGCCACGGCCAGCGATTCCAGATAGGCCACGGTGGCCGCGTCGCTACCGGCCAGGGCCTGTCCGGTGGTGAGAATCAATTCCCGTCCCACCAGTAGTTTCGCCACGTCCGGCAGTTCGCTCACATGCACCCACCGCACCGGCCGATCCAGCGGACCGCCGCCCACGACCCGCGGCTGCCCGGCCCGCACGACCGGCATGGCCAGCACATCAGCAACGGAGAGGAGCACCGACGAATCGTAATACGAAGTTGGAAAATGGATACACAACGTCGGGAATCAACCGGCGGGTAATGGCGCAGAGTAGGGACGGACACTCACGGAATCGAGGAGATATGCAGACCATCGCACACTGGCTCGACGGCAAGTCCTTCACCGGTTCCAGCACGGCGACCGCACCGGTCACCAATCCCGCGACCGGCGTGGTGACCGGACAGGTCGCCCTGGCCTCCGCGGCCGACGTCCGCACCGTGATCGAATCCGCCGTGGCCGCGTTCCCCGCCTGGCGCGACGCCTCCCTGGCCAAGCGCACCCAGGTGCTGTTCCGCTTCCGCGAACTGCTCAACGAGCGCAAGGAGGAGCTGGCCGCCCTCATCACCAGCGAGCACGGCAAGGTGCTCGCCGACGCGCTGGGCGAGGTCACCCGCGGCCTCGAGGTCGTCGAATTCGCCTGCGGCATACCGCATCTGCTCAAGGGCGGCTACACCGAGAACGCCTCCACCAAGGTCGACATCTTCTCCGTGCGGCAAGCCCTGGGCCCGGTGGCCATCATCTCGCCGTTCAACTTCCCGGCCATGGTGCCCATGTGGTTCTTCCCCGTCGCCATCGCGGCCGGCAACACCGTGGTGCTCAAGCCGAGCGAGAAGGATCCCTCGCCCTCGCTGTGGCTGGCCGAGCTGTGGCGCGAGGCCGGGCTGCCCGACGGGGTGTTCAATGTGGTCCAGGGCGACAAGGTGGCGGTGGACGAACTGCTGGCGAACCCCGCCATCAAGGCGGTGTCGTTCGTCGGCTCGACCCCGATCGCCAAGTACGTCTACGAGCACGGCACCGCCGCCGGCAAGCGCGTGCAGGCTCTCGGCGGCGCCAAGAACCACATGGTGGTGCTGCCCGACGCGGATCTGGACCTGGCCGCCGACGCCGCCGTGAACGCGGGCTTCGGCTCGGCCGGTGAACGCTGCATGGCCATCAGCGCGCTGGTGGCGGTCGGCGATATCGCCGACGACCTGGTGGCGCGGATCACCGAGCGCGCCAAGACCATTCGCACCGGCGACGGCACCCGCGGCACCGATATGGGCCCGCTGGTGACCGAGGCGCACCGCGACAAGGTGGCCGCCTACATCGCGGCGGGCGAATCCTCGGGCGCCACCGTGGTTCTCGACGGCCGCGCGGTGGCCGCCGACGGCGCGGCCGACGGATTCTGGCTGGGTCCCACCATTCTCGACCACGTCACCACCGATATGAGCGTCTACACCGACGAGATCTTCGGCCCGGTGCTGTCGGTGGTCCGCATGGACAGCTACGACGAGGCGCTGGCCCTGATCAACGCCAACCCCTACGGCAACGGCACCGCCCTGTTCACCAATGACGGGGGCGCGGCCCGGCGCTTCCACAACGAGGTCGAGGTCGGCATGGTCGGCATCAATGTCCCCATTCCGGTCCCCATGGCCTACTACAGTTTCGGAGGCTGGAAGAACTCCCTCTTCGGCGATTCGCATGCGCACGGCACCGACGGCGTGCACTTCTTCACCCGCACCAAGGCCGTCACCACCCGCTGGCTCGACCCCAGCCACGGCGGCCTGAACCTCGGCTTCCCCCAGAACCACTGAACGGAGTCCGCGATGACCCTGCCCAATGGGCTGACCCCGGAGGCGGCCCGCGAAAAGGCGGCCCGCGCCTACGAATTGGACCGCAAGCACGTCTTCCACTCCTGGTCCGCGCAGAAGTCGCTGGATCCCATGGTGATCACCGCCGCCCAGGGCTGCTACGTGTGGGACGGCGACGGCAACCGGCTGCTCGACTTCTCCTCGCAGATGGTGAACACCAATATCGGACACCAGCATCCGAAAGTGGTGGCCGCCATCCAGGAGCAGGCGGCCACCCTGTGCACCATCGGCCCGGCGTACGTGAACGACGCCCGCTCGGAGGCAGCGCGGCTCATTGCCGAACGCACTCCCGGTGAGCTGAACCGGATCTTCTTCACCAATGGCGGCGCGGACGCGGTCGAGCACGCGGTGCGTATGGCCCGGCTGCACACCGGGCGGTACAAGGTGCTCGCGCGCTATCGCTCGTATCACGGCGGCACCGAGACCGCGGTCAATCTGACCGGCGACCCGCGGCGCTGGCCGAACGACCACGGCAATGCGGGAGTCGTGCACTTCTTCGGACCGTTCCTGTACCGCTCGCAATTCCACGCCACGACCGAGGCCGAGGAGACCGAACGGGCGTTGCAGCACCTCGAGCAGACCATCGCGTTCGAGGGGCCGAGCACCATCGCGGCCGTCATCCTGGAATCGGTGCCGGGCACGGCCGGAATCATGGTGCCGCCCCCGGGATACCTGGCCGGCGTGCGCGAACTGTGCGACAAGTACGGCATCGTGTTCATCGCCGACGAGGTGATGGCGGGCTTCGGCCGCACCGGAGAATGGTTCGCCATCGACCATTTCGACGTGGCGCCGGACCTGCTCACCTTCGCCAAGGGCGTCAACTCCGGCTATGTGCCGCTGGGTGGCGTTGCCATCGCACCGCACATCGCGGCCACCTTCGACGACCGCGCCTATCCGGGCGGGCTCACCTACTCCGGGCATCCGCTGGCCACGGCCGCGGCCGTCGCGACCATCACCGCCATGCGCGAGGAGGGCATCGTCGAGAACGCCGCCGACATGGGCGAGCGCGTCATCGGCCCGGGCCTTCGGGAACTGGCCGAGCGGCACCCGAGCGTCGGCGAGGTCCGCGGACTTGGCGTGTTCTGGGCGGTGGAACTGGTCCGCGACCGCGCCACCCGCGAACCCCTGGCGCCCTACGGCGGCACCAGCCCGGCCATGAACCAGACCGTCGCCGCCGCCCGGGCCGCCGGACTGCTGCTGTTCGTGAACTTCAACCGCCTGCACGTGGTCCCGCCCTGCACCATCAGCGAGGCCGAGGCCAAGGAGGGACTCGCCATCCTCGACCAGGCGCTCACGGTGGCCGACGCCCATACCGTGTGACACGGAGACAGTGACTTTCGAGAATGTGAGGAGCGCGGTGAGCCAGGAACAACTGCAATTCATCGGCGGCGCACGACGATCCGGGTCGGGCGCGCCGCTGTCGATCATCGCGCCGGCCACGGGCGCGGACATCGCCTCGGGCGCCGGCGCGAACGCGGCCGACGTGGAGTCGGCGGTGACCGCGGCCCGGGCGGCCTTCCCCGGCTGGGCCGGGCTCACCCCGGGCGCACGGTCGGATCTCATGCACGAATGGGCGCGAATCCTGCGCGCTCGGGCCGGGGACCTCGCGACGATCGAAAGTGTCAACGCGGGCAAGCCGATTCGCCTCGCCACGGAATTCGACGTGCCCGGCACCATCGACAACACGGCCTTCTTCGCCGGAGCCGCCCGGCGCCTGGAGGGCAAGGCGGCGGCCGAATACTCCGGCGACCACACCTCGTCGATCCGGCGGGAACCCCTCGGCGTCATCGGATCCATCGCGCCGTGGAACTATCCGCTGCAAATGGCGGCCTGGAAGATCCTGCCCGCCGTCGCCGCCGGAAACACGGTGGTGCTCAAGCCTTCCGAGCTGACCCCGCTGTCCTCGCTGCTGTTCGCGGAGGCCGCTACCGACGCGGGCGTGCCGCCGGGCGTGATCAATGTGCTCACCGGCACCGGCGCCGAGGCGGGACAACCGCTGGTGGAGCATCCGGCCGTGGCCATGGTGTCGTTCACCGGCTCCACCGGGGTCGGCAAACGGGTGGCCGCCACCGCCGCCGGTGCGGTCAAGCGGGTTCATCTCGAACTCGGCGGCAAGGCCCCCTTCGTCGTCTTCGACGACGCCGACCCCGAAGCCGCGGCGCGGGGCGCGGTCGCGGGCGCACTCATCAATACCGGCCAGGATTGCACGGCCGCCACCCGCGCCTATGTGCAACGACCGCTGTTCGAGGAATTCGTCGGCCGCGTCGCCGATCTCATGGACCGGGTGGTGCTCGGTCCGGTCGAGAACCCGGAAACCGATATGGGACCGCTCATTTCGCGCGCACACCGAGACAAAGTGCTGGGCATGGTGGAACGCGCCCGTGAATCCGGCGCGAAAATCGTGCGCGGCGGCCGGATTCCGGAACACACCCCCGCGGCCGGTTCCTACTTCGAGCCGACCCTGATCACCGGCGCGGCCCAGGACTCCGAGATCGTGCAGCACGAGATCTTCGGCCCGGTGCTGGTCGTGCTGCCCTTCGACACCGACGACGAGGCCATCGCCCTGGCCAATGACACCGTCTACGGGCTGGCCGCCTCCGCCTGGTCCCGCGATGTGTTCCGCACCCAGCGGGCGAGCCGGGAAATTCAGGCCGGCTGCGTGTGGATCAACGACCATATTCCGATCATCAGCGAAATGCCGCACGGCGGGTACAAGTCCTCCGGATTCGGAAAGGACATGTCCGCCTACGCATTCGAGGAATATACGAATATCAAGCACGTCATGTCGGATATCACCGGCGCGGCGCACAAGCCCTGGCACGACGTCATCTTCCGGGCCGGGTAAACGGCGACGATATCGGGCGGGCGGGCTCCGATCGGGCCCGCCCGCGAATTTCTGGGCTATCCTCATGACACAGGAGGAGGCGGAAATGGACCGGCCGACGTCGCCGACGCAGGTATTGCGGTCCACCGTGCGTATGCCCCGCCGCTCCGAGGATCGCGCCGCCACCAGCTGACTCTCTCGAAAGCCGCCGACTGGTCCCCCCACGGGTGACCATCGGCGGCTTCCGCGTACCCCGAGCTCGCAGGCGCGAACGTTCGCCGTATCGGCACGAGAGAGAAGGAGTTGATCGGCCATGTCGGCCAAAGGAAGCAAACTGTGGGCGTCGGCACTCATCGATGCAGCGCCGACGCCGTTCTGGACCGACCGGCCCGAGCGGCCGACCCCCACCGACCCCCTCATCACCGCCACCACCGCGGATCTGGCCGTCATCGGCGGCGGCTACAGCGGACTCTGGACCGCGCTGCTGGCCAAGGAACGCGATCCCGGCACCGATGTGGTGCTGCTGGAGTCCGGTCTCTGCGGACACGCGGCCTCGGGCCGCAACGGCGGATTCTGCTCCGCCAGCCTGACCCACGGCCTGGTCAATGGCATGGAACGCTTCCCCGACGAGATCGGCGAGCTCGAACGCCTCGGCCGCTCCAACCTGGACGACATCGAGAAGGCCATCCTCCGGTACGGCATCGACTGCGATTTCGAACGCACCGGCGAAATGGAGGTCGCCACCGCGCCCCACGAGGTCGAATGGCTACAGGAGAGCCACGATGCCGCCGAGTCCCTCGGCTACCGCACCGAACTGCTCGACGCCGGCCAGGTGCAGGGCATGGTGCACTCCCCCACCTACCTCGGCGGCTGGTGGGACCGCGACAGCGTCGCCATGCTCGATCCGGCCCGGCTGGCCTGGGGCCTACGGCGCGCCTGCCTGGATTCCGGTGTGCGCATCTTCGAAGGCACTCCGGTGCAACGTCTTTCGAAATCCCACGGCGGCACGCTGACCCTGCACACCCCGCACGGTGAAGTCCGCGCGCCCCGGGTCGCCTTGTGCACCAGCGCTTTCGCGGGCCCGGTGCCCAAGGTGTCACGCCATGTGGTGCCGGTCTACGACTACGCGCTCATGACCGAGCCGCTCACCGCCGAACAGCTCGACAGCATCGGCTGGGGCACCCGCATGGGCTTGGGCGACGCCTCCTACCGCTTCCACTACTACCGCCTGACCAGCGACAACCGCATCCTCTTCGGCGGCTACGACGCCATCTACCACTTCGGCAATCGCATCGCCCCCGCCCTGGAATACAACGAGGCCACCTTCGAAACCCTCGCCCAACACTTCTTCCAGACCTTCCCGCAGCTCGACGGCCTGCGCTTCACCCACCGCTGGGGCGGGGTCATCGACACCTGCGGCCGGTTCTGCGCCTTCTTCGGCTCCGCCTACAAGGGCCGGCTCGTCTACGCCGCCGGCTACACCGGGCTCGGTGTGGGCGCGACCCGCTTCGGTGCGGAGGTCATGCTCGACCAGCTGTGGGGCCGTGACACCGAGCGCACCCGCCTGCGCATGGTCCGCTCCCGGCCCCTGCCGCTGCCGCCGGAACCGTTGCGCTCCGCGGGAATTCACCTCACCCGCTGGTCCCTGGCCCGCGCCGACGCGCACCAGGGCCGGCGCAATCTGTGGCTGAAAACCCTCGACTACACCGGCCTGGGCTTCGACAGCTGACCGGCCGGGATCAGCTGGGCCGGCGCAGGATCAGCGCGGTGATCTCGCTCGGCGCGAACAGACGCAATTGCGGCCCCCAGAACCCGGTGCCCCGGCTCGTGTAGAGCTGGGTGCGCTCGCCATGGCGGCTGAGCCCGGCCACCACGGGCTGATCCAGGCGGACCAGGTACCGGAAGGGCCAGATCTGCCCGCCATGGGTGTGGCCCGAAATCTGCAGGGCCACACCGGCCGACACCGCATCGGTGACCTGTTTGGGCTGATGGGCCAGCAGGACCACCGGCAGTGCCGGATCGGCACCGGCGAGCGCCGCGGTGATATCGGGCCCGTGGCCGGGCAGGCTGCGACCGGTGGGGTCGTCGATGCCCGCCAGCACGAGGCTGTCGCCGTCGCGGGTGATGACCTCGTGCTGGTTGCGCAGCGGCTGCCAGCCCAGGCCGGACATGTGGTCGATCCAGCCCGGTGCGTCGCCGAAGTATTCGTGATTGCCGGTGATGTAGAAACGGCCGTACTCGGCCTCGACCTTGCCCAGCGGGTCGACCTGCGCCCTGCGCTTGTCCACCGAGCCGTCGGCGAGATCGCCCGCGTGGCAGGCGATATCGGGACGCAGCGCGTTGACCTCCTCGACCACCCGCTCCGACCAGCGCAACCGATCGGTCGCGGCGTAATGGGTGTCGGTGACGACCACCAGCCGGAAGCCGTCCAAACCCGCACCGAGACCGGGGATCTCGACCTCGACCGTACGCACGCGCGGTACCCGGCGCGCCTCGTAGATCGCCCAGGCGGACAGCACGACCGACACCGCCAGCACCCCGACGGCCACCACCCGCGAGCGCACCGGATCATCCACCCCCGCGACAGCGAGCGCACCGCGGACGGCGGCGCCGATCACCGACCAGGTGAACACCACCCACATGACACCCAGCATGGTGTCGCCCACCAGCGACGCCGCGTCGGACTGCCGCGGGCCGTGCCCGAGCAGCATGCCCGCGGGCAGGGCCAGATAGCCGAGCAGGAACACCGCCGACCCGAGCCAGAACCACGTCCCGGACATCGTCGTATAGACCAGCAGCCACCAGGGGAGGACGAACAGGAGTGCGGGAATGGCGAGGAACAGAACCGCGCGCGGAACGTACTTCACGGGAGATCATCCTTGTCGGACCGAGAACCGCCGGACCCGGCGACCGATCCCAACATACCCGCGCGCTCGCGGCCGCCGGTCGGGCGTTCGCCCGACCGGCCGCGATGAGGAAGGATGATCTCGTGATCGACCAGTACTCCGGCCGGGGAGCTCCGATCCTCGACGACATCTCCAAGCGGATCATCGCCCAGCTCCAAGAGGACGGGCGGCGCGCGTATGCCACCATCGGCAAGGCCGTCGGTCTCTCGGAGGCCGCCGTCCGCCAGCGCGTGCAGAAGCTGGCCGATGCCGGGGTGATCCAGATCGTGGCGGTCACCGATCCCCTGCAGGTGGGGTTGTTCCGGCAGGCCATGATCGCCATCACCGTCGATGGGCCGGTGCAGCAGGTGGCCGACGCCTTGGCGGCCATCGAGGAAATCAACTATGTCGTGGTGTGCGCCGGCCGCTACGACATTCTCTGCGAGGCCGTGTGCCCGGACGACGAAGCCCTGCTCGACCTGGTGTCCAACCGCATCCGCGGACTGGCCGGGGTCCGGCACGCCGAGATCATGGTGTACCTCAAGCTGCGCAAGCAGACCTACAAGTACGGCACCCGCTGATCGGGTCGCGAACCCTCACTCGGCCCCGGGTTCGCGCGCCTGCTCCACGGTGAGCGTGGCGAGTTCGGCCGCGAGGTTGGCGCGGGCCGCGGACTCGTAGCGGGCCCGGGCGGTAGGCGTGCGGAAGAGGGCGGGCTGCCCGGCGAGCGCCGCCAGCACGGCCGCCCGGCCCGAGCGGAAGAGCGGGTCGGGGACGTGGGCGTACTCGGCGCGGACGGCTGCGGTGTACGCGGCGTAGGCGGCCGTGTCTGCCGCGAGGATCGCCAGATCGGCATCGCAGAGCACCGCGCCATTGCGGTCCGACGGGTCGGGGTGGTGGCCGCCGGTCAGCCGGACCAGCCGTGCGGCCTCCGCCACCGTGCCCGCGCCGACTCCCAGTGCGGGCAGGGCGGTTTCGGCCAGGCGGGCGCTGGCCTCCTCGTTGTCGGTGCCGTCGACGGCGTAGACCGCGTCGTGGAAGAAGGCGGCATAGCGCACCGCGTCCAGATCTTCGGCGTCGGCGGCCAGATCGTCGATGACCGCCAGCATGGCGGCCAGGTGCTCGACGGTGTGATAGCGGCGGTGCGGCTCACGGTAGCGGCGGACCAGGTCCTCCCCCACCACGCGCGCCTGCGGCCCCGCCAATTTCGTCCAGCGGTCCAGCAGATCCGCGTCCAGACTCATCCCCATCCGGGCAGTGTGCCGAATCTTCGGCCCGGAGAAAACCCCTCCGGCAGCGTGGTTTTCACCACTGGCACATACGGTCAAGCGTTCCCGAGCGTGAGGTAGCGCTGAATGGTGGGTCCGATGTCGGCCACGACCTGCTCCGAGCTCAGCGCCACCACCGGCGGCAGCCGTAAGACGTAGCGGCACAGGGCGAGTCCCAGGATCTGGGTGGCGATCAGGCCCGCGCGATGCGGCGCGTCGGCCGGATCGCCGAAACGCAGCACGGCTGGCATGAGCTGCTGGGCGAAGATGCGCTGGGTACGTTCCACCACGGCCTCGTCGGTCAGCGACGAACGGATGAGGGTGAGCAGGATCTCGCTGGTCGGCGGCTGCTCCCACAGCTCCAGGAAGCGCTCGGCCAACAGGGCGCCCAGCGAATCCGGCGCGGCCGCACCGAGATCCGGCAGCTCCAGGTCGACATCCAGTGCGGCGTCGAACAATCCGTCCTTGTTGCCGTAGTAGCGCATCACCATCGACGGGTCGATCCCGGCGTCGGCCGCGATCGCCCGGATGGTCGCCTTCCGGTAGCCGTCCTCGGCGAAGCGGCGGCGCGCTGCCTCCAGAATTGCCGCGCGGGTCGCATCCGACCGCCGCGGACCCGTCTCCACAGTCATGCCCACAAGTGTAGGCCAACAACTGTTGACTACCAAGTGCCGGGTTACAGTGTGCCATGTCCATGCAGCCCAAGCGCTGGACGCCGCCCAAGGCGACGGCCCGCGCCCACGAAAACCACAGCGCGCCACCCATGCCGCCCGTGCGGCGGCTCGAGGTGCCCGGAGACGGGCCGGAAGATGTGGTGATCGCCCCCGACGGCAGAGTTCTCGCCGGACTCGCGGACGGGACCCTCGTCGCGGTCGAGTCGGCCGACGGCGCGGTCGAGCGCATCGGGCACACCGGCGGACGGCCGTTGGGACTGCACGCCAATGCCGATGGCTCACTGCTGATCTGCGACGCCGAGCGCGGACTCCTCCGTCTCGACAAGCCGGGCGGACAGATCGAGGTGCTGGTGTCGGAGGTCGACGGGGTGCCGTTGAACTTCGCCAGCAATGTGGTAGCCGACGGCGACACCATCTATTTCTCCGAATCCACCCGGCACTGGAAACTCGGCGAGTACATGGGCGACATGCTCGAGCACTCCGAGACCGGGCGGCTGCTGCGGCGCAATCCCGACGGCAGCGTCGAAACCCTGGTCGACGGGCTGAAATTCGCCAACGGCATCGTGCTGGCCCCGGACCGCTCGTGTGTGCTGGTCGCGGAGACCGGCGGCTACAGCATCACCCGCTACTGGCTGACCGGGCCGAAAGCGGGCACCCACGACTACTTCGCCGAGAACCTGCCCGCCTTCCCCGACAATATGGGCCTCGGCAGCGACGGGCTGGCCTGGGTGGCGCTGGTGTCGCCGCGAAATCCGCTGCTGGACACGCTACTTCCGCTTCCCGGCGTGCTGCGGCGCCTGGTGTGGGCGATTCCCGAAGCGCTGCAACCGAAACCGGCGCGCACGGTGTGGGTGCAGGCCTTCGACTTCGACGGGAATCTCGTCCACGACCTGCAGCGCGAGGGCACCGACTACGCCATGGTCACCGGGGTGGCGGAGCAGGACGGCACGATCTATCTGGGCAGCCTCTCGGAACCGGCGATCGCCGTGACCCGGGTGCCCTGACTCCGCCGAGCTGTGTCCTAGCTCTTCTGAGCCTCGTCCTGCGCGTGCTGCGCCTGGGCCAGCTGCGGCGGCGTGTACCGCAACGTCAGCGCCAGCAGGCCCATGATCGCGGTGCCGATGGCGCACACCAGCAGGACGAGGGTGTACCCGCTGCCGAGCGCGTCGATCTGATGCTGCGACATCTCGCTCACCTTGCCCGTCGCGCTCTTGTCCAGCGACAGCGTGCGCGACAGGGCGACCGGGCTCAGAATGCCGACCGCGAACGGTGTGCCCATGTTCATGAACATCTGCCCCACCGCGGACAACGGGCCGATATGGGCCATGTCGACGCCGACCAGGACACACAGCGGCAGGATCACGATCGCGGTGCCGACACAGAAGCCGACGACCGACATCATGACCAGCAGCGTCGGGAAGTAGTCGGCCGAACTGTCCAGCGTGGAACCGAAATACAGCGCACCGGCAAGCACGAGGGCCGCCGCCAGCAGCAGCCAGCGCGCTCGGACGTACATGCACGCCTTGGACGCCACCGCGGTGCCCACACCCGCGCCGAGGGTGAACGGGATGCTGGCCAGACCAGCCTGCAAGGGGCTGTAGCGCAACACGTTCTGCAGGAACTGCGCCACGAAGAAGGTGGTCGCGCCGAGCACGCCGGAGGTCAGGAAGATGGCCACGAAGGTGATCACACGGTCGCGGCTGTAGAACAGCGACCACGGCAGCAGCGGGTTCTCCACATCGCGCTCGGCGAAGACGAACACGATCAGCAGGATCAGGCCGCCGATCACCGCGCCCAGGATGACCGGGCTGCCCCAGCCCATTTCGGGTCCCTCGGTCGCGCCGAAGACGATCGACACACAGGCCAGCGTGCCCAGGATCGCGCCGCGCACATCCATGGACATGCGCCGGTGGGCGGTGTCGCGCAGCTGGAAGATCGCGCCCCACACGATGAGCAGGCCGATCGGCACATTGATCCAGAAGATCCAGCGCCAGTCGACCTGGGTGAGCGCGCCGCCGATGACCAGACCGCCGACCGAGCCGATACCGACCATGGATCCGAAGATGGCGACCGCCTGATTGCGGGCCGGGCCGGGCGCGTAGGTGCTCGCCACCAGTGCGAAGGCGGTCGGCGCGGCAATGGCCGCGCCGGTGCCCTGCAGGGCGCGGGCCGCGATCAGCCAGGCCTCGTTCTGCGCGGTGCCGCACAGCGCCGAGGCGAGGGTGAACAGTGCGACGCCGAGAATCAGCATCCGCTTGCGGCCGAACGAGTCGCCGAGTCGCCCACCCAAGAGCATGAGGCCCGCGAACGGAAGGCCATAGGCCGTGACCGTCCACGCACTGCCCGCGCTGGAGAGGCCGAGCTGTTCTTGAAGTCGCGGGAGCGCCAGGATCATGACGGTGCCGTCCAGCACGACCATCAGCTGAAGCCCGCTGAGGACGAGAATCGCGAGCCCGAACGCCCGCTTGGTCACCGGATACTGCATCGTCGCAGCGGGGTTATCGAGCACCCGCCCACTGTAATGGATGCGCTATCCGGCGAACCGAACTCATCACGCGACGTCAGGAGTTGTCCTGGTCCGGCGCCCCCGCCGTGAAGCCCGCGGTCGGGCCGATGACGATGATCGCGGGTGGGCGAATGCCCTCGGCTCGCACCCGCTCGGCGACGGTGGCCAGATCGGCGCGCAGAATGCGCTGGGTGCGCAGGCTGCCCTCCTGGATGACCGTGACCGGGGTGTCGGCGGCACGGCCACCCGAGATCAGCGCATCGGCGAACTTCTCGATCCGCTCCACCGCCATCAGCAGCACGATGGTGCCGCGCAGCCGGGCCAGCGCGGGCCAGTCGACCAGCGAATCCGGGTGGTCGGGGGCGACATGGCCACTGACGACCACGAACTCGTGCGTGACACCGCGGTGGGTGACCGGGATACCGGCCAGGGCCGGCACCGAGATCGCGCTGGTGACACCGGGAACCACGGTCACCGGGATACCGGCGTCGACGCAGGCTTCGAGTTCCTCGTAGCCACGCCCGAAGACATAGTTGTCGCCGCCCTTGAGCCGCACCACGAACTTGCCCGCCTTCGCGCCCTCGATGAGCGCGGCATTGATGGCCTCCTGCGCCATGGCCCGGCCGTAGGGAATCTTGGCCGCGTCGATGACCTCCACCTCCGGCCCGAGCTCGGCCAGCAGCTCCGGCGGCGCAAGCCGGTCGGCGACAACGAGATTCGCGCGGGCCAGCAGGCGGCGGCCGCGCACCGTGATGAGATCCGGATCGCCGGGGCCGCCGCCGACCAGCGCCACGCCCGGGGTCACGGGGGCCGAATCATCGGTCACCACACCGGATTGCAGGGCTTCCAGCAGCGCGTTGCGCACCGCGGCCGAGCGACGGTGCTGACCGCCGGCCAGCACGCCCAGCGTCATGCCGTCGTAGCGCGCGGTGGCCGGGGTGACCGCGGTGCCCAGCCGCGCGGTGTCGGCGCGGACACAGAACACGCGGCGGCGGGTGGCCTCCGCGACCACGGCCGCATTGGTCTCGGGCTCGTCGGTGCAGGCCATGGCGTACCAGGCGCCGTCGAGATCGCCGTCGGCGTAGGCGCGCAACTCCAGGGTCAGCTGTCCCGAAGTGGCCATGCCCTCGACCGCGGGCGTGGCCTCGCGGCTGATCACGTGCACATCCGCGCCGGAGGCGATGAGCAGCCCGAGCCGCCGCTGCGCCACCGTGCCACCACCGACCACGACCACGCGGCGACCGTTCAGATCGAGGCCGACCAGGTAGTTCGGATCACCGGTGTCGACCCGGGACTCGGGAACCGGCTGGTCATCGGGGGTGGCTACGGGGTTCTGCACAAGGATTCAGCGTACGGCGTGAGCGGCGGCGCACGACAATCGCCCGGCATCCGGGTGGCAATCGATACAGAGTTCACAACGGTCGCGGCCATCGTGTGCCGTTAACACGCCGGTCATTTCTATGCTGAATAGCTATGACACGTGCCACGGTGCTTGTTCGCTGTTGCCTGCTCGCCGCACTGGTGGTGCTCGGTGTTCCCCTCGGCATCGGTCACGCGGACCCACCGGTGGAGGCCGTCTATGCGCAGCCGGGGCCCTGGGCCGTGACCGAACAGCACGCCTTCACCTGCTGCGATTCGACCGGTGCGGCCTACGATATCTGGTATCCGACCGAGCTGGGGGCCAACGGGTTCCGGCATCCGATCATCACCTGGGGCGACGGGACCAACGCGCATCCGCGCCAATACGAGTATCTGCTGCGGCATTTCGCGTCCTGGGGGTTCGTGGTGATCGCCACCGAGAACTCGGCCACCGGGTCGGGGATCGACATCGCGGGGGCGGTCGACCGGCTGCTGTCCCTGGCCACGGACCCGGGCAGCGTCTTCCACGACCGGCTCGACCCGGATGCGATCGGCGCGGTGGGGCATTCGCAGGGAGCGACCGGCGCCCTCAACGCCATGATGCATTCGGGCGGCCGGATCAAGACCGCGGTGCCGATCGAGCTGCCCATCCAGTTGTCGTGCCTCCTGGCCTCGTGCCCCGATACCCACGGACTGGCCGGCGGTTCGGTGTTCTTCGTGAACGGTTCGGCCGACACCGTCATCTCACCGTCCGAGCAGACCTTGCCGCCGACGGCCGTCGGCCTGCAATCACTGCGAGCCTTCTACGACGCGGTGCCCGCCGGTATCACGAAGGCGTGGGGCACTCTCGTCGGCCCGAATCACAATGATGTTCAGGGCCAACCGGATTGCGCCGACGCCTCCTGGCCGTGCACCTCCGGCGTCTCCGGCTACCTCGGCTATCCGACGGCCTGGCTGGCCGCCCGCCTGCTGGGCCGCGCGGACGCCCAGCAGGCCTTCGTCGCCGGGACCGGCGAGTTCCTCGCGCCGAATCCCGTCTGGGCCAATCAGATCAGCGATATCACTCGCCCATGACCTTGCCGAAGTTCGCATATTCCTGGATCAGGTGCAGTCCGCGGCTCCGACGCAGCGGCATGCGATCGAGATCGACCTGGTCGAGGGTGATGGTGACCGGGTGGCCGTCCAGCTGACCGGTGAGGACCAGGCGATCCGGCGCCGGTTGTGCGTAGGTGAGGTCGGCGACATCGGTGGTCTCCTTCGCGGAGTGCAGCACCAATCGGTGTGCGCCGCTGTCGATCTGCGCGCCGAACGGCATCAGCTCGTCGTCCGTGCGCTGGACGACCGCCAGCTCGGGCCGGTCGAAAACCAGTCGCCGCCAGCGGGTCTGGTCGGTCAGCAGCGGCGGGACCGGCTGGCCGTCGCGGTCGAAGCCGGTGACGGTCCAGATGCCGTACAGCTCGGATCTCGGGCTGCCGGAGCCGTATTCGTTCCAACCGCGTACCCCGTTCCAGAGATCGCCCGCCGAGAACCAGACGGCCAGCAGCACCTGTGCGACCGCCGCGATGCGCACCGCCCGGCGTGTGCGGAACGGCTGCGGCGTGGCCGCGGGACCGGCTGCCCGGCCGGTCAGCAGCGCGGTGAGCCGCGGCAGTTCGGGCACCAGCAGGACCAGGCACAGCAGCATCAGATGGAACGAGAGCAGCTTCACCGGCACATCGAAGGTCATGTTCAGCACCCACACCTGCGCCATGCTGACCAGGCTGAGCAGCACCCCCGCCAGCTGGGTGCGCGGCAGCAACAGCAGCAGACCGCCGAGCACCTCCGCGGTCCCCAGCAGGCTCTCGTACACCGGCGACACGCCGACCTGGCTCCACAGCACGCCCATGGGAGCGAAGTCGCCGAACGGCGTCAGCAGGGTGGTGAGCGCCGGCTGCGGCATCTGGTTCGGAATCGCCTTGGCGAAGCCGTATCCCAGCATCTGACCGGCCAGACAGAGCCGGATGAAGAGCAGGAACCACGCGGACAGCCGGTGGTACTCGACGCGACGGCGGTCCAGCACGGTCCACAGCACGGTCCCGGCCACCGCAACCACGAGGATGCAGAACACCAGGACCCAGAAGACGGCCTGGTCGCCGCTACCCGAGTCGTGCAGGTCGACATCGGCCCCGAAGACGGTGCGGCCCACCCACTTCACCACCGGCAGCGGCGCCTCCATCCAGTGGCGCATCCAGTTCGCCGGCAGCCAGTGATCGATCGGCCCCAGGAAAGCGAACAGCGGTTGCGGATACAGGACGCAGAACAGTCCGAAGTAGAGGAATCCGAAGCGGAAGAGAATGCGTCCGATCGGATTCCATGACCGTCCCGGTTCGGTGTCCTGCCCTCCCCGATCGGTCGTGGTGTCGATTGTCTGCACGCTCATGCCCCATCCCTCGCTTCCATTCGGAAGGTTCGACGGTAGGCGGTCCGGCGGCCCGCACGCTTCCGGAATCACCCTGAGCCGACCCGGAATATGCCTGATAGGAACTACTTCTCGAGGAGTACGTGTCAGCACGACCGCGACGTGGCGACCAAGCCGCATCCCGGTCACCGGTACTGGCGAAACGGGTCTCGCCGATCCCCTACCGGAGCTATTTAGAACGCGTTACATTTCACCCAACGTGCCGACCGGGCTTACCACAGCGGCGACCCGGCCGCATCCGGTAGCCCGCAGACATACTCGCCACACCCGCGCAGGGAGGACCCCATGACTTCGGCCCACGCCGATCCCAACCAGCGGATGGAACTCACCGTCTCCGACCAGAACCTCGACGAGCTCGCGACCGAACTCGCGCAGTGGCTCGGGACCAAGGTCGAGGCCGACGAGCCGCCGCAGGTCACCTCGATCACCCGGCCGCAGGCCGGCGGCATGTCCAGCACCACGCTGCTCTTCGACGCCGAGTGGACCGAGCAGGGGCAGGCGGCCGGCGGGTCCTTCGTGGCGCGGCTCGCGCCCGATCAGAACTCCTTCCCGGTGTTCGAGAACTACGACCTGGCAACGCAGTTCGCGGTCATGGCCGGGGTCGCCGAGGCCACCGACCTGCCGGTGCCGCCGCTGTGCTGGCTGGAAACCGGTTCCGACAATGTGCTCGGCGCACCGTTCTTCGTCATGCGACGCGTGAACGGCCGTGTGCCCGAGGATAATCCGCCGTACGTGTTCATCGGCTGGCTGCACGAGGCCACGCCGGAGCAGCGCTACCAGGTGACCCGCCGGACCATCGAGATCATCGCCGAGGTGCACTCGATTCCCGATCCGGCCCAGCGGTTCCCGATGCTGGCGGGCGAGGGCTCGGCGCTGCGGCGGCACTTCGAGTCCCAGCGGGCGTGGTACGACTGGGCGCTCGCGCGCGACGGCTTCCGCATCCCGCTGCTGGAGCGCACCTTCGACTGGCTCGAGGAGAACTTCCCCACCGATACCGGACCGGACGTGCTGAGCTGGGGCGACGCCCGGCCGGGCAATGTCATGTTCGACGAGTTCGATCCGGTCGCGGTCCTGGACTGGGAGATGGCCGCCATCGGCCCGCGGGAACTCGACGTGGCCTGGACGATTCTCATCCACCGGTTCTTCCAGGACATCGCCACGCGGTTCGATCAGCCGGGCCTGGCCGACTACATGCGGCGCGCGGATGTGGAGAAGCTCTACGAGGAGGCCAGCGGGCACGCCGTGCGCGACTTGGACTGGTACCTCATGTACGCCGCGCTACGGCACGGCATCGTGATGGCTCGTATCCGGCGGCGGATGATCCACTTCGGCGAGGCGGCCGACAACGACGATCGCGACGACTACGTGATGCACCGGCATCTGCTGGAAGCCATGCTCGACGGCACCTACTCGTGGGATTGAGAGATGACGCAGAATCAGATCAACGCGCTCGACGAATATCCGATCCACCAGACCCCGCTGTCCATGTCGCGGGTCGGGACCAGTGATCGAAACTTCTACGACCGCAACTACTTCAACGCGCTCGACACCGGCAGTGACACCTTCCTGGTCACCGGTTTCGGCGTGTACCCGAACCTGGGCGTGACCGACGCGTTCGCGACCGTACGCCGCGGCGACACGCAGCGAGCCGTGCGGTTCTCCGACGCCCTGGCCGAGCGCAGCCTCGAGCCCGAGGTCGGCGGCTACCGGATCGAGATTGCCGAACCGCTGCAGAAGATCCGCGTGCTCTGCGAACACGAGGACCTGTCCTTCGACCTGACCTGGGAGGGTTCCTTCCCAGCCATGGCCGAACAGCCGCACACCATCCTCACCGGCGTGCACCGGCCCATCATCGACGCGCAGCGCTTCGCGCAGGTCGGAACCTGGTCGGGCACACTGCATGTCGACGGCACCGATATCAGCGTGGACCCGTCCGCCTGGTGCGGCACCCGCGACCGCTCCTGGGGGATCCGTCCGGTCGGCGAATCCGATCACCCCGGCCGGTTGGCGTCCGAACCGTCCGAAGGCTTCTGGTGGCTGTACGTGCCGCTGCTGTTCGACGAGTTCTCCATCATCGTCATCGTGCAGGAGGAGCCCAACGGCTTCCGCACGCTCAATGACGCCACCCGGATCTGGAAGGACGGGCGAGTCGAGCAACTGGGCTGGCCCCGTGTGCATCTGACGTACAAGTCCGGCACGCGCATCCCGACGCGGGTGCGCCTGGATCTCACCACACCCGACGGCAAGCCGCTCGAGGTCGAGGTCGAGGCCGGAACCTTCATGGCCCTCAATGTCGGTTGCGGCTACGGCGGCGACCCCGATTGGCAGCACGGCCAATGGAAGGGTCGCGACTGGTCCGAGAGCAAGCTCTACGACCTGACCGACCCGGCCATCGCCGGGCGCATTCCGTTCGGCGTCATCGACCACGTCGGCAAGGCGCGCTGCGGCGATGCCGAGGGCTGGGGACTGTTCGAGCACGGCACCATGGGTCGCCACGATCCGACCGGATTCGCCGATTGGGGTTCTGTCGCACCCTGATCGCGCACAGCCGCAGCCCTCGCCGGTATCCAACCACCCGGCGGGGGCTGCGGCGTGTGGGTCTCAGCCGCGGGAACGGCTGCCCGACGTGCCACGAACCCGCGAACAAGCCGGGGCCGGGCCGCAGGCCATATCTCCTCAGCCCGATTCTCTTCCCCGACGACGGATCTCCCTGAGGCCGTTGAGGGGCCGGTCAGGTGGTGGGCCACCAGTAATTGACGACCATGTAGATGCTGAGTGCCAAGCCTGCGACGAAGATCAGGGCACCGATCGCGATTCCCCAGGTGGGACGCCAGCCATGGCGTAGGGCCATGCGACCGAGCTGCCAGGAGACGGCTCCACCGGCTGCCCAGGTGTACAGAGGGAACGTGCCCAAACCCAGGATGATCTGAGGTGGGCACGGGTGCCGCCAGCCGCAGAACTCTGGGATGCCGTCCAGGTCTCTGATGATGAGGAAGGACAGGAAGGCTGTGGCACAGAAGCCGACGGTGCCCCAGAAACGCCACCACATCAGGAAGCTGCGCCAGCCGTCGGGTACCAGGGTGGGATAGGCCACAAGGCAAAAGATAAAGAACAAAACGCAAAAGACAAAAGACCAAAGGACAAAGGACGCAGAGAAGGGAGGGGGCCGGGCTCACGTCCGCGCCTGCGCCTACCAGCCCGCTCACCTTCGAAGCCGCATGTGGGGTTACTGCAGGAGGAGGTATTCCTTCAGATCACGGGGTTGGGGTCGCCACATGATGGTTGTCGACGGCGTGGTGGCGGCGGCAGTGGCGGTGGCAGGAATGCCGGTGCGGGCGTTCGGGGATCGGAGATGCTCGGTGAGCTGGCGGTGCCCGGGGATGGTTGCTGGCGGTCACGCTGCGCACGCCAGCCCGACATGAACGGTCCGGGAATCACGCCGCCCGTGAACCCCACCTCCGGCAACTGGAATCGATCGCAGCCGCGACCCACTGCCCCACGTGATGTCTGTCGTTCACGCGCGGAATACCGGTGGGGTCGAGACGTTTCGGGGCAACCCACCCTGCACGCCCCCGATAGGGGGAATCCTTGTCCATGACAACGGTTTTCCAGCCCTCGGCGGTGTCGTTCACGAGTGCGTGGCAGCGATCGCACACCAAGGTCAGGTTGCTCAGATCGGTGGGGCCGCCTTTGGCCCAGTCGGTGATGTGGTGCACCGCGCATATACTCGCCGGTGCGTCGCAGCCCGGGCGGGTGCAGCCCTTGTCGCGGGCGATCAACGCCAACCGCTGAGCCGGGGTCGCCAGCCGCTGGCAGCGACCCAGAAACAGCGGCAACCCGTCCGCGTCGAGGACCGCCAGGACCGGGCGGGTGCCCTCGGCCAGCTTCAACGCCTCGCTGATGCTCACGTGGCCACCCGAAGCGGTCGTCGCGACCCCGGCCCCACGCTCGAGATC
>NZ_JBEYYI010000041.1:0-57129 GCF_040645495.1 Nocardia sp. NPDC046763 | reverse complement strand
ACGGCGGGCAGCCGAATATTGGGAGCATCCCACCGGGCACCTGGATCAAATCCTGGCCGGGACCTGACCCTGACAGCAAGTGTCTAACTAGCCGAGTTGAGGGCCTTAAGTCGAGCGCGAGGCGGTGATCGGGTCAAGGGGCGAGGAGCTTCTGAACCGATTCTGAGGCGGTCGCGTCTGTCGGTGACGTTCAGATCTCCGGGTCAGGGAGTGGCTGCCAAGCCGAGGGCGGCGACGGACGGAGCGGGTTCATCGCGCGTATTGGTGAAGGAATCGACGGTGAGCTGTGCGGGTGAGCCGACGCGCAACACCTCCGAGAGCGACTCGACAACGCGGCCGGCGATGCTTGGGAAGTATCCGCCGTCAGCGGAGAAGCAGCGGCACCGATTCGGTAGCCCGTACCCCGGGAGATCGAGAACCCATCCGGCATCGGCCAGCAGTTGGTCCTGCTCCGCGGTGATGTCTGGGGTGAGCATGGCGTATCCGAATCCGGACTCCCCGAATCCGGGGCCCAGCAACTGGATCCATGGACCGCCGGGCATTTCGAGGGTTACAGCTGCGCTGTAGATCAACGCGTGCATGACGACTGCGAGGCGCGGGGCAACTCGGCCCAACTTGTCGGTGGCGCAGCAGGTATCGCGGCCAGCGCCGCAGCCTCCGCACGCTCTTCGGCACTGAACTCCCACTCGAATTCCACCTTCGCCCCCGGCGCGACCTGTTCGACTCGCGCTTGCAATCGGGGCTCGAAATCGTCCCGCCAGCGGCCGAAGCCACTGGAAATCACCGGATCCGGAGACTCGACCCGCACGTCGACACTCGCCCCGATCCTCGAGTCGCGTTGCGTGAGCACAACCTCATCCTTGAGCGGCTCCTCCCGCACAACCTGCTCGAACAGCGCAGAGACCGCCTTGGCGCGGTCGGGGGACAATCCGTACACAGTGAAACAGACATCAACGCTGATCGACACAACTCGATACCCGCAGGCACCGACACGAAGCGTGCTCGAAGATCGACGCCCCGAGATGATTTCGGGGCGTGTCAACGTCCTGCATTGTCGCTCGCGACGCTGACCGAACCGGCCAGCGCGAGGCGCTGGCGGCCGGAACCTAGTGCGGTGCAGAACGTCCGCTATTGCCGAGCTCCATGCGACCGGTGCAATCCCTCACAATCCGGCGTAGAGCAGCAATTTCACGCCAATTCCCCAGCTGTAGTGCATGTTTAGAACAGTTGGGTTGGCCGTTCTGCCCGCATGGCAGCGCACTCTCCTGCCGCTGACCGCGCTGGCCGAACCGGCCACGCCGTAGCTGCATCGGCCTCCTCCCGTGACGACATCTGACGTGCCCTGATCGGCGAGATATATTGCGGTACAGAAGGTCTCGCAGTGGTCGAAAACGACAAGGTCAATACTGCACATCCGCCACTCGAACTGCCCGGGATCCGGATAGCGACGGCGGGCACGCCTCGAAACAGACCGTGGACTATGGTTGCGGAGAAGGTTGCACGATCAACGGGGGAAGTGCGTGTTTCGATCGGGTCGTTCTCGGTGTCCATCAAGGCTTTTCGGGGCGCTCGGCCTCGCCGCGGCTGTCGTGCTCGCGATCGGCGGCTGCGCATCCCCGGCCCCCGCCACCCATTTCTCGACCCCGGCTGCCACCACCACGAAGGATCCGGCGACCAACCCGGACTTCAAAGATCTCGGCGTGGGAG
Source organism: Nocardia sp. NPDC046763 (assembly GCF_040645495.1). Taxonomy (NCBI): domain Bacteria; kingdom Bacillati; phylum Actinomycetota; class Actinomycetes; order Mycobacteriales; family Nocardiaceae; genus Nocardia; species Nocardia sp. NPDC046763. Next base: position 55,422 of record NZ_JBEYYI010000041.1, on the reverse strand, counting down.
CTTACCGGAGTTACGGGACCGTGGAGGTGGGTAGCGGGCCGCGTGGCGTCGCTGTCGATCCGGGACTGCACCGGGCCTACGTCGTCGGCCAGAACCCTGCCATACCGTCCGCTCCAGTCACCGTCTCGGTGCTCGACACCCGAACGCGATCGACCGCCGCCACGATCACCGTGGACAACGTATTCGTCCGCGAGACACAGCCACTCGTCGTCGATCCCGCGACGCATCTCGTCTATCTGCTGGGCGCCGGCCCGCACGGAAAATTGATTGTCATCGATCCGGCCACCGATTCGGTGACCGCGCGCATCTTCCTCGGTGAACATACGGATTCCAGCGCACTGGCCATCGATTCCGACCGCCACCTCGCCTATGTCGCCAACAATTACTACGCGACGGTCGTGGCGATCGACACCGACAGCCGCGACATCGTGGCCGTCATCCCGGTCGGCGCGCACCCCGCGGCGCTGGCGATCGATCCGGCGAGCCACCAGGTATGGGCAGCGACAGCGGGCAGCCTGTCGATCATCGACCCCGATGCTTTCAAGGTGAGCGCTACAATCCCCGCCACCGCGGAACCACACGGCGTCGCAATCGACTCCGAAACCCACACCGCCTACATCACCGACTTCGCCCCCGGCACCTCGGTCATGCTGATCGACACCGCAACCCATGCGGCAACCCACATCTCACTCCAGCCCGAACCGTCCTACGCGGTAGCGATCGACCCCGCCCTCCACACCGTCTACCTCACCTCCGGCGCCTTCGAAAGCATCAACATGATCGACACAAGAACCCGCACCCTCACCGCGTCCCGCACCTCCGGCCATTCCGCCGGCTGGACCGGCGGCATAGCCGTAGACCCCACGACCCACGAGACCTACGTAACCCACGGCGAAACCGCCCACACCGTCGAAGTGCTCACCCCCGCCTGACCATCCAAATCGATCGCACCCGCCTCGAACCGTCCGGTTCGAGGCGGGTGCGCGCCGTGGGATCCGCTATCGGTGCAGCCGGCTGGGTCCAAGATTGCCAGCGAGTATCCGCGCGGACTACCCGCAGCGGCCGATCATGCGCGAGATGAGTGGGGATGCAACAGATTTCGGGAGCTGTGAATATCACTGCTTCGAATATTGCGCATCCGCCACTCATGGTCCCCGCCCGGTAGATGCCGAAATGCAGCGGCGGCGCGCGCCGCCCTGGCGCATTGAGCCGAAGCAGTTGGCGAACGTCCTCATCTGCCGCATACCGCGCTGACCGAACCGGCCAGCGTGGGGCGCCGGTGGCCCGAACCTGGTGCGGTGCAGAACGTCCGCTACTGCCGATGAGCGTGTCAAGAGCAGAGAGGTTCGTCAGAGACCTCAGTCCTCAGCAGTGACCTGTTCAGTGCAAGTCCAGATGCGATATAGAGCATCGGCACGGTCGCCCCAGCCCTTTCCGGTCAATCGCCCGATCATTTCGAAGACGTAGTCCTCACTCCGAGGTTCCGGCGCCGATGCTTCCTGTTCTCGCCGAGCTTGAAACAGGCCGTACAGCAAGCGCAGCGACAGGACCAGGGACTTTACGGATTGTCGCGGTACAATGAGGCAGCACTCGGGGTGCGTCCATGTGTCGTCGGGGGCCTTGGAAAGGATCCGCTCGAGCGACCGACCCTGCCAGGGCATGGCACGTATCCGCGAGGCCGAGCGGCGGCCCAGCTCGGCCACCTTGTGCCCGAGGTCAGGGTCGCCGTCCGGATAGCAAACCGATTCCGGGCTCTGGCGGCCAACGAGTTTCGGCGAGTCATCGAGGCTAGAGCGACTGCCGCTCTTTGAGCCAGGTCTGCGGGTCTTCGCCGGTGACGAGGAAGATGGTGCGGCGTCCGACCTGCACAGCATGATCAGCGAACCGCTCGTAGTAGCGGCCCAGCAACGCGAGATCTACAGCAGCTGTCACCCCATCAGTCCAGTCCGGACCGAGCACCGTGGTGAACAGCTCGCGGTGCAACTCGTCCATCACGTCGTCCTGCTGATCGAGCCGCGCCGCGTCTCCGGGGTCGCGGGAGTCCAGTACTTGCGCGGCGCTGCTGACTATCGCGACCGCGGCATCGCCCATCCGGGCAACAATCGGGCGGACCGAGTCCGGAACAGCATGACCCGGGTGGCGACGACGGGCGACATTGGCGATGTGACTGGCGAGAGTGGCCATGCGGGCGAGATCGCTGACGAGGTGGAGGGCGGTCACGACCTGGCGCAATTCGCTGGCGACGGGGGCTTGCCGGGCCAGTAGCCCGACGGCGGCCTTTTCGCAGCGATCACGCATGGTGTCGATCTCCGCGCACACGTCGATCGTGTGCTCGGCCTGCTCGAGATCGGCGTTGAGCAATGCGTTCGTCGCGGACGCGACCGCGGTGCGATCGTGCAAGCTCATCGCCACCAGTTGCGTGGCCAGACGGGCGAGATCAGCGTGGTATTGGGTCCGCATGGCTCCATCTTCGTCTCGCGCCGATAGTTCCGCTGACCAGCTGAAACAGGCAACCGCCGGGCAATGCCGCCGGGCTCGGCACCCTTCGAAGAAACGTAGCCCCGCGGCGAGTTCAGTCTCTGAGGGGCCGGTCGGCTCGGTGCGATAAACGCTCGGTGAACGTCTCCGCCCACGCCGCCGATTCCGACTCGTCGCAAACCTCGGATGCACGCCTGGTCGCCTTCGAGCCGCCAAGACCTTCACGCCGCTGCGACCCGCCCGGGCGCGCCTGCATCGCCAGTAACCGTACGCCCCAGGAGACGTACGCCTCCACGCTCATCCCCGCGCAGTCGGCCGCATCCTGCAGCGTGAACCAGTCGTCTTCGCCGACCGTCACCACAATGTCCCTGCTCGCCATGGGCAAGGACGGTAGACCCTCGACTTCGCTACCGCCCGCCAACACGTTCCCGGGATCGACCAGCACATCCGCTTTTGCCGCATTGAGCGCTGTTCGGACCTGTCGATTTCAGGGCGGGCCGGGCGTCGAAGAGTTGAATGGTCCGAGAGGCGGACCGGACAACGAGAGGACGGCATCATGGCGGAGTATCTGGTCCTGATCTACCAGGACGAGCGGATGGCGGGGGACACCTTGGCCGCGGAGTCGGTCACGCGCGGGCATCAGGAGTTCATGACCAACAATCAGGCGGCACTGCGCGGCGGCAACGCGGTCGAGTACAGCCATGCCGCGACCAGCATTCGCCCCGACGGCGCGGGCGGGTTCGTCGTGACCGACGGGCCGTTCGCCGAGACCAAGGAGCAGATCGGCGGGTACTACCTGCTCGAGGCGAACGACCTGGACGAGGCCATCGACCGCGCCAAACAGATCCCGATGACCGAGGGCGGGATCGAGGTCCGGCCGATCCACGTCTTCACCGCGTAGCGATGCGCAATGCCGCGGTAGCGGCGGCGGTCGCCGACGCGCACCGTCGCGAGTGGGCCTTCGTGCTCGCCGCGACGGTGCGCGTGACCCGCGACCTGGACGCCGCCGAGGAATGTGTCCAGGACGCCTACGCCCAGGCCCTGACCCGATGGCAAGAGGCGATCCCCGCCAAGCCGGCGGCGTGGCTGACCACGGTGGCCCGCAACCGCGCGCTGGACCTGCTGCGTCGGCACGCGACAGCGAAACGGTCACTGCCGCTGCTGATTTCCGACGATATCGACAACGATGTCGCGGACACCGTTGTCGCCGAACAGGATATCGCCGATGACCGGCTGCGCCTGGTCAGCACCTGCTGCCACCCGGCGCTGTCGCTCGAGGCGCAGGTGGCGCTGACGCTGCGGCTGGTGTGCGGATTGACGACCACCGAAGTGGCGCGGGCGTTTCTGGTCTCGGAATCGACCATGGCGGCGCGCATCACCCGCGCCAAGAAGAAGATCGCCGCCGCCCGCATCCCGTATCGGGTGCCCGCTCCGGCCGAACTGCCCGACCGGATCGGCGCGATCCTGACCGTGGTGCACCTTCTGTACACCACCGGGCACACCGTGCCGTACCACGCCGAGCTGAGCCGACGCGATCTCACCACGCGCGCAATGGATCTGGCTCGGATGCTGCGCACACTGTTGCCCGAGGACCCGGATGTGGCCGGATTGCTGGCGCTGATTCTGCTGACCGAGGCGCGGCGGTCGGCACGCACCGACACCGACGGCGCGCTACTGCGGTTATCGGAGCAAGACCGACAACTGTGGGATCGTCCGACCATCGACGAGGGCATCGCCCTGGTGCGGGAGTCGTTGCGGCACCGGCCCGGTCGCTATGCGCTGGAGGCGGCGATCGCGGCGGTGCACGCCGAGGCCCCGAGCTACGACGACACCGACTGGCGCGAAATTGTTGGCCTCTACGGGGTACTCGGGCAGCTGTGGCCGTCGCCGGTGGTGGCGCTGAACCGCGCGGTCGCGATCGGCATGGCCGAGGGGCCGGAAACCGGGCTGGCGGCACTGGACGAGTTGAGCGCCGAACCGCAACTGGCCGGGTACGGCTATCTGGCCGCGGCCCGTGGACATTTCCTGGCCGCGCTCGGTCGCACGGCCGAGGCGCAAGCAGCCTATGAGGAGGCCGTGCTGCTCACCGGCAACGACGTGGAACGACGATTCCTCGAGGATCGGATAGCCGCACTGGGCTGAGATCTCGGACCCCAAGCCAGGCGTATCCCGGAAGTCGGGTGAACTTGACGTTCTAACCGGCCGAGGCGTCCGGTCGCAAATCTGTTCGGGCGCTCGATGCGACAGTTTCCTCGAGCGGGTCGTGTTCGTTGCTGAGGAGGCCCGTCGGGCCAGCAGCGTAGGCGAGTTGGGCGTGTGAGGGCCGCATCCTGGTCTCGCAACGATCGCCATGCCGAACTGCCACGCCGGGATCGCGGTTCGTCGCTCGGTGCTCAGATTGCTGCTCGGTTCGCGCGCTCGTGCATCGAGGCCAGGCGGGCTGAAGCTGCGAGCCGGACTTGTTGCACCATATGGTTATCGGCGCCTGCAGCGTCCCCGGCTTCGAATAAGGCCACTAGCCGGGCGTGGGATTCCACCGCCTGCTCGGCGACTTTCAGATTCGACCAGACCGATTGCTCGATGGGGATGGGGTGGCTTTCCCAGATCCATTGCAGGTGGCGAGCGATGATGGAGCGACCCCCGGCGCGGGCGATCTGAGCGTGGAACTCGCGGCTGGCGGCGGACATGCGGCCGGCGTCGCCGACCTGTAGGGCGGCTCGCAGTTCCCGGTGGATGTCGTGGAGGCGGGCCAGCTCGGCGGGGGAGATGGAGGTAGCCGCCAGGCGGGCCGCCAGGCCCTCGACGGTGGCACGCAGCAGGTAGAGCTCCTCCATGTCACCGGCGGCATGTTCGGCGACCTTGGCGCCGAAATTCGGTTCGTAGACAACCAATCCGACCGATTCGAGATTGCGCAGGGCCTCGCGCACCGGGGTGATGGAGACGCCGAGCCGCTCGGCGACCTTGTCTTGCAGGATCGGCGTGCCGGGAGGCATTGCGCCGCTGAGGATTTCCGACCGCAACACCTCTTGCACGTAGCCCGCGCGGCTGCCGGGGGGCTTGACGGTGGCGTAGGTCATGTCAGGTCCGGTGGATCCGGTGGCGGTTGACGCCGTTCCGGTTGCGGCGTTCGCGCTGCGCCGTGCCATCGAATCGAGCCCCCTGTTCTCGTGCTGTTGTCTGTCCTGATCGTAGGGCCCGTGGCGACCCCTTGACGTTTCATTTTATAACTTATAAGTTAGCGCCATGATGTGTCTCGAGTCACTGAAGGTGGTGGACGCGGCGACCCTGTTCGCCGGGCCACTGGCGGCGACGATGCTGGCGGATTTCGGTGCCGACGTCGTCAAGATCGAACACCCGCGTCGCGGCGATCCCAGCCGGGGCCACGGCGCGAGCAAGAATGGGGTGGGCCTGGTCTGGAAACAGTTGGGCCGCAACAAGCGCCCGATCGGTGTGGATCTGTCGGCGGGTGAGGGGCAGGCCGTCGCGCGGGCCCTGCTCGCCGACGCCGACGTGCTGATCGAGAATTTCCGGCCCGGCACCCTGGAGCGGTGGAACCTCGGGCCGGAGGTGCTGCACGAGATCAATCCGAGGCTGGTGATCGCCCGTGTCACCGCCTTCGGCCAGTTCGGGCCGCGCTCGAACGAGCCCGGATTCGGCACCCTGGCCGAGGCCATGAGCGGATTCGCCGCCATGACCGGCGAGCCCGACGGGCCGCCGACCCTGCCGCCGCTGGCGCTGGCCGACGGAATCGCAGGGCTGGCAACGGCTTTCGCCATCATGGTGGCGCTGGGTCAGCGGGAGAGCACCGGCCGCGGCCAGGTGGTGGACCTGGCCATCATCGAACCCATCCTGATGATGCTGGGCGCGCAGATCACCACCTATGACGCGCTCGGTACGGTGCCGCGCCGTACCGGGAACCGGTCGGACAACAATGCTCCCCGCAATATCTACCGCACCCGCGACGACCGTTGGCTGGCGGTGTCGACCAGCGCCCAGTCCATTGCCGAACGTGTGATGACCCTGGTAGGCCGCCCGGATCTGGTGGAGCAGCCGTGGTTCGCCAGCGGATACGGCCGTGTCCAGCATGTCGACGAAGTCGACGGCGCGGTGGCCGAGTGGATTGCCGACCGTGACGCCGCGACGGTCATCGAGGCCTTCACCGAGGCCCAGGCGGCGATCTCGCCGGTCTACGACATCGCCGATATCTTCGGCGACCCGCAGTACAAGGCGTTGGAAACCATTGTGCGACTGCCTGATCCCGACCTCGGCACGGTGGCCATGCAGAATGTGCTCTTCCGGCTGTCCCAGACTCCGGGCGCGATCCGCTGGGCCGGGCGGGCGCCGGGGGCGGATACCGACGCGGTGCTGGGCTCGCTCGGCTTCTCCGACGAGCAGATCCGCACGTGGCGGGAAGCCGGTGTGGTGGCATGAGATACCCGGGTACCTGGCTGTATGTTCCCGGCGACCGGCCCGACCGGATGGTCAAGGCCCTGGCCTCCGGCGCGGCGGCGGTAGTGCTGGACCTGCAGGACGCGGTCGCCGAGTCGCGCAAGACCCAGGCTCGTGCCAGCGTGGCCGAATTCCTCGCGGCGGCCGATCCCCAGGCGCGGGAAACGCGAATTCACGTGCGGATCAACAATGTTCGCACCGAGACAGGCCGGCGTGATCTGGACGCCATCGCGGGATTGCCCGCACTCGACGGCATCCGGCTGCCGCTGGTCGAATCGCCCGCCGATATCGAAGCTGCCGTCCGCATCGCCCGCGTGGGGGGATCGCGCTCCGGATTCCACTGCCTGATCGAAACCGCTATCGGCGTCGAGAACGCCTACCGCATCGCCTCTGCACCCGGCGTCGCCGCGATCTCGTTGGGGGAGGGAGACCTGCAGGCCGAGCTCGGCACGTTCGAGGAAGAAGGGCTGGCCTGGGCTCGCAGCCGAATCGTCGTGGCCGCTGCGGCCGCGCAGTTGCCGGCACCGGGGATGGCTGTCTTCGGAAACGTGAAAGATGCTGCGGGACTGCGTGAGTCCTGTCTGCGCGGCCGCCGGTTGGGTATGCGCGGCCGCTCGGCCATCCATCCCGCCCAACTGCCCGTCATCGCCGAAGCATTCCAGCCCACGCCCGCCGAGATCGACCGGGCGCGGCGCATCGTCGCCGCGTCGGACGCCCGATCGGGCGGTTTCGCCCTGGGTGACGGCACCTTCGTCGATCAGCCGGTCGTCGCCGCGGCGCGGCTGACCCTCGAATGGGCCGAACCGTATCCACCACTTCAGTGCACAAGGTCGTGACCATGAGTGACCGCCCCGGGCCGGACCGGTTTCCGGCATTGATCGAATTCACCGATGTCGCCATGACATTCCGCGACGCCGGACGCTCCTTCCGGGCCATCGATGGACTGTCGTTGACGATTCCCCGCGGACAGTTCTGCTGCGTCGTCGGCCCCAGCGGTTGCGGCAAGTCCACGCTGCTCAATATGGTGGCGGGCCTGCTCGAACCAACCCGCGGCCAGGTCCGCTACGACGGAAAACCGGTGGCGGGAGCCAATACCCGCGTCGGCTACGTCACCCAGAAGGACAATCTGCTGCCTTGGCGCACCGTGCGCGCCAACGTGCGCCTGCCCCTGGAGTTGCGCGGCGTCGGGAAGGCCGAAACCGACAGGCGCACAGACGAAGTGCTCGACATGGTCGGTCTGTCCGGATTCGGCGATGCCTACCCGCGTCAGCTCTCGGGCGGCATGCGCAAACGCGTCACCCTCGCCCGCACCCTGGTGTACGAGCCCGAAGTCATCCTCGCCGACGAACCGTTCGGCGCGCTCGACAGCCAATTGCGCACCGTGCTCCAGGGTGAACTGCTCGGGCTGCGGGCCCGCACCGAGGCCACGGTGCTGTTCATCACCCACGACCTGGGCGAGGCGATCGCGCTCGGCGACCGGGTCCTGGTGATGAGCGCGCGACCCAGCCGGGTCCTGCTCGACGAGCCCGTCACACTGCCACGCCCGCGCGACGTCCGCACCGCGCGATTCGACCCGGAATACGCGCGCCTGCACGAAACCCTCTGGGCGGCATTGAGTCCCGAGGTCGAAACGGGAGTACCGGCATGAGCACCCTCGCAGCCGCTCGAATCACCGCGCCCGCGCCGAGCACCGACGCCGACTCCGACGCCCGCTACCGCCGCAAGCAGCTGACCTACCACCTGGTCGTGTACACCGCCCGGATCCTGATCGTCGTCGCGGTCCTGGGTACCTGGCAGGGCCTGTCGGGCCCGGTGATCGATCCGTTCTGGGTCTCCTCGCCCCACGCCATCGGGGAGCGGCTGCTGGAATGGACCCGCGACGGCACCCTCGCCGGCAATGCCCGCGCCACCTTGCTCGCCATGGCCATCGGCCTGCTACTGGGCTCCGCAGCCGGGATCGTCGCCGGATTCTTGTTGGGCCGCATCCGTTTCCTCGGCGATGTACTCAACCCGTTCATCATCGCGCTCAACAGCCTGCCGAAACTGGCGCTCGCGCCGCTGTTCATCCTCTGGTTCGGCATCGGCCTGCAGGCCAAGGTCGTGATGACGGCCCTGGTGTGCTTCTTCCTGGTCTTCTACAACACCTTCGCGGGGGCCCGCGACGCGGACGCCGAACTGCTCGGGGTCGTGACCGTCCTGGGCGCCAACGGGCGGCAGCGGCTGACCAAAGTGATTCTGCCGCACACCATGTCGTGGATCCTGACCGGACTGCGGCTGGCCGTGCCGTACTCGCTGCTCGGCGCGGTGGTCTCGGAGATCACCGCCTCCAACGAGGGCCTCGGGCATCTGCTCAAGACCTCCGCCAACACCTTCGACACCGCGGGCACCTTCGCAGCCATCGCTGTACTGGTGGTGGTCGCACTGCTGCTGAACATCGCGGTGAGCCGCGCCGAGAGCCTGAGCTCCCGGTGGAAATGAGAGATCAGCCATGTCAACCAGAAACCGAATCGCGGCCGTCATGGCCGCGCTGACACTGACCGGATCCGCGGTCGCGGGCTGCGCCGGGCGCGGGCCCACCGTCACCGACTGCGCCGGGCAGACCGTGAAGATCGGACAATCCACCGCGAACAACCTGCAATACGCGGCCCTGTACGTCGCGCAGGACAAGGGCTATTTCGAAAGCCAGGGCCTGAAGGTCGAAACCGTCGAAATGGGCGGCGGATCCGAGGCCATCCAGGCGCTGGCCGGTGGCAGCGTCGACGTCGCGCTGACCACCTTCGCGGCCATCCTCAGCGCCGCCGAAAAGGGCGCGCCGCTGGTGGCTTTCGCGTCGACCGCCGACCGCAACACCGCCGATATCGGTGTGAAGAACCGCTACGCGCCACCCGCGACCGCCGATCTCGACACCGCCGTGCGCGCGCTGCGCGGGCTGCGGGTGGCCGTCACCTCGGCCGGGTCCGGGGCCGACCAGACGCTGCGGTACCTGCTGCGGCACGCGGGCATGAACCCGGACTCCGACGTGAAGGTCGTCGCGGCGGGTGGTGCGGCGGAGACGGTGGCGGCCTTCGCCAATGGCTCGGTCGACGCCTACATCATCGGTCCGCCGTCCTCGTTGGTGGCCGCCGAGCGCGGTGACGGCCGGGTCATGCTGCGCCTGGCCTCCGGTATCGCACCCGACCTGGACGGTCTGCTCTACGGCGTGGCCGCCACCTCCACGGCGACCATGGGCCGCAAGGAGGCGGTGATGCGGTGCTTCGCCCGCGCTCTGAACCAGGCGGACGTGTTCATCCATGGGCAGCCCGATCTGGCGGCGGCGCTGTTGCGGCCCCGGTTCCCGGAGATGACCGATCCGCAGTTCATCCTGAGCTGGGAGCCGATTGTGAAGGCCACCCCGCCCACGGCGGCCATCGACCCGGCCGAGGCCGACAAGGCGGCCCGATTCGTCGCCACCGTGTTGAACAAGACCAGCGTCGACGCCACCAAGGCCTACGACACCCGCTTCTCGGAGGATATGAAATGACCACCCCCACAACCGATTCCCTCACCACACTGCGGGCTCTGCTCGGCGGTCTGCGCACCATCGAGCTGGGACAGCCGCTCGAGAACGGTATGCCCTGCTCGCCCAGTCACCCGGGCTTCCGGATGGCGCTGCTGCGCCGGCACGGTGACCGCGTGAACGCCCAGGGCGGCTCGGGGGCCAACGAGCTCATCGTCACCGGCGGACATGTCGGCACACACCTGGACGCGTTGTGCCATGCGGCCATCGACGGTCGGATGTTCGGCGGTGTGGATGCCCATGCGGCCAGTGTCGGCGGCGCGTTCACGATGCACGGTGTGGACACCGTGCGACCGTTCCTGTGCCGGGGCGTGCTCGCCGATATCCCGAAACTGCTGGGAGTGCCCCGGCTCGAACCCGGCTTCGGCATCACCGCCGACCATCTGCGTGCGGCCTTCGGCGACACCGTGCCCGGAGCGGATGAGGTTGCGCTCATTCGTACTGGCTGGCCGCAGCTCTACCACGATCCGGCCGCCTACGTCGGTCACGAGACCGGTGTCCCGGGCATTACCGCCGAAGCTGCGGAATATCTCGCGGATACCGGGGTCCGCGCGGTGTGCAGTGACACTATCGCCACCGACCAGATCCTGCCCGGCGTCGGGCACGCGGCGCTGCCGGCGCACGGGGTGCTGCTCGTCGAACGCGGTGTGCACATCATGGAGGTGCTGACCTTCGAGGAACTGGCCGCCGCCGGCGTGCGCGACGTGCTGTATGTGGCTGTGCCGCTGCGGATCACCGGTGCTACCGGATCGCCCATCCGGCCGCTGGCGCTGATCCCCGGGGAGGCCGCCGGTGTCCGCTGAGTTGTCCTGGGCGGTCGCCGACTGGGCGCACGCCGCCTACACGAAATCCGAGGTGCCGGATGCGGCCTTGACCGCCGTCAGTGAGCATCTGATCGACACGGTCGCCGTCGCGGTGGCCGGACTGGGGGAAGCGCCGGTCGAATCCATGCGACGTGCGACCCGAAATCGCCGCGACGCCGGTCGTTTCGCCCTGGTGCTGGGTACTGCCGCGCACGCACTGGACTACGACAATGCCCAGACGCCGTCGCTGGTCCATCCCTCTTGCGTGATCGTGCCGACGGCCATCGCTGTTGCGCGCGAACTGCCACGGCCGGGCGCGCGAGGGCTGCTGCGCGCCATCGCGGTCGGGGAGGAGGTGAGTCTCTGGCTGGGTGAAACTGCTGTGGCGGACGGAAATTCGGTGCTGTTCGAGCGGGGCTTCCATCCGACGGCGGTGTGCACGCCGATCGGGGCGGCGGTGACAGCCGGTCTGCTGCGCGGGCTACCGCCCGAACAGCTCGCCCACGCCATCGGTGCGGCGGCCTCCCTGTCCGGCGGGATTCTCGAAGGCAACCGCACCGGCGGCCAGACCAAACCCATGCACGCCGGATTCGCCGCCGCCGCAGGCATTCTCGCGACCGATCTGGCCGCCGCGGGCGCGACCGCCCCGCCGACTGCACTCGAGGGCCGCTTCGGGTTCCTGCACGCATTCCTCGGCGGCGACGCCGCCATGGGCGGGCCGCCGGAATCGGCCGGGGCGTGGCGCGTGCGGTCGGTGACCACGAAACCGTATCCCACCAACGGCTTCACCCACTCGTCGATCGACGCCGCACTGCAGTTGCGGCAGCAGGGATTTCACCTCGAACCCGGGGCCACCCTGCGCATCGGGGTGGCCGGGCCGGTGCTGCGGACCATCGCCTTCCCCGAAGCCGCCAAATACGCTCCGCCCACGTCCTACGCCGCCCGGTTCTCCGGCCCGGTGGTGGTCGCGATCGCCCTGCTCGGCGGCTCCGGCCTCGGGGTCGGACTGGCCGACTTCGACGGCGAGAATCCGCCCGGCGCCGCCGTTCTCGCCGCCGCCGCGCGAGTCCGCTTCGAAGCCGACCCGTATGCCACGGCGGCCTTCCCGGACCGGGTCATGAGCAGGGCCGTCGGTACCGACAGCGACGGCCGACAGTACCGGGTCGACATCGACACCGGCCGCGGCGGTCCCGACAACCCGCTCTCACCACGCGAACTGCGCACGAAATTCGACGACTGCGTCACAACCCGGCTCGGGGCAGCCGCCACGACACTCTGGAATGCCCTGCAGGACACCATCACCGGCGACGACACGGCCTGTGTCGCCGCTCTGTCCACCCTCGCCGAGCAGCTCGGCTGACATAGAAAAGGAACACCTGATGAGGAAAATAGCCACGGCATCAACGTTGCTCGTCGCGGCCACGGCCCTGGGGGCCGGCTCGGTGAGCGCCGCACCACCCGATCGCGACACGATCACCTACACCGCCACCACGACCGAGCACTCGACCGTGATCACCACCGACGCGGGATCGATGGTCGCCGAAGACGGACTCTTCAAGATCAAGGCAGCCGACGGCACCGTCCTGGCTGGAACCGAATTATCCTTCCGCATAGATGATTTCGTCTTTCCGGTCGCCGCCGACATCGCAGGCCGCACCGCCACACTTACCCCGCAGCTCGACCTGCGGTACGCCCGCTACGCTCCCGTCGCCCTGCCCTTCGAGGACCAGGCACCCTGGAAAACTTCCTACGACCGCGAACAGGCGGCGTGGGGCCGCATGCGTGACACCATCTCCGTCGGCGCGACCATCGGAACCCTGGTCGGCGGCCTCGGCGGAGCCGCGGTCGGCTGCCTGGTCGGCGGAATCGCCGGGGCCACAGTCGCATCGGCCGCCATCGTGGGCCTGTTCGGCGGCTTCCTGCCCGCCGCCGCGATCGGCTGCCTCGGCGGCATCGTGGCCGTCGGCACCCTCGGCACGATCGCGGGACAGCTCCTGGTCACCGCGCCAGTCGCGATCCTGGCCGCGGCCCAGTACTTCACCACCATCAACCAACCGCCACCCGCCCCCGCGAAATGACCGCGCGCGGGCTCACCGTCGGTCACGGGACGCGTCCCAATCGGTGACCGCATTCCGGAGCCGCAGGGTGACCCGCCGGAGCTCCTCGCGATCCCTCGGATGCGGTGCGTAAATCCGGACGACGATCATCGAGACAATCACCAGAACCGTGATGACGAAAGCTCCCATGACGGCCAGCATCCTGCCATCTGGACCTTGGGGAAATAGCCACTGTCGCAGTTGTGGACTGCTGAACTGTTGAGTGCGGCAGTCCACTTCGAAGAGAGTGGATCGGGAGAGGAAGTGCAAGATGTCAGTCCCGATCACACACGATCTATCTGCCGGAACCGCAAGATTGCGTGCCAGATCGTGGTGGGCCGGATGAGACTGAGCCCATTCCGACAGTAGGAGTCTCGATGACCACCACCGATGCGGTCACGTTCTGGGACGGCGTCTACGCCGACCGTCCGCCACGCGCGGACCGGATGGCAACTACGTCACCCTCGAGGAATTCGACCTCGCCGCCAGCTCGAAACCCCCGGCCGCCCAGATCCGGGATCTCGCGGCCCTGCGGTGGCTGGCGGCAGGGGAGTCGGTCGCGCTCTACGGCGCGGGGTCGGGAAAACGCATGTGGCACAAGGACTCGGACATCTAGCGATCCGTCAGGGCGCGGAAATCCGGTTCATGAAAACGTCCTGCCTGCTGGCCACCCTCGCCGGTGGTCACGCCGACCGCAGCGAAGTCCAACCGGTCGTGCTTCTACCTTCGGTGCATAGCTGTCCCGCTGGACGCCATAGGTAGCTACACCATTCCCACCGAAGGTGCGGGCACACCCGGCCAGCAGCATCGTGCGCCGCAACTCGGCGGTGAACAGCTCCAACACCTCGGCGACACCGGGCGCACCGTCCAGGGCCAGGCCCAGCGCTACCGGACGGCCGATCAGCACGGCGTGCACGCCGCGGGCGAGGGCTTTGAACACGTCGGTGCCGCAACGGATTCCGCCGTCGATGGCGACCTCGATCCGGGCGTCGATCACGTCGAGGACCTCGGGCAGCTGGGTCAGCGTCGCGGGGACGCCGTCGAGCTGGCGGCCGCCGTGGTTGGACACGACCGCCGCGGACGCGCCGCAGTCCACGGTATGGGCGGCGTCCGAGCCGGACAGCACGCCCTTGACGATGAAGGGCAGCGGCATTTCTCTGCGACCGTGGCCAGCGTTCGCCATGTCCACGACGATCCGGTATCGCCCAGCGGCGCGGCCGCGTAACGCCCGCCGGGATGGTTCGCTGAGAGGTGGAGCTGGTCGACCGGGATACTGAGCCGGCGAAGGCGTTCCCGCCAACCGAGCACCGGGCAGTCGATCGTCACGCAGACCGCCAGATAGCCCGTCGTTGCAGCACGTTCGGCGAGGTCGAGGAACTCGCCGGGGTCGCCGCTGGCATGGACTTGCATGATCTGTCGTCCGTTCGGGGCGGCGGTGGCCAGGATCAGGGGTCACATCCAAGCGACGAGATACCGGCGCCGGTTCGCGCGACATCGGAGTCGCAGCCCGGCATCCGGGTGGTAAGGCCGCAGTGACTCGAATCGATTGCTACGCAACTCTATTCATCGTCGCGAAAGTGGGCGAGGTGATTTTGTCGTGGGTAGGGTGGAGCCGGATGCTATCGAGGACGGGGGATGTCGATGACGACGGCAACGCAGAATCGCGCGCGGATTGTCGATTATTACCGACGCAGCCGGTTCGACTACTGGTTCGTCTGGATGCGCGGCCGCAACCGATCCATGCACTACGGATACTGGGATGCGACCACGCGAAACCATTCCCAGTCGCTGGCGGATATGAACCGTGAGCTCGCCGCCTTCGCGGGCGTGCGGGATGGGATGCGCATCTTGGATGCCGGCTGCGGAATCGGCGGTTCGGCGCTGTGGCTGGCCGAGAATTTCGATGTCCAGGTCGTCGGCATCACACTCAGTCCGCAGCAGGCGGCCACGGCACAGCGGCTGGCGCGAAGGCGACAACTGGCGCACCGCATCACGTTTCAGGTCGCTGACTACTGTGACACGGGATTCGAGCCGGAATCGTTCGATCTGGTGTGGGCGCAGGAGAGCCTGTGCTACGCCCAACCCAAGGCCGCCTTTCTCCGCGAGGCATACCGGTTGCTGCGGCCCGGTGGCCGCATCGCGATCGAGGACGGCTTCCGAACCGCGCGTGAGCTGTCCACCGAAGGCGAAGAGCTGCTGCTGGACTGGCTGGACTGCTGGGCCATCGACGATATCGATACCGTGACCGAATTCGCCGACCAGGCGGAGGCGACCGGCTTCATCGACTTCCGGCATCGCGACGTCTCGGCACACGGCATGACCTCGGCGCACCGGCTGTCGCGCGCGTACACGGTCTTCGGGATCCCCGCCTGGATCGCCTACCGGCTGCGAATGCGTTCACACATCGCCCACCGCAATTTCCTCGGTGCGCGGCTGCAATGGCTGGCGTTCGCCCGGCGGCTGTGGGAATTAGGGTTGGTCACCGCGCAGAAGTCGTAGGCCCGGCGGTACCGGCCCGCAACGACTCCGCCATCAGCCCGGCGAAGAATCGGCTCAATGCCTTGTCCGAGACGGGATTCCAGTCGGGAGCGAGTTCCTTCATGTAGCGCTCCAGGTACATCACCTGTTTGCCGGCCAGCACCAGATCGCGGGGGATGGTCATGCCGTGTGCGTCGGCAAGGGTGCGGATCTGACGGCCCACATCGCCGAGGCGCAGGTCGCCCACCGGCGCGTCGGCGTGGACCGCGACGGCGCGCAGCTGAGTGGCCAACTCCTCGAGGGGAACACGCGGGCTCAGCACGCCCAGGGCCACCAGAGCCTCGGTGGCGGTGACGAAGTCGCCGAAGAGCAGCAGCGCCGCAATGCAGCGCTTGAGCTCGCGCCGTATGTTGTCGTCGAGTTCACCGACGATGCCGAAATCCACGAGTACGACCCAGCCGTCCCGATCGATCAGGATGTTGCCGGCGTGCAGATCCCCGTGGAAGAAGCCGCGCTTCAAGGCCGTGTGGAACAACGCCAGGGCCAGCGCACTCATCGTCGCCGCCCCCTGAGCACCCGCGGTCTCGGAGGGCGCGTCGTCGGTGATCGGGATGCCGTCGATGTACTCCATGGTCAGCACCGAGGGCGTGCACCACTGGGAAAAGACCTCGGGCACACGCACTTTGCCCTGAAACCCGGAGGCGGCGAGGTCTTCGGCGCAGCGCCGTATGGCTCGTGCCTCGGCCAGGAAATCGAGTTCGCGCACGGTCAGATCGGCGAACTCCTCGACCACACCGCGCAATCCCCACGCGTGACCGGTCGCGGTCCGGTCCAGCAGCGCGCCCGCGGCGCGCAGCAGCCCGATATCGACGCCGACCTGGCGCCCCACCCCCGGTCTTTTGATCTTGACCGCCAGTTCCCGTCCGTCGTGGGTGACGGCCCGGTGCACCTGGGCGATGGATCCGGACGCAATCGGCGTCTCGTCGAATTCTTCGAATTCGCCGGCGAATCCGGTCTCGGCCAGCACGCGGCGGATCTCCGGCCCGTCGACCGGCGGCACCCGGTCCAGCAATGGCGCGAACCGTCGCGAGATGTCCTCACCGAACACGCTGGGCGTGGAGGCAATGAGCTGTCCGAACTTCACATAGACCGGCCCGAGGGTGGCGAAGGCGCCGGGCAGTTCGGCCGCCACGTGGGATCGGCCGCCGCGCACCCGCCGGGCCGCCGCGCGTGCCAGCACCGGCGAGAGCACCGCGCCGACCCGAGCAAGCCGAGCGAAACCGCGTGTGGCCGAGTCGAATCGGTGGATCAGCGTGGTCATGAAGTCCTCTCGGTCAACGATTCGCCAGCGCTTCGACCACGGTCGTGCGCCCGGCCCCCAGCGCCGGAACGAGCGCTCCGAACAGACAGATCGCCACCGCGCCCACCGCCACCAGCGCCGCGACGGGTGAGACGGTGAACGGCACCGGGAATCCAGTCACGATGCCGAGCACCTTGCAGCTGAGGTATTGCAGCGCGAGGCCCGCCACGAAACCGATGGCCCCGCCCACCGCGCCGACCGCCATGCCCTCGACCAGGATCATGGACGTGGTCTGGCTGCGCAGTGCCCCGATGGCCCGCAGTACGCCGATCTGCTGTCGTCGTTCCAGCACCGACAGCGTGAAGGTATTGAGCAGTCCGATGGCGGCGACCGCGGCGATGATCCACTCCAGCGCGACCGCGATGATGCCGGCCTGCCCGATGGCCGAGGTCGTACCCCGCACCGCCTCATCTCCGCTGTAGACGTACATGTCCCGAGGCAGCGCGGCCTGCAGCTGTTTCATGACCGCGCCACGATCCGCGCCCTGGCGGATCGTGACTTCGTAGTAGGTCGCGCCGAGACGGTCGTACCAGGATTGCAGCTGCGGCAGGCTCATCGCCGCTGTGCCGCCCGCCACGCTGATCGTCGAAATCACTTGGAGCACATGGACTTGGTGCGGGCCCGAGGGCGTGGTGAGGGTGATGTCGGATCCCTCGGTCCAGCTGCGCGCGCGGGCGAGCTGTTCGGAGATCACGATGCCGTCCCCGGCGAGCACCCGCTCGCGCGTCTGCTCGGACATCGCCGCGAGTGTGACCGCGTGGCTGCCGGGCATGAGCCCCTGCACGGTTACCTGGCTCCCGCCGAAGTCGGCGTAGGTCCATTGGCCGGGTATCACGGTCACCGCATCGGCTACCTTCCCGATCGCCTCGGCCGCCGCCGGATCGATGAGGTCTCCGGCCGGCAGCACATCGGCGGGGGTACGGGTGACGTAGATGTCGGTGTCGGCGAGCGAGGCGTAGGAGCTGGTCGCGGAATTCGCCATGGCCGTCAGCGCCCCCGACACCCCGACGGCCACCGTGATGGTGACGACGACGGTCGCGACATTGGTCCAGGTGCGGCGCGGCACCCGGGTCAGGGTGGAGGCGGCCAGCAGACCCACGGCCCCGAACGGCGCGGTGATCCGTGCACAGCAGGACACCAGGGTTTGTGTTCCCGCGAACATGACCGCCAGCACCCCCAGCGGCAGCGTGGCCGCGGCCACCAGCACGGCCTGCCCGTGCGCGAAGGAGACGACCGCTGCCGTGATGACCAGCAGGACGACGCCGAGTGCGCCGATCACCCGACTCAGCCGTGAATCGGTCCGTCCCGCGGTGATCGAGCCGCCGAGCGCGCCGACCGGCGACATGCGATAGATCTGTACGCCCGCACCCGCCGCGGCGGTCGAACAGCACAGCAGGGCCGCGATCAGCGCCAGCAACGGCACATACCAGGCGAGGCTGTACTGGATTGTGGCGCTGATGGATTGGATGGCGAAGGCGGGCAGGTAACCGATTGTGGTTCGGCCGACCGCAAAGCCCAATCCGATGCCGATGCCGCCGCCGACCAGCCCCCACAGCGCCGCTTCCGCGAGCAGATGTGCATACAGCAGTGTCGGATTCGCGCCGATCGCGCGCAGTACCGACAGCAACTTGCTGCGCTGCCCGATCGACATGTGCATGGTGTTGAACATCAGAAACACCGCGACCACGAACGCGACCAGCACCACCATCAGCGAGGAGGTGCTGATCAGGCTGGTGGACCCGGCCGCCGCCGCGACCGCGTAGTCCGGGCTCGACACCAGGTATCGGTCGGTGAGCAGGGTTCGCAGGTCACGTTGTACGCCCTCACGGTCGGCGCCGTCGGCGAGGACGACCTGCACTCCACTGACTCGGCCGGTGGCCCCGATGAGCCGCTGGGCGGTGTTCAGCTGCGCGAGCAGGAACTTCCCGGCGTCCAGTCCGTCGTTGCGCACGACCCCGACGACCTCGACCTCGCTGCCGCCCACAGTGATTCGTTCGCCGACCGTGAGTCCGGTCGCTGAACCGGCCAGCACCGCGTTCGGCTTGCTCAGGAACTCCGGGTGCGCGGCGACCGCGGGCAGGATCGACTCGGTGAGCCGCGAACCGAGGGCCGTGATCGACGCGTCCGAGCCGAGCAGCAGGGCCGACGCGGTGCTCCCCGCCCGCTCGAATTTCACCGGCCGCTGCACAACCGGCACAGCCGCCGAGACTCCGGCTATGCGCCGGACCTCCGTGGAGATCGATTGCTCGACGCCGGTGTCGGTGGTGGCGTGCACGGTGAAGGCGGCGCGCCCGGCGATGGCGCTCGAAAGCTGCGCCACCGAGGTCGTGATCGAGCCGTATGTGCTGAGCACCGCGACCAGCAGCGTGGTCGAGACGGTGACGATGCCGACCAGGATCAGCGTGCGGGCCCAATGGGTGAGACTGTCGCGTAGCGCCAGCACATGGAAGCGCAGTATCGGCGACGGCAGTAGCGTCACGGGCGCACCTCCGTTACCGCGTCCTGCTGAATCCGCCCGTCGAGCAGGTTGATTCGGCGCGTGGCGGCCTGTGCCGCGCGAGGATCGTGGGTGGCCATGATCACCGCGCGGCCCGGGTCTGCGGCGATCTCGCGCAACAACGCGACCACGTCGTGGCCGGAGTGCGAGTCCAGATTGCCGGTCGGTTCGTCGGCGATGACCAGGGGTGGATCCATGGACAACGCCCGCGCCACCGCCACCCGCTGGATCTGCCCGCCGGACAACTCGGCCGGGCGATGCCCGACCCGGTCCGCGAGACCGACCCGCTCCAACAGGGCCACCGCATCGCGGCGCGCCCGCACGTACGACCCGCCGTCCAGCAGCCGTGGCACCGCCACGTTCTCCCAAGCGGACAGCGTGGGAATCAGATTGAACGCCTGGAACACGAATCCGATGCTGCGCCTGCGGAACAGCGCTTGCTCCTTGTCGCGCAGCCGCTCCACCGGGCGGCCCCGGAAGAGCACCGCACCCGACGTCGGGCGGTCGAGCGCACCGATGACATTGAGCAGGCTGGTCTTTCCGGACCCGGAGGGGGCCTCGATGGTCGCCATCTCCCCCGCGGTCACGATGAGGCTCACGTCGGTCAGTGCGGGTATCTCCTGGGTGCCGAGCTGATAGACCTTGTGGATAGAGCGCAATTCCAACAGAGGTGCATCCATGGGATCGTCCTTTCACACAGGGCCAGGGCAGCAGCTCGGGAAGCCGATCAACTGAACGGTGGTCGGGAATCCAGGTGGATCGATGCCCGCCCGCTCACCCGCCAAAGCCGTGCCGCCACGTCACGATCCTCCTCCGTGACGAGGTTGCCCATGAGTCGCAGCATGACGTCGACCACTCGCTGGTAGTGGATGGTGGGCCGGCCGGCGTGCCACATGCCGGGCACCGTCGCGATTCCGGCGATGCGGCGGGCCAACGAGAACGCCAGGCCGTATCGATCGCGCAGGATCGCGGGCCAGGCGTCGGTGAGGTCCGGTTCGTCGAGCATCTCGGCCACCAGGCGTCCACCCTCGAGACCGTAGTCGATGCCCTCGCCGTTGAGCGGGTAAACGCAGCCGGCGGCGTCGCCGATCAGAGCCCAATTGCGCCCGGCGATACCGGATACGGCCCCGCCCATGGGAATCAATGCCGAGGTGACTGCCCGCACGTCACCCTCGAAACCCCATTCGGGACGGAGATCCTCCGTGTAGCGCTCCAGCAGCGGCCGAAGCGCGACGCGCGATGGGCGTTTGGCGGTGGCCAGCGAACCGACGCCCACGTTCACCTCGCCGCTGCCCAGCGGGAATACCCAGCCGTAGCCGGGCAGCAGGCTGCGATCGTGATCGCGCATCTCGAATTGGACCGTGATCCAAGGGTCCTCGCTGCGCGGGGTCTTCACGTAGGCGCGGGCCGCGACGCCGTAGACGGTGTCGCGGTGCCAGACGCGGCCGAGTCGCCGACCGAGTGGGGACCGTACGCCGTCGGCGACCACCAGGGTGCGGCAGCGGATTCGGTGTGATCCGTGACCGGTGTCGAAGCTGACCGCGGTAACCCGTCCCTCCTCGAGGGTGGCGTCGACCGCTCGTGCGCCCTCGATCATCTCGGCGCCGGACGCGACGGCGGCCTGGCGCACGCGGTCGTCGAGTTCGGCGCGGGGCACGGCGCTGCCGAGCGCCGGATAGGACCCGGACGGCCAGGGCGCGAGCCGTTCCCGCCCGAATCCGCGGATGCGCACCCCCTTGTTGAGCACGCGTGATCGCAGCCACTCGCCCATCCCGAGTTGATCGAGTTCTGCTATGGCCCGGGGCGTCAGGCCATCGCCGCAGGTCTTGTCGCGCGGGAACCGCGCCGCGTCGGCGAGCACCACCGACCGGCCCCGTCGCGCTGCCCAGGCGGCCGCAGAGGCGCCGGCCGGTCCCGCGCCGACAACGAGAATGTCTGTGTCACTGTCCATTTCACCCTACCCCGAGATAGGCGACACTCCGCGTCGAGATCATACGTCCGTGCGCCGTGCCGCATATCTTGGCAGAGATCGTGATTCATTTGTTCGGGATGCGAACTGTGCTGTGAGACACTATCGTCAATCGATATGCAGGACGGGCGGGGACTCATTCAGCCATCCGAATATTCTTCTCTCGACGGCGAAACCAGCGTTGCCGGTGTGGATCTCGGTGATCTGGGAGTGGCGGGCACCGTGCGCGCGGGCTTGGCTGCCGTGGAACGGGCGCTGGAAAGCGAACTGGCGCACGATGATCCACTGCTGTCCGAGGTGGCGATGCACCTGATCCGCGCCGGCGGGAAGCGCTTCCGGCCGCTGTTCACACTGCTGGCGGCGCAATTGGGGCCGAATCCGGAGGATCCGCTGGTGGTGGTCTCCGCCACCGTGGTCGAACTGGTGCACCTGGCGACCCTCTACCACGACGACGTCATGGACGGCGCACACGTCCGCCGGGGCGCGCTCAGCGCGAATGCCCGGTGGGACAACCGGATAGCAGTGTTCGGTGGCGACTACCTCTTCGCGCGCGCCTCCCGGCTCGGCGCTCGTTTGGGCCCGGACGGAGTGACCACCATGGCCAATGCATTCGGAGAACTGGTGGACGGACAGGCGCGGGAAACCGCGGGCGCGGCACCGGATTCCGATCCGATCGGACACTACCTACGGGTGGTACACGAGAAGACCGGCTCGCTCATCGCCACCGCGGCTCGCTACGGCGGGTTGTACTCGGGTGCGTCCGCAGGCGACACCGAACGGCTCTACCGCCTCGGCGCGGCCGTGGGCACCGCCTTCCAGATCGCCGACGACATCATCGACATCACCTCCGCCGCCAGCGAATCCGGGAAGACGCCCGGGACGGACCTGCGCGAGGGAGTCCGTACGCTGCCCGTGCTCTATGCGCTCAGCGCCGACAGTCCCGAACGAGACCGGCTGCGTGAATTGCTGGTGGGCCCGGTCGAGTCCGAGGGCGATGTGCTGGAAGCGCTGGCACTGCTGAGTGATTCGGCCGGACTCGCGATGGCCAGACAACGGCTCGCCGAATACGCCGACTCGGCTCGTGCACAGCTGATCGAACTGCCCGACTGCCCCGCCAACACAGCGCTGCGGCGACTCGTCGACTACACCGTTGAGCGCGCCGCCTGACTCCGGCAACCCGTAACACGAGAAGGGGGACTCCTGTGCGTTCCGGATACGACGTGGTAGTGGTCGGCGCCAGATGCGCAGGATCAATGCTCGCCGGACTACTTGCGAAGAGCGGCCTGAGCGTACTGCTCGTCGATCGGGCCGAATTCCCCAGCGACAGTGTGTCCACGCACATCATGCAGCTCAACGGTGCGGCCATCCTGGCCCGCCAGGGCCTGACACCGCAGCTGACGGCGACCGCGCCGGCGTTGCGTGGAATGAACGTCAGCATCAATGGAATCGACCTGTCGTGCGACTTCCCGCTGCGGCCCGGCGACGGGCCCGGCGCGTTCTGCATCCGCCGCGACACGCTGGACGAGGTGCTGCTGGGCTTTGCCGAGGCGGCGGGCGCAGACATCGAACTCGGTGCCGCCGTGCAGGAATTGACCATCACCGGACGCGTGGTGACGGGCGTATCCATCAGCACCCAGGACGGTGCTACCCGGACCGTGCGCGCTTCCCTGGTGGTCGGCGCGGACGGCCGCAATTCCACGGTGGCGCGCGCGGTGGGCGCGCGCCGGTACAACACCGTGACCGGCGACCGGTTCGTGGTGTGGGCGTACGTGCCCAATGCCGAACTGCCGCACGAGGACCGGATCTCGTTCATTCGCAACGGCGAGGACATCATTCTCAAGGCGCCGTCGAACAATGGGTGCCATATGGTGGCCATCAATCCGCCGCTGAGTCTGATGGCGGAGGCCAAACACGACCCGCACGCGCTGCTGCACACCACGCTGCGGGCCGCGCGGCAGACCGTCCCCGACGCGAGCGCGCTGGAGCGCAACCGGCCACGGGTGCGCATGGTCGGCCGCTCCACATCGTATTTCCGGGAGGCGGCCGGGCCCGGCTGGGTGCTGGTCGGCGACTCCGCGATGTACAAGGATCCGTGCACCGGACAAGGCATGTCCGACGCCTTCCGGCACGCGGAACAGCTGTGCGCCAGCATCACTCGCGGCTTCGCGACCGGCGCGCTGGACCGGGAACTGCGTCGCTGGTGGATTCGCCGTGACCGCGACGAATCACGCACCTACGGGTTCATGAACTATCAGGGTCGCACCGGGGACGTCACCCCGTTCGAACGGATGCTGCTGGAGCGGCTGTCCCGCGATGCCAAGAAGCGCGAGGCGTTCGCGAATGTCTTCGCCCACCGAGCGGTGCCGGTCTACCAGTTTACGGTGCGTGCCGGGCTGACGCTGTGCGCGGCCTCGATCGCCGACCCGAGGCAGGCCATCCCGCTGTCCGCGGATGCCGCACGGTTGTCGTTGAACGAGATGCGGTGGTGGTTCCGGTTGCAGGCCTCGGCCGTGATGCGTCCCCGACAGCACGCTGCGACGGCATGATGAACCCGGCGCTGTGGCGCGAACTCGATACCGCCGTCGAGGACCTGCGGGCCTTGCTGCCGGGGCAGGATCCCGGGCGGACCTGTGTCGGGCACTGGACCATTCACGACACCGCCGCCCATGTGCTGGACGGCTTGCGGCTGCACACCGACATCCTGCGTGGGACGCCGTCCCCTGTTGACCTGGACGCGCCGGACGAGTACGCGCTCAAAGGCATCGCGGCCTGTGCGGGCATGTCGTCGGAAGAGATCGGCGCCGAGATCGAGCGCAGCTGGCGGATCTTCCGCGACGAAGCCGAATCCCATCCCGGCAACGACGAATTATCGTGGCACAGTGGCAAACCCATCGCGGCCCGAACCCTCATCGCATTGGCCGTGGCCGAGGTGGTGCTGCACGGATTCGATATCCACTCCGCGGCCGGCAGCGCCTACCGTCCCTCCGATGAGCTGGCCGCGACGATCCTGCTCGCGGTGGTGCCGGTCGCGGTCCTGCTCCAGCCGTCGGCACGGGTGCCGCGCGTCGAACTGCGGCTGCGCCGCCACGGCTCGGTCTTCCTGCACCGGGCCGACGGGCGCCTGGTGGTCGGTACCCGGCGGTGGCCGGGCCCGCCCGATTGCGTGCTGATCATCGAACCTCTCGCGGCCCTGATGTTCTCCTACGGCCGTTACGGATTGGCACGTGCCATGGTGACCGGCCGGCCGTTCGCTTATGGACTGCGACCGTGGACGGCGCTGTCGCTGCGGCGGATGCGGCCGACCGCATGAGCATCGTGCTGATCGCCGCCGGCGATCATCCGCCGCCCGAGCTGCAGCTCGTCATCGACTATCGGTGCCCGTTCGCCTACCGGGCACACGAGCGGGCCGTCCGATCGCTCGGGGAACCGCTCGGAATCTCGTTCTACAACCTGAATCTCGGCCTGTGCCCGGACCCGGACCGGCTCTTGACCGAACCGCGGCATCAGCGGGCGCTGCTGGCCATGCGTGCCGTCCTGGTGTGCGCGCTGACGAATCCGGCGACCGCCGTGACCGTTCACCTGAGCATGTTCGAGGCATTCCATCGCGACGGGCACAGCCTGCACCGCCCGCAGACCATCGAATCCGTCCTGGCGGCAGCCGCATTCGATCCGGACCTGCTCCAGGACCGCGCCCTGGCGGCCGAGGTGGATCGGCGGCTGGCCGTGGATCTGCGTCAGCAACTGGATCGCGCGGTCACCGGTGTCCCGGCCTGGTTCCGCCGCGACCGGCGTATCGAGACCGACACCCACCTCCCGACTTCTGACGAAAGCAGGTAGGGCATTTGAAGTTCGGCAGTTTCATCGCGCCGTTCCACAGCACCTCCGAGACAGCGGCCTTCGCGTTCGAACGGGATCTCAGACTGGTCGAGGCGCTCGACGGGCTCGGCTTCCACGAGGTGTGGTTCGGCGAACATCATTCCGGCGGTAGCGAGATCGTGGGCAGCCCGGAGATCATGATCGCCGCCGCTGCGGCGCGCACGCGCGGTATCAGGCTCGGAACCGGCGTCATATCGCTGCCCTACCACCATCCGCTGCTGGTGGCCGACCGCATCGTGCAACTCGACCACCTGACCCGGGGGCGCGTCGTCTTCGGGTTCGGGCCGGGGGCGCTGCCCTCCGATGCGCTCATGATGGGGATCGATCCGGTGCTGCTGCGTCCGCGCATGACCGAGGCGCTGCCGTATGTGTTGGATCTGGTCCGCGGAGACGGGCCGGTCAGCGCGGAAACCGATTGGTTCCGGCTGGATTCGGCGCGACTGCAGTTGCGGCCCTACACAGTCGGTGGACCGGAACTGGCGGTCGCCTCGATGCTGTCCCCCTCGGGTCCCGCGCTGGCCGGAGAGCTGGGCCTCGGCCTGTTATCGCTGAGCGTGGCCTCCAAGGGCGGCTCGTCGTTCCTGGCCAACCACTGGAAAGTGTACGAGGCCGAGGCGGACACGGCCGGCCGCACGGCGGATCGCGCCGGATGGCGCTGTGTCGCACCGATACACATCGGTAGCACGCGTGACGAGGCGCGGCGGGAGGTCGGCTTCGGGCTGGCCGAATGGCTGGACTACTTCCAGCGGGTGGCGGCCTTGCCGGTGGGCCTGAGTGTCGGTGCGGGCGAGGACGTGGTCGACGCCATCAATGAGTCGGGGCTCGGCATGATCGGCGACGTCGACGATGTCACCGGTTTCCTGGACCGAATCCAGAACAGCTCAGGGGGATTCGGCACCTTCCTGGTGCTCGGCCACGATTGGGCCGACGAGCGGGCGACCGTGCACTCCTACGAATTGCTCATTCGCAAGGTCGCCCCGGCCTTCGCCGCACCCACCGCACAGGAGGAGTCCAAGAGCGTACTGGTCGGCAACCGGTCCGCCCTCATCAACGCCGCGGGTGGCGCGGTGACGGCGGCCATCAGGGGCTATCGGGCCAAGGCCGCCCAGCGCAATGGAAGTGCGCCACAGTGAAACACGAATTCCTTTCCGATGAATGGCTGACGGCCGTGACGGGGCTGCGTGCCGGTTTCCCCGAGGTCGAGATCCCCGAGCAGGTCCGGCAATTGGCGGTGAACTTCGAGATCACCGACTGCCGCTGGGGCGTGCGCCGATTGCACTTGGACGGCACGGTCGATCTGCGCCTCGGCGCGCTCGCGCAACCCCGGACGGTGGTGACCATGACCTACGCCGCCGCCCGCGACCTGTTCGTGAACGCCGATATCGCCGCCGCGCTGGAGGCGTTCATGGTCGGTGACATGGATGTGGAGGGCGAGATCGCGCCGCTGGTGGAAATGCAGCAGACGGTGGCGGTGCTGACCGCGAATCAGGCCGCCTTCCACGACCAGATCGTCGCACTGACCGCGGAACCCGGCCATGACGCGGCGCTGTGAGGTGTTGCTGCTCGGCCACGGGTACACCGGCCGATTGATCCGGGCGCAACTGATCGACCGCGGGGTCGAGGTCGTCACCGCGGACCTGCGGTCGATCGCCGACGAGCGCGTCGATGCCCGTGCGACGGAATCGGTGCGCGCGGCGCTGACCCGGCATCGCCCACGCTGGGTGGTGAACGCCACCTCCCGGATGATCGACACGGCGGTGCCCACACTGTGCGCCGCCGTCGCCGCGGGCTGTGGCTATCTCGATGTGAGCGGTGAGCCCGCCTCGATCGCCAAGCTGTACAAGGCATTTCCCGCCGCGCCGGTACCGGTGGTCGCGGGCTGCGGATTCGAATTCGCGGTGGGGGAGACGGCGTTGGAGCAAGCCCTCCGCTCGGTTTCCGGCCCTGCGCGCACCGTCACCGTCGACTATCACATGCGAAACTTCTGGCCCAGCAACGGTTCTGCGCTGTCCGGCCTGACCATGGCCGATGAACTCGGCCGTGCCGCCTTGCTGCCCACGGCGGGGCGCTACTACCAGGACTGGCCGGGCGGCGAACGTGTGGTGGCCGCGCGCCGCCACCCCGAGACAAGCGTTGACATCCGTTTCTCGATCGGCGCTCGCGGTTGGGCCTCCTACCTGCTGGGCTTGGCGGCTCCCCGCGACACCCCGCTGCTCAGGTCCCTCCTGACGCTTCCCGGAACACCCTCTGGCCCGCCGGGTTTCGTACGACGACGCTGCGCTTACACCATTACGGCATTGGCTACGGCGCCCACCGGATCCGGCTCGGCGGTGGCCGAAGGCACCGACCCCTACGGACTGAGCGCCCGGCTGGTAGCGGATGCCCTGGCCCTGCCGATCCCACCCGGCGTCCACACCCCCGTCCAGGCGATCGGCCCGCACCTGATCGAGCATGCAACCGATTTCCGAATCACCTGGCACAGAAGGGCTACCACCCGTCATGACCACGACGACTCTCACCCGGCGCTGGGGTAGCGCCATCATCACCGAATCCGACGACCCGGCCGAATTCACCGTTCGCGCGGTGGGCTATGTGGGACTTGGCCTCATTCGCGCCGACTACACCGCCGCCAAACGCTATGCCCAACACCGCACCACCCCTTGGACCTACACGGTCGACGTCCGTGCCGTCACCCTCCCCAACCCCATCAACATCCTCTACCTCTCCCGTCTGCGCCACCTTCCCCGAATCGCCGAGTATCGCGTCATCGCCTCCCCTGGCCTCCAATACCGCCTGCTGCGCTTGGCCGCCGGCCTCGTCGGCGCCACCGTAACCACCGACGACGCCTGACGCTCGCGGATAACGCTGTCGCACCGACGCGATCACCAGCGCCGCTTGCGATTTCGGGATCACCCCCGTCGCCCACCGCGGCGTCGAACGCCTGCGCACCGGAGTTGTCCAGCCCGAAGCCGCCGTCAGCTACTTCCCCCACGCACTGCGCACCGAATCACCGTCGTGCCACGCACCCAGCCAGCGTGACCGGTTCACGGAAACCGCCACTCAGCCTGAGAAGCACTCGCTGACGGACACCCAATCGCCGCTGGCGGACCGCAGGTCAGGCGTTCGCGCTCCGCCAGCTCACCTGAGAACTCTCACGTCCGGCCTCAGCTCCGACTGCGCCCGCTGCCACAGGTGTGGCAACGTCCGGATCGGTGCGGTCGCGGGTGTCGCCACCGACCTCGCGTGTCCCGAGTGCTGCGGTCACGAACGATGCGACCAGCGGCCGGCGGTCCTGCTCGTTCCAGGCGAGGACCAGGCGGCTGGGTGGCGCGTCGGTCACGGGGACGCAGACCAGGCCGGCCGGCACCGGTTCGACCAGCGAGCGGGGCAGCACCCCGATCATCCGGTCCACCGCGATCATGTGGAGCAACTGGACCACGTCGGCGACCTCACCCTGGAGTCAGGGTCGGGCCGGGGCAGACGGCGTTGATCTCGGCGGCGAGGACCCCGAAGAACTGGCCCGCTACATGATCGCAGCTGTCGAACTCAGGTAGGACACATGGCGCTCGGGACCAATTTCCAACCGAGCAGCTCGGACCATCCCGAATTCGAAGCAACAACGCTGGTCGCACGCCCAAGCGGACCATCGCCGCCGATCTTTGCCGTCCTCTCCTCCTGGGCTGCATTCCCGAGGGATTCGGTGAGCGTGCCGGCGTGCCATAGTGCGGCAGCGACGCGTGCTGCGAAAAGCGTGTCGTCCTGAAATGGTTCGACAAGGGCGAAAAAATCGTCCTCGGTCACACCCGCTGTGCGGACCTGTTCAGCGAGTTTGCGTGAGCCGAACTCGGTGTGGCGGTGCCGGACCCGCCACCGCCGGCGCCCGTGGACACATGGCCGGTGTCGAATCCGTTCGACGCCCTGATGCAGCTGCGGTGCAATGGCGGCAGCTACTTCTTCTGACCGGGCAGCCTCGATAGGAACGACGGTCGCGGCAAGTTGCGGCGACCGTTGCTCTCAGCGGTTTTCGTGCTCACCCAGCAGACGAATTCAGACCACTTGAATACGAGCCCTTACCGGTCTCGCACCCCGAATCAGGAGGCGGACTTGGGCTTGCCCAGGTTGCTCACACCGTTGATCAGATCGAGGACGTTGACCATGGCGTGGGTACCAGTGTCGATTGCCGAGCTGCCGGAGGAGAGCATGGCCGAACCGGAGGACGAGCCAGCCGAACCCGAGGACGAGCCGGCGTCAGCCGAACCCGCGCCCAGGCCGGTGGCGGGGGAGCCGGCAGCGGGGGAGCCGGCAGCCGAGGCCATCGCGACCGGGCCGAGGAACAGGGCGGCGGCAGAGAGGGTGGCGGCGGCAATGATCTTGCGAGAGAACATGTATGTGGTCTTCCTTTCACAGACAGATAACGACGCCATCGCGGCGCATATTGATATGTTATGGAGAAGAGATCTGCAAGGCCACCACTATTATTGTGCAAACAGTCACAGTTAATAATGAGCTAACGGCATGTTTTGCTGAGGTAACGCTATTTGATCTTCATTCCGCCCGCGAATTCAATGATCGAATTCGATTGCTTTTTCTACGGTGCCGCGTATCGGCCTGCGGCCGAGGAGATCTCGTAGCGGACCTCCGATCCCGGCACCGCGCGACCTCGAGTTGAACGACACGGTCGGGCACCCGTTGGCATGACCGCGATCCGGCATTCCCGAGCGAGGTGTCGCGCGATGCAAGGGGCGCGACACGCTCAGAACGTAATGCCTTTCTGGACGTTGTGCTACACGGGCCGGCGGCTCGGCGTGACCCCACTGCAGCGCGTACAGCGCGCCGCCGCACCCCTAGATGGTCGCGTCGGTGCCGGTTGACATGGCGTCTGACTGCAACGGTAAGAAGGAAATCGTCCTCGGTCACTCACTATGCGGACCTGTTCAGCGAATTTCCGTGGGCCAAGCTCGGTACGGTGGTGCCGGACCCACCACCGCCGGCGCCCGTGAATACACGGCCGGCGTCGAATCCGTTCGACGCCCTGATGCAGCTGCGGTGCAATGCCGGCAGCTAGTTCCCGTCCTCGAGCAGGCGATGCCCGTGGCAGCAGCGCACCGGTGCCGGTTCGCTCCAGCCGCTCGCGGTGCGCATCAGCCGACCCGGCGGTACCGCCACACCATCGACCCGTTGCCAGGTTTCGGCCGACAGTTGGGTGGGTTATCACCAGCTGGCAGTCCGGCCGATCGGACCGAAGGCGGCGCGTAGGTGGCGTTGGCGCAGGAAACGGTACGGTGACCGAAACCGCCGTCAGGGCGTGGTCCGTGGCTCATACTGACTCGGTCAGGTCTTCGCAACCAAAGTTGGTGCGGCACAACGTTATCCAGTGGACGCGCCCACTGATTCGCTGTTCGAGGGCGCATGCACCCTCTGACCCTTGACCGGCCTTACGCCCGGGCTCGCTGTCGCCGCGGCCATCGGGTTCGTACTTCTGGAAGTCGGCGCGATCCCGGTCCATCTGACCGGCGCAGACCACAAAGTCGCCCTCAGCATCACCCTTCTTCTCGCAGCAGCCGTGACCGTTTGGCTCGCAACGATCTGGGTGTGACTTCGCGGCGCGAAACGTCCCATACGGCCGCGAGCCGCGCGGTGGTCGGGCCCAGAGTCGGCCTGCGGCATACCTTCTGCTGCCCTACGCTTCGGCCGTGCCCAGGATCAGATTCACCAACCCGCACTCGGACAAGCCATTCCTGGTCTGGGTTGAGCCGTGGGCAGAGGAGTACTGGCTACGCCCGGGAGATGCTTTCACCATCGAGTTCGATGAAAGTGACTTCGCAGAACAGATGATCGGCAACGCAGACTTCGAAGTGTCTTGGTGCGACTTCGGGATCTTGGTGTGGACAGCATCGGGCAAGGACGTCGCGGTACTCGACCGGTCAGGCACCAAACTCCAACACGGCCACCAGCGCCCCAGCGAGAACTGAACTCCCGCAGTATGCGGTGGGCGTGCGCGGTCGGACTGCTGCTCGCGCGTTGCACATTCGGATGCCAATCGTCCAAACCGTCTGCGCCGCAGCTACGTTAGCGTGGTTCCAATGCGGTCATGTTGTGGTGAGGTCGACGCATGGAAGAACGTGGCCTTGATTCGCGCCTAGGGTGTGTCTCCGAATAGCCTGAGCCATTCGATGGGCTGATGAGTCCGGCGTGTCCGTCGTGCGATGATTCGGGTTGTGGGCCAGGTGGATTTGTCGGCAGGTTGGCTATCACGGTGGTGCGATGCGGTCACGGCCGAGGTGGAGAGGGTGACCAGCTCGTTCGAGGCGACTTTCGGCTACCCGGCCGGTGATAACAAGGTTCGTCTTGTGGACGAAGCTGATTTGGCTGCGGTCACCGAGCTGGCCACGGTGCCGGTAGCCGCCGCTGACTTGATGGCCTTCTATGGTTACGTGGGTGAAGTCGTACTGGGTGACGTCGGAAACGGCTATTTCATCCATCCGGCTCAGCTGACGTTGGGACATTACCGGGAGCAAGGCACCGTCTTCCTGCCAGCAGACGAGAATCCGCACGGCTTGGTGTTCGCTTCCGACGGTGGGGGCATCTTGTTCGCGGCCGATTCGAAAGGAGCCGTTCACCGTTCGAGCGCTGCCTCCTTCAGCAGTGGCTTCGAGAGAGTCACCGAAAACCTGACAGAGTTTCTCGATTTGATCCACCGGTCTGTCGTTCGATTCGCAGCCACCGGTGAGCCCGGATTGATCTAGAGCGTTCTGCTGGTCCCGACGCGGGCATGGATGACGGCGCAGGCCGATAGCACGCCGCCGAGGTAGGTCAGCGCGTACTTGTCGTAGCGCGTCGCGATGCCTCGCCACTGCTCGAGTCGATTGAATCCTTGCGCGACAGTGTTGCGCAGACCGTAGAGTTCGGCGTCGAACGCCGGGGGTCGGCCTCCTGCTGATCCGTTCGCCTTGCGGCGGGCGATCTGGTCTTTGCGCTCAGGGATGGTGTGTTTGATTCTCCTGGAACGCAATTCGGTTCGTGTGCTGGGATGCGAGTATGCCTTGTCGCTGAGCAGCCGGAAGTCGCGGCCGGGCTCGCCCGGCCCGCGACGGTTCTGGGCGTAATCATCGAGCAACCCCACCGGTTGCGGGTTGTCCCCGGCCTGGCCAGCGGTCAACCGGACCGCGACCGGGGCTTGGCGCCGATCGGCCAGAGCATGGATTGGGGATGGCGGCCTGTGGCGTACCGGCCCAGCCGCGGACTGCGGCCGCTCATCCGTGCTGCGGCACCGCCATGTCCGACAGACTCGTCCGGACCCCCGAACGCCCCGAACGAACGCGGTCCAGATGGTCGGTGACGCTCCTTTCGCCCGGCCATCGTCTATGGCGCGAGAAAGGTTCGGCTGCAACCGAATAGGGAGTACGGCACCACCATCGCTGACTCGGCGAGGCCGGGATGATCGGTCCACGGGTGAGTGGGTTCCGTGCGGTCGGGGTCCACGACTGGTCCACGGGCTGAGGGCATGCGCAGGCTATCGGGATCAACTTGGGTGCCACTGCCGGCCTCCCCGTAGACCGGTAGCAACGGGTCATGGCCGCGGTCCTGGCCGGTCGCAGGGTGCGGTTCGATTCTGGATGTGGTGTTCGAATTCGTTCGTGGTGTCCACGATGGTTACGATCGTGTGCAGTGCATCGGCTTCGGGAAGGGGTTGTGGTGGTGGAAGATCGCCGGAAGCGGCGTAGTCGTCGGCAGCTTCGCGAGGCGTTTCTGTCCTTGGTGCTGGAGCGTGGATACGCGGCCATCACCGTGGAGGACATCACCGAACGTGCCGATCTGGGGCGGGCGACCTTTTATACCCACTACGCCGACAAGGACGCACTGCTCGATCACATCGTCACCGAGCTGATCGAGGAGATGCAGCGGCGGCTGGATCCGGTGTTCGGTGTGACGGAGCAAGGATTCACAGGCAAGGCCGTGCTGGAGTTGTTCCGCCATGCGGCGGAAGAACACGACGCCTATCGGGTGGTGCTGCGCGGAGAAGGCGACGGCCGGGCGTTGCGCCGGTTCGTCGAGGACCGCAGCGCTGCGGCCATCCGGGCTTTTGCCGCCCGGTCGGAGGCTCAGGCTGTCGAGCCTCGTGTCGATGTCGGGATTCTGGCACGGGCGTGGGTGGGGGAGTTGCTCACCAATCTGTCGTGGTGGCTCGAATCGGGATCGCCGATGAGCGCCGAAGAGGTGACCGGCCAGCTGTTCGATGTCTCGACGCGGGGCCGTTATTGGGCGTCGGGTTTCGACGGGGAGCCTCCCGCTCGCGCCTGACCCGGAGGGCTCAGTGACCTGCGGATCCGCTGGCGGAGCCGGTGATCAACGGTTTGAGCGACAGCGGCGGGATGCGCAGGGTGGCGTCGGGGACGCCGGTGCCGTCGGGATCGAGCAGGCCGTCATGGTCGGCGTATTCGCTCTGGCCGGGTTCGGCCTGCAGGGTCGTCACGTACTTCCACAGTCCCTGTGCGAGCGCGGCCCCGCCCAGTGTGAGGGTGGCGGCCAGGCCGCCGCCGCCCGCGAAGGCCAGGATCGCCGCCGGGACTGTCGCCAGGCAGCCCGGGCCGACGATCAGGCAGGAACCGAGTCCGATCACCGCGCCGACGAGGGCGCCGATCACGAAACCGCCGACCGTGGCCGCCAAGGAGGCCTTGGTCATGTTGCCGGCGAAATCGGTGAGCGCCAGTTGATTCTCGCGCGGCGAGGCTATCGGGTGGAGTCCGCTGTCGGGGGTGAGTACGAGGGTACGGCCTGCGTCGAGGATCTGCTGACGGATCGGATGGACCACGCCGTCGAGGTCGAAGGCCAGCGGCAGGGCCAGTACCAGTTGCCCGGCGCTGTCGTGTGCCAGCACCGAGCGCTGATCCGCCGAGAGCGTGAAGGTCGCGTCGTCGAGGGTGGTGACGACGGTGCCGTCGACCACAGCGGCGGAGTAGCGGGCCGGGGTTTCGGGTTCGGCATTGGCCGGGGGCGTGGCGACGAGCAGTGCCGTGCTGGCCGTGATTGCGGCGAATGTCGTTGTGCGGAGGTTCATTCCGAGTCCTTCTGGATTGCGGTGGCTCAGTTGTCGGCGTGCGCGGGGACGCCGCCGGGCTTGTCCGTCACCTGGGGTGCGTACTGGGTCTGCCCGGGTTCGGCCCGCAGGGTGGTCCAGTAGTTGAAGGCCGCCGCGGCCGCGGTCGGGCCGCCCGCGAGGACCAGCCCGGCGAGCCCGCCCACGGCCCCGACCATGCCGACGATCGGCAGCACCGTGACCACGCAGCCCAGGCTCAGCACCAGGCAGGATGCCCCGGCCAATGCAATGCCGACCCCGATACCGGCCACCGCGCCGATAGCGGTCCCGACGAGGCTGCCGATCGAGGTCCCCAGGCTGACGGCATTGATGAGGTCGTTCATGGCCAGCTGATTCTCGAGCGGCGAGGCAACAGGGCGCAGCGCGGATCGGTCCAGTGCGGTCAGGTTCGGGGTCAGCCGTAGGGTGCGGCCCGCGTCGGAGATCTGCTGCGTCAACGGGAGGCGTTGCCCGTCGAGGGTGAAGGTCAACGGCAGGGAGTCGACGGTCCGGCCGGCGGCGTCGTGGATCGCGATCGACTGCTTGTCGTCGGTCAGCGTGAACATGCCCTGCTCGACTGTGGTGACCACGGCACCGTCGAGGAGTTTCGCGTGGAATTCGGCTGCTTCGGGCGCGGTGTCCGCTGCGGCGGTCGCGGTGGTGGCGATGCTCGCGGCCAGGACGGCGGCGGTCAGGGTCGCTCGGCGCATGTTCATGGGTGCTTCCTCATCTCGATCGGCGTCGTATTGCCTGAGCCATCGTTATTGGACTGACTGTCTGAAGATGGACTCGATGACTAATTCGGGCAATGAGTCTGGGACTGTAGATGTGAGGTAGCCCACTCGTCAACCGTGTGCACGACGTCCGCACTCGAGCGCTCCGGCCGGCAAGGCCGAGGTGCCCATGCCGTGTTGATTTCGGGTTACCGGCGGCACTGCCCGAGTGAGCTAGGTTGACGTGGTGAGCAACTCGATGGGCGCTGAATCTCCGGCAACGGCCACCCGCTGGGCGGGCGTGGGGATGGATGCGCGGCGCAGCGAACGTCGGAAGTTGCTCGTCGAGGCCGGTTTCGAGTTGTTCGGCACCGAAGGCGAGGGAGCGGTTACTGTGCGCGCGGTATCGCGTGCCGCGCGGTTGCACACCCGCTACTTCTATGAGAACTTCTCGGACACCGGTGAGTTGCTGGGCGCGATATTCGACTACGTGGTCGCGGGGCTGGTCGAGCATGTGCGCGCGGCAATCGCGCCGGATCGGGGTCCGGCGGGCCGGCGGCCGCTGATCGTGCGATCGGTATTGGAGTTCTGTTCGGCCGATCCACGTCGGGGCCGGGTGTTGTTCACCGAGGCGCGCGCCAATCCTGTGCTGACCGAACGGCGCGAGGCGGCGCAGCGGATGTTCATCGATGTGGTGCTGGAACGCAGTGCCGCTGAGCGGCCCGACGAGGATCCGGGCCGGGCGCGGGTCGGCGCCGCGATGGTCACGGGTGCGTTCGTCGAGGTGATCCAGGAGTGGATCGCCGGCCGGCTCGGCACCGACGTGGACGCGGTCGCCGATTACACGTCGGAGTTGTCGCTGCCACTGCTGGCCCCCTTCGAATCCAGGCTCTGACCGCCGCGATAAGTCCGGCGCGGGTACCCGGCCGTCGTTCTGCGCTCTTTCGTCGCGGGTGACTTGCACAACAAGTCTGGCTACAGGTGTATCCAATAGTTCTATTCTGGACACGCATGTAGCCAAATCTTGAACGGAGGATCCTTTGAAACCGGCAACCGAGATCACCGCCGCCGCCAACCGGGCCGCGGCCGAGTACTTCCCCTGGCAGGATCGCGCGGACTATGTCGATGTCGATCGAGGGTTCATCGCCGGATTCGCCGACGGCCTGTTGCGCGACAGCGAGGGCCGCATCCAGTACGACCAGCGGCCGCTGGACTACATCACCGATGACGCGCCGGTCCCGGAGAGCGTGCATCCCAGCCTGTGGCGGCAGTCGCAGCTGATCAAGCGCAGTGGCCTGTACAAGGTGGTCGACGGGCTGTACCAGGTGCGGCTGGGGGCGCATCTGACGTTCGTCGACGCACCGGACGGGTTGGTCATCATCGACACCGGTACTGGAGTCGGGCTGGCCAAGGCGGCACTGGAGTTGTTCCGCGCGGAGCTGGGCAATGACAAACCCGTTGTGGCCGTGATCTATACGCATACGCACGCCGATCACTTCGGCGGCGTCAAGGGTGTCGTCGACGAGGCTGATGTGGCCGCGGGCCGGGTGCCGATCATCGCGCCCGGCACCATCGAATCCTTCGACAAGCACGCCTTCGGGGAGAACCTCATCGCCGGCAATGCCATGCTGCGCCGCATGGGCTACACCTTCGGCGGGCTGCTGCCCCAATGTGATTGCGGCAGAGTCACGATGGGCTTGGCCGCCGGCTCGGAGGAGATCGGCACGGACATGAGCTACCTGTCCCCGACCGACCCCATCACCCGTACCGGCGAGGTGCGCACGCTCGGCGGCTGGACCTTCGAATTCCTCTACGCGCCCGACACGGAGGCGCCCGAGGAGATGCACATCTGGATTCCCGAGATCAAGGCGCTCACCTGTGCGGAGAACGCCAACCACTCCATGCACAACATCCAGACCATCCGCGGCGCACGCACCCGTGACGCCCGCAACTTCGCCCGCTACCTCGACGAAACCCTGGTGCGCTGGGGCGATCAGGCCGAGGTGCACTTCGGCCCGCACTCATGGCCGGTGTGGGGCAACCAGAATGTGGTGTCCTTCCTGGAAGGCCAGCGCGACATGTACAAGTTCATCCACGATCAGGCGCTGCGGCTGGCCAATCAGGGCCTCGACCCGCTCGAGGCCGCCGAAATCGTGGAGTTGCCGGATGCGTTGGGCAAGAAGTGGTTCAACCGCTACTACCACGGCGGTCTACACCACAATGTGCGCGGCGTCTTCCACAAGGAACTCGGGTTCTGGGACGGCGATCCGGCCACCATCTACCCCCTGCTGCCGCAGGACAACGCCGAGCGGCACGTCGACCTGATCGGCGCGGACCGGATCCTGGCCGAGGGCCGCAAGGCCCTCGGCGCCGGCGACTACCGTTGGGCCGTACAGATTCTGCATCACCTGGTCTTCGCCGATCCGGACAACGCCGAGGCCCGGGAATTGCAGGCCGACGCCTACGAGCAGCTCGGCTACCAGGCCGAGGTGCCGCAGTACCGGGCGATCTTCCTGACCGCCGCCCTCGAACTGCGCGAAGGCATCCAGGAGCGCGGCGCGGTCACCGCCGACGTCCCCGACGTGGTCTCCGCCATCCCGATCGACCTGTTCTTCGACTACCTCGCCATCCACGTCGTCGGCGCCAAGGCCGCCGACGTCGATATCCGAATCAACTTCACCTTCACCGACTGTGATGCCGAGTGGACCATGTGGGTCCGTAACGGCGTCCTCAATGCGCGCCCCGGCCACGTCGCCGACGTCCGGACCACACTCACCGGCACGCGAATCGCCATGGCGGCCCTGCAGCATCCCGCCGCCGCCCGGGCGGCCATCGAGAACGGCGACCTCCGCATCGAGGGCGACCCCACCCAGCTGCTCGCCCTCGCCGCCCTCCTGGAGCCCTTCGACCCGGACTTCGCGATCGTGACACCGGGGCGGCAGACCGGCGACTGAATCATGCTGCCCGGCTGGATGTTCCGCTCTTCGGTGGCGTCCGGCCGGGCCGTGCTCACTGCACGGGTGCGGACAGCGCGTGCAGAATCAGGGTGGTGATCTCGACGTAGGCGTCGGTGTCCGACATCTGCAGGCGCTCGACGAAGGTGCCGTCGAGCACGGCCCCGAGCAGCAGATTCACTGCCAGGCCGAGGAATTCGGCGTTCGCCGGCCGAAAGGACCCGTCCGCGATGCCTTCGTCGATGAAATCGCGAAGGTGGTCGGCCGAGGCGTGGGCATTGCGGCGATACAGTTCGTCGGCGGGCTCGAAGGCTCGCATGTCGGCGTAGCAGGCGCGCGAGATGGTCGCCATCTCGTCGCGAACTCCGTTGATATAGGTGATGATTCGATCCCGTGGGGTGCCGGCCAGGCGCGCCTGCTGGTCGATCTTCTCGCCTCGGGCGCGAAAGATGCGGTCGAGCGTCTTGATGATCAGCTGTTCCCGGCTCGACGCGATGGCGTAGAGCGTGGATTTCGAACACTGCAGCCGGCTCGCGATCTCATCGATCGTCAGGGTGGCGAAGCCCTCGGCCAGGATGATGGTTTCGAGTCGCTGCAGGATGCCGTCGCGTCGTTCCTCGCTCATCCGACGCCCGGCGCCCGTGCGGCGTGCGCCGGTTTGTGTGACTGACATCGGCGATCCTCGCTTTCCAACTCTCTAGACCTCGAATTTCAGGTGCTCATCGTACCGAGACCCTTGACTGGGTACGCGAATGGGTACAAACTTACCGTGAAACGTACCCAACTGCCGAAGGATCTCCATGCCCGAATCGACGGCGATCGAGCGGATACGCGCGGCCCACAGCTTCTGCGAACTCTTTCAAGCCACCGCGGCGGCACGTGCGAACCAGATCGCCCTGCGGTCCTCCGATGGCGCGGTCTCGATCAGCTGGGGCGACTACGCCCAGGGGGTGCGCCGCATAGCGGCGGGGCTCGCGGCGCTGGGTGTGTCACGTGGCGACATCGTCGCGCTCATGCTGACCAACCGGCCCGAGTTCCATCTGGTCGATACCGCCGTCTATCACCTCGGCGCGACCCCGTTCTCGATCTACAACAC
Organism: Nocardia sp. NPDC046763; assembly: GCF_040645495.1. Lineage (NCBI taxonomy): Bacteria > Bacillati > Actinomycetota > Actinomycetes > Mycobacteriales > Nocardiaceae > Nocardia > Nocardia sp. NPDC046763. Next base: position 16,021 of record NZ_JBEYYI010000041.1, on the reverse strand, counting down.
CAGCAGCGTGGAGCAGGTCGGCTACCTGTTCGCCAATGCGGAGAACACCGTCGTCGTCTGTGAGGCGCAATTCCTGCCGAAGGTGCGCGAGGCGCGTCGCGAGGGCAAGGTCCAACACATCGTCTGCGTCGACGGCGGCGGTGACGAGGTCATGAGCCTGGCCGACGTGGAGTCGGCCGGAGACCCCGAGTTCGACTTCGAAAGCGCCTGGCGCGCAGTGGGTCCCGACGATCTACTGGCGCTGATCTACACCTCCGGTACCACCGGGCCGCCAAAGGGCGTCGAACTCACTCATCGTGCCCTGCTGTACTTCACCGAGGCCGTGTTCGCGATCCCCGAATTCGCCGCCGGGGCGGTTGATGGACGGGTCGTCTCGTATCTCCCGGACGCACACGCACTGAACCGGTGGTTCGGCCAGTACGCCCCGGCCGCGGCCGGCGCGACCGTCACCACGGTGGCCGACAGCAGGGAACTCGTCGACGTGCTGCCCACGGTGCGGCCGACGCTGTTCCTGGCAGTGCCGATGCTCTGGTACAAGCTGCAGGCGGCGATCGAAAATGCCGTCGCGGCACAGGAATTCCCACGCCGGGCGATCGCATCCTGGGCGCTCGGTGTCGGACGACGCCGGGCCGTGCACCGGATGGCGGGGACCGTCCCGACGGCGCTCGAGCGGGTGCGGAACCTGGTCGCCGACCGCCTGGTGCTGTCCGGCCTGACCGCGAAACTGGGCCTCGACCACGTGACGCTCGCGCTCACCGGCGCCGCCCCGATCGCCCCGGAAACCTTGGAATTCATTCTCGGACTCGGCATTCCGTGCTGCGAGGGCTGGGGCATGTCGGAAATCCTGGTGACCACCATCAACCCGCCCAGCGCGATCCGGTCCGGGACGGTCGGCATTCCGCTGCGCGACGTGGAGATCCGGCGGGCCGACGACGGTGAACTGCTGGTCCGCACCCCGGGCGTCATGCGCGGCTACCGCAACGATCCGGTGCGCACCGCCGAGACCATCGACGCCGAGGGCTGGGTGCACACCGGTGATATCGGCTCCATCGACGCGGACGGATACGTGCGGATCGTCGACCGCAAGAAGGAGCTGATCATCAACTCCGCGGGAAAGAACATGTCCCCGAACAATATCGAGAACACCGTCATCTCGGCGTCCGCTCTGATCGGCTGCGTGGCCGCCATCGGCGACCGGCGCAAGTACGTCACCGCGCTGATCACCCTCGACGCGGACGCCGCCGCGGTGTTCGCCCGCGGGCACGGCATCGGCGATGCCTCGGCCGCGGCGCTGGCGGGTCGTCCGGAGATTGTGCGTGTCATCGAAAATGCTGTCGCACAGGCGAATACGAAGCTGTCGCGGGTGGAGCAGATCAAGAAGTTCTCGATCCTGCCCGTGTACTGGGAGCCCGGCGGAGACGAGCTCACACCCACCATGAAACTCCAGCGCGGGCGGATCGCGGCGAAGTACGCGGCCGAGATCGAGGCGCTCTACACGACGAAAGCAGGTGCCTGACATGGCCCGACCAGCTGTTTCTTCACAAGGTCTGCGAGGCAGGGTGATTGCCGTGACCGGAGGTGCCCGCGGCATCGGCCGTGCGACCGCGGCGGCCTTCCTCGCCGCCGGTGCGCAGGTCGCGATCGGTGACATCGACGCCGAACTCGCCGACCGGACGGCCGCCGAACTGTCCGCCCACACCGGCGCCCGCATCGTCGGACTGCCCCTCGACGTCACCGATCCGGCCTCGTTCGCGGGCTTTCTCACCGCCGTCGAAGCCGAACTGGGCCCACTCGACGTGCTCGTGAACAACGCGGGCATCATGCCGACCGGACTGTTCGCCGATGAGGATCCCGCGATGACCGCGCGGATGGTGGACATCAATATCAATGGCGTACTCACCGGCTCTCGGCTTGCCGTCGAGCGGTTCCGCCCGCGCCGGAGCGGACACATCGTCAATGTCGCGTCGCTGGCCGGGGTCACGGTACTGCCGGGCCTGGCAACCTACTGCGGGACGAAGCGTTTCGTCATCGGCTTCACCGAGACGCTCGAACGCGAGCTGCGAACCGAGGGCGTGGCCGTCACCATGGTCCTGCCGGGCGTGGTGCGCACCGAGCTGTCGGCGGGCACCCGGCTGCCGAAGTGGCTGGAAGGCGTCTCGACCGTCGATCCCGAGGACGTGGCCGCCGGTATCGTCGCTGCGGTAGCGAAAGGCCGGCGGCGCGCAGTGATTCCGAAATCGCTCGGCCGGCTGCTCGGCTTGCTGGCCATCCTGCCCAAGAGCGCGCAGTACGTGATGCTGCACGCATTGCGGCTCGATATCGGTGCCACCCATGTCGATCCGGCGCTGCGCGAGCGCTACCATCGGCGGCTCACCGGCGGCGCGGCATGACCGACACCATCGAGGTGCGATCACCGATTCACGGCACGATCCTGGGCACGGTGCCGAACCAGCCGCCCGAGGCGGTGGCCGCGACCGTGCGGGAATTGCGTGAGCACCAACGGGAATGGGAGGCGATCGGTCCGCTCGCCCGAGCCGGATGGTTGCGGGCGCTACGCGAATGGCTGCTCGCCGAACGCGATCGCATTGCCGATGTGCTGCAACGCGAGTCGGGCAAGCCGCGCGCGGAAGCGGAGATCGAGCTGCCGTTCGTGGCCGAGGCGATCAGCTACTTTGCCAGGCACGCACGGGAATTCCTGGCCGACGAACCGGTCCGGCCGTCAGGACTACTGAGCGCCGCGAAACGAATGCGGCGTCTCTACCGTCCGTATCCGGTGGTGGGCGTGATTTCCCCATGGAATTTTCCACTGCTGATTCCTGGTGCCGACGTGATCACGGCACTACTGGCCGGTGCGGCGGTGTTGCTCAAGCCGTCGGAGGTGACACCGTTGACCGCGCTGGAATTGCAGCGCGGCTGGCGCGAGATCGGGGCGCCGCCGGTGTTCGCGGTGGTGACCGGCGACGGTGCGACCGGCGCCGCGGTGGTCGAGCACGTGGACTACGTCCAGTTCACCGGGTCCACCCGCACCGGGCAGGCCATCGCGCATCGGTGCGTCGACCGGATGATCCCCTACAGCCTGGAACTCGGCGGCAAGGATCCGGCCATCGTGCTGGCGGACGCGGACCTGGATCGCGCGGTGCGCGGAATCGCCTGGGGCGCATTGCTCAATGCGGGGCAGGCGTGCGTCTCGATCGAGCGGGTCTATGTCGAGGCACCGCTGTACGACCGATTTGTCGCGAATCTGGTGGACTACGTCGCCGCGCTGCGCCGCGGCGACGACCGCGTCCCCTACTCCGTCGACCTCGGCGCCATGGCCACCTCGGCCCAGCACGCGATTGCCCAGCGCCACATCGATGAAGCCCTCGACGCCGGAGCCCGGGCACTGACCGGCGGTGGTAACGACGACAACGATCCCTTCCTCGCACCGGCCGTGCTCGTCGACGTCGACGAGTCGATGACCTGCCTGCGCGAGGAGACCTTCGGACCGACCATCCCGGTCGTCAAGGTCGCCGACGCCGCCGAGGCCATCCGGCGCGCAAACCAGTCGAAATACGGCCTGTCGGCGTCGGTTTGGACCCGCGATACTGCTCGCGGCGAGCGGATCGCCCGCGAGCTCGAGGTCGGTGCAGTCAATATCAACGACACCGTCACCAATCTGCTCGAGATGGGTCTGCCGCACGGCGGATGGAAGCAATCGGGCTCCGGCTCCCGCCTGGGCGGAGCCGCGGGCCTGCGCAAGTACACCCGTCAGCAGGCGATCACCGCGCCACGCATCCGGGCCCTGCCGTGGGAACCGCTGTGGTTCCCGTACGTCCCCCGCAAGGCGCGCATCGTGCGCCGACTCCTCGCGGCGGTCGCCGCGACCGGCAGCGCATTGCTGTGGAGAACACCCGAACCGAAACGAGAAGCACTGTGAACCCCTTCGTACTCGATGAAGATCACGTCCAATTCCGTGACAACGTCCGGAAATTCGCGCGCGAGAAGCTGCTGCCCGGCTACCTCGAGCGAGCCCAGCGTGACGAGTACCCCTTCGAGGAAGTCAAGCAACTGGGGGATGCCGGACTGCTCGGTCTGTGCCTGCCCGAATCATTGGGCGGTCAGGACGCCGATCTGCTCGCACTCGGTCTGGCGTGCGAGGAGGTGTCCTACGCCGACGTCAACCTCGCCACCATCCTGTTCCTGCAAAGTGCGCCTGCCGCCTTGCTGGCTGAGTACGCGCCGCGGGCCGTCGTCGACCGGTGGGTGCCCGGGATCGTCGCCGGCGATATCGTCCACGCGCTGGCCTTGACCGAACCGGGAGCCGGATCCGACGCGCAGTCCATGACCTGCCGCGCCGAGCGGGTACCCGGCGGTTGGAAGCTCTACGGCGAGAAGACCTCCATTACGCAGGCGCCTGACGCGCACGTCGCCACCGTCATCGCGCAGACCGATCGATCGTTGCGCGCCAAGGGAATCGGTGCGTTCGTGGTGGCGCTCGACGACCCGACGATCACGCGGCAGCGCTTCCGTGATCCCGGCGCGCGACCGGTCGGACGCGGGTCGCTCGCCTTCGACGGCACCTTCGTCCCCGACGACCATGTGGCGGTCGAGCCCGGTGGTGGCTTCCAGATGGTGATGCACGAGTTCGACCTGACCCGTACGCTGATCGGCCTCACCGTGGTGGGCGCCGCCCAGCGCGCGCTCGACCTCGCCGGCGCCTATGCCATGCAGCGCACCACCTTCGGCCAGCCCCTGGCCGTGAACCAGGGCGTGTCCTTCCCGATCGCCGAGCACTACACCCATCTCGCGGCGATCCGCACGCTGGCCTGGCATGCGCTGGGCCTGCGGATGGCCGGACAGCCGCACACCGTGGAGGCCGCGATGCTCAAGTGGTGGGCGCCGCAGGCCGGGTTCGCCGCCATCAATGACGCCGTCGTCCTGCACGGGCATCTCGGCTGGTCGGAGGAGATGCCGCTGCAGGCGATGCTGCGCGACGTCTCGGGCTTCCAGATCGGGGACGGCACCCCGCAGATCCAAAAGCTGATCATCGCCCGGGAACTCGTGCACCGCCCGGGCGCCCAGCGCTGAATCACCCACCGAATCAAGGAGAAATTCGCATGGCAGCGACCGAAGCGCTGATTTTCGACGCAATCCGGACCCCGCGGGGCAAGGGAAAATCGAGCGGCTCGCTCTACACCGCCGGTCCGGTGGACCTGGCCACCGGACTGATTCGGGAGATGCTCGGCCGCCACCCCGAGATCGACCCGGCACGGGTGGACGACGTCGTGCTCGGCTGTGTCTCGGCGGTCGGCGAACAGGGCGGGGATATCGCCGAGATGGCGGTGCTCCGAGCCGGACTCGGTGAGACCGCCGCCGGCGTGCAGCTCAACAGGTTCTGCGCCTCCGGTCTGGAAGCGGTCAATATCGCCGCGCAGAAGGTGGCCTCGGGGTGGGAGGACCTCGTCTTCGCCGGTGGCGTGGAATCGATGTCGCGCGTCCCGATGGGATCGGACGCCTGGATGATGTCGATCGCCGACCCGAACCTCTATCACCGCACCCCCGTCATCCTGCAGGGCCCGGCGGCCGATCTGCTCGCCACTGTGAACGGATTCACCCGCGCGGACGTGGATGCCTTTGCCGCACAATCGCATGCGCGCGCGGCTAACGCCTGGCGACTGGGCCGGTTCGGCGAGTCGGTGGTACCGGTCACCGACATCAACGGGACCGTGCTGCTCAGCCACGACGAATTGATCCGGCCGGACGCGACCGTCGCCACGCTGCACGAGCTGAAGCCCTCCTTCACCGCCATGGGAACGGCCGGGGGATTCGATGCGGTTGCGCTACAACGCTTTCACTGGGTCGAGGAGATCGAACACGTGCACACCGCGGGCAATTCGTCCGGCATCGTGGACGGGGCCTCGCTGCTCGCCATCGGCAGCGAGCGCATCGCCGACGAACTGGGGCTCACCCCGTGGGCCCGGATCGTGGCGACCGCCGTGAGCGGGTCCGACGTCTCGATCGGCTTCACCGGTCCGGCCCCCGCCACCCGAAAGGCGCTGGCCAGAGCCGGACTGACCATCGACGACATCGATCTGATCGAGGTGAACGAGGCGTTCGCGGCCGTGGTGCTGTGGTACGCGCGGGAGATGGGCGTCGATCCGGAGCGCATCAATGTCAACGGCGGCGCCATCGCCATGGGACATCCGCTCGGCGCGACCGGCGGCATGCTGCTCGGCACCGTGCTCGACGAACTCGAACGCACCGGCGGCCGGTACGGCCTGGTCACGTTGTGCGCCGTCGGCGGCATGGGCATCGCCACCATCGTCGAGCGCCTGTCCTGACCACCGCCTTACCATTACGAAGGAACCACGAAAAATGAACGACAGCAGTGCAATTCGCTGGGAGCGCGACGCCGAGGGCATTGTCGTCCTCATCATGGACGTCCCGGGCCAGGCGACCAACACTTGGAACTCCGCCTTCCGAACCTCCCTCGCCGCGACCGTCGATCGGCTGGAATCCGAACGCGACGGCATCACCGGGGTCATCCTCACCTCCGGCAAACGGACCTTCCACGCGGGCGCCGATCTCCACGAAATGCGCACGCTCGGCGAGCAGAGCACGACCGCCGAGCTGGTGTGGCTCTGCGCGGGCATCAAGGACACGCTGCGCCGGCTCGAGACGCTCGGCCGTCCCGTGGTCGCGGCCATCAACGGCTCCGCGCTGGGCGGCGGCCTCGAGCTCGCGCTGGCCGCACACCACCGAATCGCGGTGAACGACAGCCGAATCCGGATCGGACTGCCGGAGGTCACCCTCGGCGCGATTCCAGGCGCAGGCGGCGTCGTCCGCACCGTGCGGCTGCTCGGTCTGTTCGATGCCCTGCGCAACGTCCTGGCGCAGGGGCAGCGGCATCGGCCCGATGCCGCGCTGCGGGCCGGGATCATCGACGAGCTGGTCGCGTCGGACGCGGAGCTGATCCCGGCGGCCAAGGCGTGGATCGCCGCTCATCCGGAGGCGACGCAGCCGTGGGACCGACCCGGCTACCGCCTCCCCGGCGGCAAGCCGACCGAGGTCGCCAACTCGATGAACCTGCCCATGCTCACCGCCACCATCAGCAAGCAGCTCAAGGGAGTCGACTTCCCGGCCGCCCGCAATCTGCTCGCCGCCGCGATGGAAGGGGCGCAACTGGACTTCGCCGGTGCCATGGTGATCGAGACGCGGTACTTCGTCCACCTCCTGCGGAATCCGATGACACAGGCCATGGTTCGGTCGTTCTTCGCCATGCAGAAGCTCAACAGCGGTTCTCATGAGCCCGATGCCTTCCGTCCTCGGAAACTGGCGATGGTCGGTGCCGGGATGATGGGCGCCGGCATCGCCTACGAATACGCGAAGGCCGGGGTCGATGTCGTGCTGAAGGACATCTCGATCGAGGCGGCTGAACGTGGCAAGGACTACTCTCGCAAGCTGGTCGAACAGGCCGTGGCCAAGGGCCGCTGGTCACGGGAGCGGGCCGACCGGCTGCTGGCGCGCATCCGGCCGACGGCCGACACCGCCGACCTGGCCGGCGCGGATTTGATGATCGAGGCGGTCTTCGAGGACCCCGAGCTCAAGAAGGCGACCTACCCAGCGATCGAAGACGGGTTGGCGACCGACGCGCTGCTGGCCTCCAACACCTCGCAGATCCCGATCGGCCTCCTCGCGGAGGGCGTGCGCCGCCCCGAGGCGTTCCTCGGCATGCACTTCTCGAGTCCGGTCGAGAAGATGCCGTTCGTCGAGATCATCAGGGGCGCCCGGACATCCGACGACGCCGTGCGTCGCGCCGAGGATGCGGTGCGGTTGATCTCGAAGACGCCGATCGTGGTCAACGACGGCCGCGGATTCTTCCTGACGCGACTGTTCATGTCGCTGGTATTCGAGGCGCTGGACATGCTCGACGAGGGTGTCCCGGCCGCGTCGATCGAACAGGCTGCGGCCCAGGCGGGCTTCCCCACCCAGCCGCTGCTCGTCGTCGACCAGATCAGCCTGACGCTGGTGCGGCACGTGATCGCCGACGAGAAGGCGGCTGCGGGGCAAGCCTTCCGGGAACGCCCCGGCCACCGGGTCGTCGCGCGCATGCTCGAAGAATTCGACCGCAAAGGCCGAGCCGCGGGCGCCGGTTTCTACGACTACGCCGACGGCGAGCGGCTCGGCTTCTGGCCGGGACTGCGCGACGCGTTCGGTGGAGACGAGCCGCGGGCCGACCTCGACGATCTGAAGGACCGCTTCCTGTTCATCGTCGCCATCGAGGTGCTGAAGTGCCGGGCCGAGGGCATTGTCACCTCCGACGACCTCGCCGACGTAGGGTCCATCATGGCCGGCTTCCCGGCCTCGACGGGCGGCGCGATGCAGTTCGCGTACCCCGATCACGGTGGCGCACAACGGTTCCTGGAGCGCGCAAGGGAACTCGGCGACGTCTACGGTGACCGCTTCGACGCGACGACGTTGATCGAGGCGCGCGCCTCGGCGAACTGACGCTCGTGGATCCGGTGTTCGGCACCGAACCTCTCGATCTGATCGGACGACCATGGAAGGCCGTTGTCTATGGAAAACCCTGCACCGCAGCTCATCCCGGGCGGACGGACACCCTGGCTCGCGCCACGGTTGTGGGTCGGCTATCTACTCGCGGGTGTGGTGGTCGGCCTGCTGTGGGTAGTGCAGACCGGACCGTTGTGGGAACACGGTCTTCGGATGGCGGTCGTGCTGTTGGTCGTGCCGACCGCGGTGCATCTGATCAGGAGGCGGTGGGCCGCAGGCAAACCGGCGACCGTGCACCGGATATCGCTGCCTCGCATCGCCGTGGCGAAAGCAGTCCTCGTCATCGCCGCGCTGACGGTCACCTGGCTGTTCGAACCGTCGCTGCCGCGTATCCACTACCTCGGTGGTCTCGCGCTCACCGTCACCATCGCGGCGGGTGGACCGCTGCTGCACCGCCACCTGCTCACCGCACCGTCCGTGCCGGAATAGACGGAGTGGTCGTGATAACGGTGCTGGTCCCCAAGTTTGTCGACGCGAGCTACCTGGTCGGCGCGGGTGGTGACCTTGGTCTGCCCATCGACGATCCGCGCGCGGCCGTGCCGATCGGTGCGGGCTGCAAGGTGCGCGAGCGCGCCGATTGCGCCCAGCGCGCCTTCCCGCAGCTGGGCCGTCCGATTCGGGTGGACGACAACAGCTCTCAGAACATCCCGTACGTGCCGGCGACCGCCGCCTGACCCGGGTCGACCGGGCGGCGGGTCGGCGTCGGCTCAGGCGCTCAAGGGAGCAGCGGTCACCTCGTAGCCCAGGTTGGTCAGGACCTCGGTGGTGGCCTTGGCGAAGTTGAGGGTGATGAAGTGCAGGCACGGTGCGCCCTCGGCGATGAGCCGCTGCCCCATCTCGGTGGCGATCTCGATTCCAGCGGCGCGCACCGCGGCCCGGTTTTCCTCCGGGCCGTCACCGGCCGCCTTGCGCAGGCGTTCCAGGACCGGGGCCGGGAGTTCACGACCGGACAGCTCGACCGCCCGGCGCACGGTGCGCAGCGAGGTGATCGGCATCAGCTCGGGGATGATCGGTTTCGCGCCTTCGATCGGGTCGTGGGCCACGAGTCGATCTCGTAGGCGCAGATAGTGTTCGACGTCGAAGAACATCTGCGTGATCGAATAGTCCGCTCCGGACCGCAGTTTCGCGGCCAGGAACGCGGTATCGGTGTCCAGGTCCGGGGATCGGTGATGCCCCTGCGGAAACGACGCCACGCCCACGTGGAAGTCGCCGAGGTCGCGCACGATCCGAACGAGTTCGTCGGCATAGCGCACGCCGGAGGGGTGCTGGTGCCATTCGCCGAGTGGGTCGCCGGGCGGGTCTCCACGCAGCACGAGCATGTTGCGGATCCCGCAATCGGCGTAAGCGCCCACCAGTGCACGCAGTTCGGCGATGCTGTGCCCGACGGCGGTCAGGTGTGCTACCGGTACCAGCGTGGTCTGCTGCGCGAGATCGCCGGTGATGCGGGCGGTGCGCTCCTTGGTGGATCCGCCCGCGCCGTAGGTCATCGACACGAATGCCGGGTGCAGGCGCTCGAACTGGCGCACCGCGCGCCACAGGCGCGCCTCGCCGATGGCGTCGCGCGGGGGATCGAACTCCACCGAGAACGGCACCCGCGACCCGGCCGCGTGGGTACGAAGGCTTTGGACGACCGACGGAACGCCGAAGGCTGTCAAGGGATCTCGGGCAGAACGACGTGGGTTCGCCTGGCCCGGCATGGGAAGGGAATACATGTTCACCTCGGGACTAGAACTAGGTACGCAGGTAGGAAGCGCCGTTGAGGTCGAGGATGGCTCCGGATGCCCAGGTGGCCTCGGAGGAGGCCAGGTAGACGACGGCGGCGGCAACTTCGGCGGGGGTGCCGACGCGACCGAACGGGCTTTGCGCGCGCACCGAATCACCTTCGGGCGCTGTGAGTTTGGATGTCTGGCGTTCGGTGTCCACGAATCCGGGAGCCACCGAGGTGACACTGATGCCATGCGGGGCGAGCGCGATGGCCATCGATTGCCCGAAGGCCTGAAGAGCGGCCTTGCTCGCGCCGTAGGCGGGGAAGTCGGGCTCGCCCTTGAACGCGCCGCGTGAGCCGATATTGACGATATGACCTGGCGCGTCCCGGGCGATGAGGTGCTGGGCGACGGCATAGGTCAGGTGCACCGGGCCCAGCAGGTTGATCGCTAGCATGTGCTGCCAAATGTGCTGCCACCGCGCCTGTTCCACCTCGGCCACGCGGTGGATATTGTCGGCGGCCGGGGCCAGCGCGGCATTGTTGACCAGAACCTCGATCCCGCCCAGCGCCGCCACCGCGGCGTCGACGATCCGCCGGGCCGCCTCGGGGTCGGCGATGTCACCGCCCACGACGGCATGCCCGGAGCCCGGCAGGTCCCGGAGAGTTTTCTCGGCGGCGGCACGGTCGTGCCCGTAATGCACCGCGACGCGATCACCACGCTCGGCGAAGGCCGTCGCGACGGCCCGGCCGATGCCGCGGGAGGCTCCGGTGACCAGTACTCGCCTCATCGAGCGAACACCTGCGACTCGTCCAGAAACGCCTTGAACTCCAAGGCATTACCGGACGAATCAAGGAAGAACATCGTCCACTGTGCGCCTGGCTGATCCGGAAACCGCAGATACGGTTCGATGAGGAATTCTGTTCCGACCGTGCGCAACCGGTCGGCCAATGCGTGAAAATTGTCCGGGGACAACAGCAAACCGAAGTGCGGGATCGGAACCCGATGCCCATCGACTTCGCTGGTTCCGGCCTGCTCGGTAGGGCGCGGGACGACATGCGTCACCAGCTGATGCCCGCCGAGATCCCAGTCGATCCAGTGGTCGCTGCTTCGACCCTGCTCGAGACCGAGCACATCGCCGTAGAACGAGCGGGCGGTGTCGAGATCGTTGACCGGGATTGCCAGGTGAACTGCAGCACGCATGGCGAGACTCCTTCATTGAGGGTTCCTTCGTCGTTCCCCTCGTATATCCCACCTTGCGCTCCACAATGTCTCAATGTCAACATTGGGACATGAGTACTTCGCTACCCAAGGCCGCCCGCCGCGGGTTGGCACAGGAGGCCGCTGACCTGATCCGATCCGCGATACTCGCCGGAGATCTCGCCCTCGGTGCACCGCTGCGCGAGGTGGAACTGGCTGCTGCCCTGGGCATCAGCCGCGGATCGGTGCGGGAGGGACTGGCAGTACTGGAAGGCGAAGGGCTCATCCGCCGCGGCTGGCATCGTGGCACGAGCGTGATCGATATCGCCGCTCGCGATATCGAGGAGGTCTACACCCTGCGCGCCGCCCTGGATCGGCTGGCCGCCCTCACCGCACACCGCGTCGCGACCCCCGAGCAGTTCGCCGCGCTGGACGAACTCGTCGACCGGATGGCCGCCGGACTGGCCGCACAAGCGCCCACTGCCCGACTGCTGGCCCTCGACATCGCCTTCCACGACCGCATCTACGCCGCCGCGGGCAACGAGCGGTTGCGCCGCGCCTGGGAGGCGGTCCGCTCCCAGGTCCACCTCTTCCAGCTGCACCGCGTCACCACCGGCGACGACCACTATCGCGCGCACGTCGTGGATGAACATCGAGAACTGGCGGCACTGCTGCGTTCCGGCGATCCGGATGCCCTGGCCCGCTGCGCAGAAGAACACGTCGATGCCGCCCGCCGCAGCCTGCTCGCCGACCTCCCGGCATAGCCGAATGCACCTCGGCGCAATCGGACACACGCGCGGCCACCATCGGGCACCCGGATCGAAACGGCGGTCCGGATGCGTCTTGGCTCGACCGGCGGCTACAGACCGGAAAGCTCGCACGCTGGCCGGTTCGGTCAGCGCGGGTGCGCGACGGTAGGGGATGGGTTGCGCCGTGGGTGATCTCAACAGCACATGCCGGTCAGGATATGTCGGTGTTGAATGTCCGAAGCTGCCGTGAGGGGGTCAGTGTCGTGGAGCGGGGTAGCGGCCTACCAATAGATCGACCGAGTAACTCTCCTCGATGATGCCTTCCGGGAAGGCTGCGCTGAGGACTGCGCGTTCTTCGGAAAGTACGGCGTGCCGTCGGGTTTGGTCGAGAACGAGGAACGCCGAGCGGCTACCGATGTTGGCCAGATGCACGTCCAGCGAGACAGTGCGGGACCAGCCCATCCGACGTCGGGTGACATGCAGACCGGTCAGGCCCGCGAGCCGGATGGCCTCGGCGTCGTCCGGACGTACGGCGGGTTCGGGTTTCAGCCCGCAGTAGTGAGCGATGCGCAGGTGCTGTGCGTGGATCCACGGTATGTCGAAGGCGGTGGTGTTCCACCAGATCGCCAGCGCACCGTCGCTACGCAGTACACGCAGCGCTTCCGGCACCGAGACCGCCGGGTCGGTCCACTGCCACGACTGCGCGTAGGTGATGAGGTCATGGGACGCGCCGGCCAGTGGCAGGGCATTGCCGTCTCCGCGCACGACCGGCACGGTTGGAACCGCCTTGCGACACTCGGCGGCCATCTCCGCCCCCGGCTCGACGGCAATGACCTCGGCTCCCCGCTCACGCAGCAGTGCGGTGGCAATCCCGGTGCCCGCCCCGACATCAGCGATGCGCGCGCCCTCCAGCCGACGGCCCGTAACTTCCTCGATCGTGTCGAAAAGCTCGGGGGGATAGGACGGCCGATTGGTTGCATACTCGGCGGCGGCGATGTTGAACGACAGGGCACGCGATCGTGTGGTCATCGGTCCACCAGTCCCTGACCGTCAAGGTCGGATTGCCATGTCCCGCTGACGTTCTCGGAAGGTTCGGCCATCGACCTGAACTCGACGTAGACGAGGAACAGCAGAACATCGTCCGGTGATCTCACGGTTCCCTCCTTGTCCAGCAGCATATGCTGAGCGAGTATGCGGCGGTCCCTCGGCTGCCATAGGACGGCGACGGATCGTTCCGAGTCCGCCCCGACAACACAACACCCATCGCAGCGATGTGACACGCATCGATGCAGATCCCCGATCCGCATGCGCTGATCACCCCGGTCCACCGATCGCGGTCGATCCGTGCCACGTCAGTTGCGGTGAGCGACAAGCTAACCCGCGTGCGGCGACGCGGTCAGCAGCGAGGAAGCAGGCCGTCGATCACGGCACGCAAACCTGGTTCGTAGGTGTCGGCGTCGGTGAGTTCCGCCCAACGGTCGGCGACGGCGGCCAGTCGGGGCAGCTCGGCGGAATCGATGTCGGCGAACAACTTCTCACGAAAGGTTGCCCGGGTGTCGGTGGTGCGGCGTTTTCTCGCGGCGGCTCGGACCAGGATTTCGCCGACGGTGTAGTACCAGATCGTCCGGTATGCGTGCACCGCGTCGTCGATGGCGAGGCCACCGGCTATCGCGGCATCGATGATGGTTTCCGGGTACCACAAGGCGCTCGGCGAGAGCAGGTCGTCGGCCGTCAGTACTTCAACCACCCACGGCAACTGGGCAAGGGTGTCGTGCAGGGCGCGAGCGGCGACGATCAGCCGCTCACGTGGGGCAGCGGGCAGCTCAGGGCGCTGCATGCTCGCCGCTGCCTCGCCGAGTAGCAGGAGCAGCAGTTCTTCCTTGTCGCGGACATGGTGGTAGACCGCCATCGGGGTGGCCCCCAGTGCGGTCGCGAGTCGGCGCATGGTCAATGCCTCCACGCCGTCGGCCGCGATGAGGTCGCGGGCCGTGGCCACGATCTGCGCGCGCGACAGGCGAGGCGGGCGTCCGGTACGTGTTTCCACCGAACCATCTTGGCACGAGCTCTCGACAGAGGATCAACCCGTGGGCTAGTTTTTATACACGTACAAAAACCTTTCGATCCGAGGAGCTTCCGATGCAACTGACCCCTATCGACCTGTTCGCCCGTGGCGTGCGAATGCTCACCGACGGTCGGGTATTCGATGAACCGCGCCGCATGAGCGGCGATGTCGAGGGCTGGACGATGGCCGTCTTCCACCTCGAGAGCGCGGCCGACGCGCACGCGGACCATTGGGAGATCCACCCCTCGGGCGAGGAGTTGGTCGCAGTGCTCACCGGTGGGATCCGCATGTATCTGCGTCCGGAAACGCCTGGAGCCGACGAGGATTCGATCACTCTCGGACCAGGGCAGGCGTGCATCGTGCCACAGAACCGATGGCATCGCATCGAACTGGACGAACCTACCGACATGATGTCGGTCTCGCTGCGGCACGGTTCGCTCCTCGAACGCCGTGATCTCTGACATGCGCTGCGGCTCAGCGATTTTCGTTTCAGACAAGGAATGAAGAAGATGCATCTGATCACCGGCGCCACCGGAAACGTCGGCAGGCATATCGTCGAGGGGCTGCTCGCCGCGGGTGCGGGCGTGCGGGCGAGTAGCCGCAACCCCGCCACCGCAGAACTGCCCGCCGGCGTAGATATCGTGGCCTCCCAAACAGATTCGCCTGCCTTCGCGGGAGTGGTCGGCGCCTTCCTGAATCCGGCCGCAGTGCACGACACGGCGGACAGACTGCTCGCGCAAGCCTCCGCGGCGGGAGTGCGGCGAATCGTATTGCTCTCGTCGTCCTCTGTCCTCGACGATCACCCCGACAACCACACAGGCATCGCGCATCGCGACCTCGAGCAACGCATCGAACGCAGCGGACTGGAATGGACCTTCCTGCGGGCCGGCATGTTCGCGGCCAATACCCGGCAATGGGCCGCGCGCATCCGCGCCGATCACATCATCCACGCCGCCTACACCAGCGCCGCGATCGCGCCCATCCACGAGCGCGACCTCGCGGCCGCCGCGGTGCGAGCGCTGCTCACCGACGACCTGCTCCACCAGAGTCCGGTCCTCACCGGCCCCGAACTGATCACGCAAGCCGACCAGGCCAAGCTGATCGGCGACATCATCGGCAAGCCGGTCCGACTCGAAGAGACCGACGCGCGAACCGCGCGCGAGCACATGATCGCCCAGCGAATGCCACCGGAAATCGCGGATTCCCTACTGCGCTACTACGAGCGGGCGATCACCCAGCCCATCGAACCCACACCCATCTCCACCGACCTCACCCGTCAACAGCCCCGCACCTACCGCCAATGGGTCCTCGAGCACGCCGCCGACTTCCGCTGACACCGGCCGGATGATTTCACTGCGATCGTTGTCTCGTCACGCCGAGTTCGAAGTAGCTCGACGCCAGGCCAACCCGGTCGTTGGCTTCCTCCGTCAGGATGATGGCCTGCCTGAACAGCTGCTCGGCGTCGCCGAATCGGCCTCGGCCATACGCTGATTTGGCTAGGTGGTGAAGGCTGGATGCCTCTGCGTCCTTGTCGCCGGCGCGCTGCACGATCGCCAGTGACTTCCGCAGGAATTCGTCTGCCTCGTCAAGAGATCCTTTGTCCTGCAGGACAATTCCCAACCCATGATAGACCTCGCCCAGGATCGCCTGACGAACGCGGCATCCGCTACTGGCACCCCTCTATGTCAAGACGTGGGTGTGGGTGTGGGGTTAACCTGGTTTTCGGGTCCGGGATGTGGCTTGTCCGAAGGGTCGGT
>NZ_JBEYYI010000040.1:0-57930 GCF_040645495.1 Nocardia sp. NPDC046763 | reverse complement strand
TTCAATCTCACCGACGACGGACTGGTCGGCCAGCAACTCTTCGCCGGCGAGGCGACCCGCCTGGCCTACATGACCGACGAGGCGGTCGAGGGCCGCGACGCCTTCCTCGAGAAGCGCGAGCCCGACTGGAAGCCCTACCCCTGGTACTTCTGAACTGACCTGCGCTATTGCGGATTTCGCCATGCTGTCCGGTCGGACCCACCTCTGGACAGAGTGTGCTCGGGCCGCGACAGCAGGCCGAAAGCACGGTTACGCTACGGCAATGCCGTACGTCAGTACCGATGGGGCCCGCATCTTCTACACCGACTCTGGTGGTCGCAGCAGCTCAGTCGTTGTGTTGAGCCATGGATTCTTCATGGACCTGTCGATGTTCGCACCGCAGGTGGAGTATCTGGAAGCGAAGGGCTTTCGGGTGCTGTGCTGGGATGCCCGGGGGCACGGTGGCACTGCTTCGGAGCCGCATCGGCCTTTCAGCTATTGGGATTCGGCGCGCGACCTGCTGGCCGTGATGGACGCGGCCGGCGTGGACTGTGCGGTCCTGGGGGGGATGTCGCAGGGCGGTTACACGGCTTTACGCGCCGCGCTGCTCGCACCGGAGCGCGTGGAGGCACTGATCCTGCTCGACACGGAGGCCGGTGACTCGTCCGACGAGCAGAAGGCCGAGTATCGCGAGCTGTTCGACGCCTGGACGAATCCTGAAGTGCCACTGGCAAGTCTGGCAGACGGTTTGGCGCCACAGCTGATCGGCGGCACGGCGGCCGATCAGGGGCCGTGGCGCGCTAAATGGGCGGCCAGTGACCGTTCAGCGATCATTCAGGCGGCCGCCTGCTTGACCGAACGGGAGTCTCTCCTTGATCGGTTGGGTGAGATCACCTGTCCCGCAATGGTTTTACGCGGCGAATTCGACGCCTCGAGCACTGCCGACAAGTCCGATGCGTTGGCTGCCGGACTGGCCGGGTCCGGTCCCGTGATGACGGTTCCCGGCGCCGGCCACGCAGCCAATTGGACGGCCCCAGGTCTGGTCAACGATGCGATCGGCGGATTTCTCAGTCGGTTGGCAAACTCGGCGGCCCGCTGAACGACTGGCGTATGCCGATGAACCACTGAAACGGTGCATCTACGCTGGGCACATCGGTAATCCGGACCCGCACACTGTAGGGCTCTCCGGTAGCCGGGTCACGCAGGTGCATCAAGGGCTGGTGGCGTTCGAAGTCGACGCGCTCGGCTAGATACATTGCCCGGAAGGCCGCGCATGAGCTGAGCCTGCCGAGCAGATCCAGAGCCCACTGTGGATTCTGGTACCTGCCCATGTGCCATCTGAACCAGTTCACGGTCAGCCGGGCTTCGTCCTCCCATTCGATCATTACCTTGTGCGACTCTGGGACCAGGAAGAACCAGACCAGTATGTTCTCCACTTCCGATAGCCGTGGATACGCGCGGGCGTAGGCTTGGTTGGCCCACAACACATTCCATCGCTCGTCGATATATCCCGACAGATGTGGAGCCAGGCCATCGGCAGCAGCGCGTAGATCGTCGGAGATCAGTTCACGCATCCCGGCGACCGGCATCGGTGTGTGGGTACGCGGGCCCGGAGTCTTAGGTGCAGCGAGATTGTGCATATGCTGCCGCTCGGCGGGCGTCAGCCGCAGTGCGCGGGCAATCGCGTCCACCACTTCGGGACTTGGCGAGGTCTTCTCGCGCTGCTCGATCTGAGCTATATAACTGGCGCTCACGTCACAGAGACTGGCCAGTGCCGGACGGCTGAAGCCGCGGGGATGGTCCGGGTGCCTCGAAGTCGTGCGGTGGGTTCGGACGAAGTCAGCGAGGTTGGGGGCCAGCAACTGGTCAATCTCGGTTTCCCCCACTGCAGTGTAGCCAGCGTTCACGGCGAGCAGGATACTCTCCGGGAAGCGATACAGCCGGAATGAGTTCGAGCCCATGCACACCGGAAACCCAAGTAGGAGCGTGGGTCCCGCCCATTCGAATCGACCACTGGCCAGAGGTGCCTCTGGTCAGCGTGCGCCCGGTGTCTTTACCGCCGCGATCCGGGCATGTTCTTATTTCCCTCGCACCGGCTCCTCGGACACCAACCTCAGAGTCGGTGAGTAGTTGCATTCGGCTCCGCGTATATCGGAAGCACCCAGAATGGTGCGGAGCCCGACAGTTTCCCTGCCTCGCAGGAGGAGGACGGGGACCCCGCTGCCAGGGCTGCGCGAAGGGGGCGCAGCCCTCGCAGAAGGGCGTGCACAGGGATTGGTAAGAGATGTCCACGGTTTTGCCGTGTCCGGCGTGGTGCGTAGAGCACGACGACCCGGATCCGTTCGCACCCGGCGATGGCGGTCACCATTGTGGCCGGAAGCGGCCGGTGCTGGTCGAGATACCGGCGCGGTCCGGGCTTCCAGTGTTGTTCGTGCAGTTGAACGCTCACGACTGTCATGGGCTGCGATACAGCTGGATCGATTTGGTTGCGCCGAGCCGCGTCTATTCCGAAATGACCGCGGCACAGGCACGGCAGCTTGCCGAGGCTCTCGTAGCCGGCGGGGATTTATGGGATTCCCGAATTCTGGCCGATGGCTTTCCGCAGGCCCATCCCTGCCCTCCGTGGTGTCGACAGCACGACGAGGCGATGGATCCACAGGCCGAACAGTGGCACAGCAGTCGGCCGTGGACGGTGCCGGTGATAGGACCGCAACTGTCCGGTAGCAGAGTCCGAGTACGGTTGTGCGCCAAAGACACCCGTTTCGATCGCCGACTGGCTGTGGGCCTGACGGTGCGCGAAGGCGAAACAACGGAGCTAACCGGCCCTGAGGCCCGCCGCATCGCGGCAGCGCTTCTGAATGCCGCGGATGACCTCGACAGCACCCTTTAGCCATCGGCTGGCAGCGTATTCGGCCGCTGCTTGCTCATGTCGAGCGCGCTGCCGTGCAGCAGAATGGCTGGCTGATCAATTTCGCGTAGGCGGCGGCGGAGAGCAGGCCGTCGGCAGCGACGCCCGCCGCCGGCTTGATGTTGGCGGGGTGGATCCGCGTGTTGTGGCGGCGACGGTAGCCGGCCGGATCTGGCTCGGCCCTCGCCGATGATTCGATCGGCAGAGTGTCGGTGTGGGGTGCAGGAGTCGTAAGAGCCTGCACACCCGGAGCCCAACGGCTGACCGGAGCGTGGAACTCATCCGGTGAGATTCGGCGCCGAACTCGGTTCCTTTTCGCGGATAGCGGCTGCATAGCGGCTGCGTGGCTGCCATGCTGCACTCGAGACGAAGGGGGAGGGCGATGTCTGACAGCACAGTCGGTACCGATGGGCTGCTGCGCTACCGGGTCTGGATCCTGGTCGAAAGGGCCGACGGTGACGACTCGATCTCGTTCAACGCCTATGGTCCGGTGCTGCCGCGGATCGGAGAGCGGTTGGAAATCAACGGCGTGATCGGCGAGGACCTCTCGATACTCGTCACCGCTATCGACCACGACTGGTTCCTCTCCGGCGAGGACACAGACTCGCTGCCGGTGACGGTGGTCGGGGAGATCATGAACCACCACGGCCAGAAACTGGCGAATCGGCTGGTGAACGAGCCAGGCGCACTGAAGGCCTGGTTGAGCCGGTTTCCTCTGCTCGAACCGGTCGAGGACGCGCTCGAGCCGTAGCCCCCAACTCTCCATGTGACTTGCATGTATGCACCGCTTCCGGCTGGACATGTACGTGCATTCCGAGGAAGCGACTGCACGTGCACGCGGATGTGACTGCACACCAAGGCATTTCGCACCTGGGAAGGCTGGGACGTAGATGTCGGTGGCGAACGGGGACACCGCGGTCAGCCCTGCAAGGACGAGGATCAGGGGTCCGACCCGGATCGCACACCCCGTCGGTGGATCGGTCGGTGGTGGATCGAAGATTCGCAGACCCAACTCTGCTGGATATCCATGCTCGAGGCAGAAGGCTGAATAAAGCACACTGCGCTACAGGGAATTCGGCGACCATGCGGAGAGTTGGTTGCAAAAAAGTAGCAGGGGTAATGAGCATGGTCAGGTCTCGGTGCGTGGCGTGATCAGAACTGGTTGCCGGATTCCGCTCACCGGGATGTGTTCGAACCGCATGTCGAAGCCGCTCTTAGTCTAGTGGCACCAGCTGACTCGGAAATATGCGACTGATTCCGTCGTACCGAGGGCATGCGAGCGGATGGGGGTTCACGGTTGGATACACGACGAGGTGCTGGACGGCCGCTCTCCGTACTGACGTGCAACTGCGGATGAGTCACGGTTGAACGCCACGATCGAGCCGATAATGCAAAATCCCATGGAAACGCGGAGATCATTCCGGCATGTTTATCGATATTGCATGCGGCCGAGAAAAAATGTTCAGCAATGTCCGTTGACAATCTCGAAATCGCACGTACCGTCGTTAGCGCGGCTAATCTGTGCGAGGAACCGAGCGTGAGGTAGAAATTGCTGGCAAGATGTTGCGGGGCCATCCGGCCGGCGTGCCCGTCATGGAATTACTAACCTAGCCGAGGGCTTCGGCGTTTCAGCGCACACAACAGTCACTGTAGTAACAAGAGCTAGCGGGGTAGCAAATGGATAGTTTCGACTGTCGCGTGGTTGCAAAAATCGACAATGTGTTGGACTGCGATAAGATCGTGGCGGAGATCGATCGACTGGCTTCGATTTTGCCTGTGAAGGTGCCGACGGCTGCGCTGAAGTACGCCGATTCTCCCCGGCTCGGGGGTGAGAATGCGAATCATATCGCCACGCTGTCCGAATCGGAGACGCAGTTGCCGCCTATTATCGTACATCGCGGGTCGATGCGAGTTATCGATGGCATGCATCGATTGCGGGTGGCCGAGATGCGCGGCGTTGGGGACATTGAGGTGGTGTTCTTCGAGGGCACCGAATCCGAAGCCTTCGCCATTGGCGTGCGAACTAATGTGAGCCACGGTCTCCCGCTTTCGGCGGTTGATCGCCGATCTGCAGCCAAGCGAATGCTGGAAATGCATCCATCTTGGTCGGATCGCTCGTTGGCAGAATTGACTGGTTTATCGGCGAAGACCATCGCCTCGATTCGTCGAACATCGGATGTTCCCGCCGCGGACAGCTCGACTCGACTCGGTCGAGATGGAAAGTCCCGGCCGGTGAACAGCGCCGCGGGTCGTATCCGAGCGAGTCGATTGATCAAAGAGAAGCCGCATGCCTCACTTCGCGAGATCGCGAGGGAGGCGGGTGTATCACCGGCCACTGCGCGCGACGTTCGAGAGCGTATGGACCGCGGTGAGGATCCGGTGCCGAGTAGATCCAGGCGGTCGCCGACGACCATCGAATGGTCCGTGGATCGAATTCAACTCATAGACGACCTTTTGCACGTCTTGCAAAGGGATCCGGCATTGCGCTCGACCGATTCCGGTCGGGCTGTTCTGCGTTTTCTGAATTCTCAGAGAATGGAGGCGAAAGACTGGGAGAAGTTGTATGCATGTGTGCCGCCCCATTGTGCGGAGAAAGTTTCCAGGATCGCACGGGAATTGGCTTTCTGCTGGATCAGTCTAGCGGATGTACTCACCGACCCGGGATAAGTCGAACAGATTTGGATGTTGCGCTGGCGCAGACACGACCTCGCCGCCACGGCGGCGGTCGATAAGTCCTCTCTTTGATGGTGTTCAACTGAGGACAGCGTTCGGTTGAACGTGCGTGACCGGACATGGTGATGTTCGGTTCTGTGTAAGTGTGAAAGTTGGCTTCGCCTCGACTGAAATTGGATTGATCCAACCGTTGACGCGAAGCCCAACGTCTGTGAAACTCATCGATCGTCGGAGATAAATGAACCCCGAAATATCGGATACCTCGATCGTGGGTTCGTCAGGCTAATCCGTAGCCAAGTATGTGCAACGGAAAATCTCCGCCAAACTACTGTCACCAGGAACGGCTCATGAACCATATTTCTCCCTTCGGTGATCCACTGCTGCGGCCCAAGTGGCCATACTCGGATGCGGTGATCAAGCCGGAGATCCAAGGCTTGCGGTTCGCCGGCAAGTACGCCGATGTCGCGGCATTGAGTGCGGGCGATCCAACCGCGCTTCGTCCCCATATCGACGACGAAACTCGCCGCCGCGTCGCAGCGATGTCTTCATCGCGACGAAAGACGGCATTGGTGTTCGGCGCGAACGGTTTTGTGGGCGCCCATCTGATCGGCCGGTTGAGTCGAGACCCTGCTATCGAGACCGTGTCGGCCGTTGTACGCCCGACTGCCGAGCAGACTGCGGGTCAGCGGTTGCAAGCGACGGTCGATCGTTACGCGATCGAAGTCGATGCGGCCAAGCTGCGAATCGTCGAGGGAACCCCGACCGAACGCCACTTCGGGTTGAGCGATGTCGAGTACTTCGAATTGGCCCGAGATATCGGCCACCTGTTCAATTGCGCCAGCTCGACCAGCTACACCGACAGCTACCTGGACCTTCGCAACGATTGGTTCATCAGCCTCCTGCGTATGCTGGAGTTCTCTGTCACGTCTACTCGCAAGCATCTCACCTATGTCGGAAGCATCGGCGCCCACCTGTATCAGAAGCCCGATGATTTTCGTCATCCCGACTCCTGGTGGTACTCCGGGTATGCGCAGATGAAGTGGGTGAATGCGACACTGCTCGGATGGCTGGCGCGCTCGGATACATACTCGGTCACCCTGTGTGAGGCGCCCTATGTCCTCGGTAGTACCGACCACGGCGTGGATCCCGGGCGAGTGTATACCTTTTGGCGGATCATCGAGTTGGCCATCGCGGTCGGTGCTATTTGGGACGGTCCAGGTATGAACTATGTCCCTGTGGATGTGCTCTGTGAAGTAATGACCACCAACGCGTTTGCGGCCTCGCCGCAGGCGCGCCTTTTGCCCAGCAACCCCGAGGGCTACGGTCACGACCTCTACGCAGAGCTGCTCGGACTGGATTTGGTCAGCTGGGATGACTTCGTCGAGCGTGTGACTTCACAGATCTCCCCCAAATTCGCCAAAACCATGCTGTCGGAGAATATCGACACGTTGATGCGGCTGGTTCACAAGCCCGAAGCGATTTTCCCGCCCGGCTTCGACACATCGTGGTGTGACAACCGCCGGCTTTTCGAGTTCTATTTCGAGAAGGCTCAATTGCGAACGTTGACTCCATTGTCGATTGGATGACGGTGTATGAGAACGAGCCGTCGTCAGTTCCGTTGCGCGATGCCGTCGATGTCGAAGAGTTTCTGAACTTCGCTCTGTCGCTGGGCTTCTACGCGGTGTGCGGCATGATTGGTCTTTTGCCGAAAAACGTGCGATACCGGCTTATGGGAACATTCGTCGGCTGGTCGGCAAAAGTGGATGAGAGGCGATATCAATGATCGCAAAACCCTGCTGTGTCGTAGCGTCTATCGTCGCTGCTCCGACATTCTGTCTGGGGTCGCTCTTCGTGTTCTGGCGAACGCGGTTCTTTTTTCGTGATCCACCGCGATGGCCGCCGACCGACCCGAGGGCCATCGTCGCGCCGGCCGATGGACTGATCACTTACATCAAGCGGATCGACAAGGGCGAAATACCGGATGCGGTGAAGAATGGACGTACCATCCCATTGACCGAATTCACCGGGCTAGGCGCGATATCCAACGGCGGCTACCTCGTTGGTATCTACATGACCGAGTACTCGGTGCACCGCAATCGCGCGCCGATCGCCGGCACCATCTGTTTTCGCCGGCACCGCGCCGCCGCGCCGTTCAATCGTTCGATGGCGCGAATCGGTGCGAACTTGATCACTCGTCATACCCCCTACGACGAGGGGTGCGACCATCTGCTGGCCAATGAACGCCTGACGATCGGTATCCGGCACGCCAGCGGTGCGGTCGTCACGGTGACCCAGATCGCGGACCTGTGGGTCAACCGGATCGTCGCTCGTGTTCGACAGGGAGACAGCGTCACCCGCGCACAGCAATACGGCATGATCCGCTTCGGTTCCCAATGTGATGCGTTCCTGCCGGACGAACTTGTCGCTGACATCGCAGTCCACCCTGGTCAGTATGTATTCGCCGGCAAAACCACCCTGGCCACCGCCTCGGCATCAGTTGCCGGGGACCAGGTGGACGGCGGTGCACCATGATCACCGTTCACGCGGTCGACACCGCATCCCAGTGGGCCGAGTTCCGCGGGGTCGGTAGGCAGATCTACCGCAATGATCCGTTCCCGGCACCGGACGATTCGATCGACATCGGCCGCGTGCTGAGAGACCCCCCGGCGGCGGTGGCGGCGACCCGGTGTTCACAGGCATTCATCGCCAGGGATGGGGACGTTGCGGTCGGTCGCATCGCCGCGATTCACGATCTGGGCTTCACCGAGTACACCGGCGAGAGCATGGGCTTCTTCGGGTTCTATGAAGCGATCGATCGGCAGGAGGTTGCCGATGCGCTGCTGCGTGCGGCATCGTCCTGGTTGGCCCGGCGGGGCCTCGCCGTGGTCTACGGGCCGTTCAGCCCGTCGATGTTCTACAGCGCCGGTGTCGTGGTCGGAGACGAGCCGAAACAACCCTTGGTGGGAATGCCACATAACCCGCTCTACTATGGCACCCAATTCGAAAAGTGGGGATTGGTCGCAGTCAAGGACTTCTACAGCTATCGGTTCGACGACCCCTATTTGCTATTTACAAATCCCGCATTCGCGCGGCACCGGCAAATATATGAAAGGATGCGCGCCCGCTCCAAGGTGACGTTCAGATCGATGAAATATAGAACGATCCGACGTGACGCGAAGATCGTCGCAGACCTTTACAACAAGGCGTTTGTAAAATTCTGGGGTTACTCACCGTTATCCGAGACAGAGTTGTTCGAGCTTCTGAAAATAATGCTCCCGATTCTGGACCGTCAACTTGTTCTGCTCGCGGAGCTGGAGGGTAAGCCCGTCGGATTCCTGATGGGCATACCCGACGTGAACCAAGCCGCGGTGCGCTCCTCGAGGTTCTCGTCGCGATGGACACGCGACCTTGCCACCCTGTGGCATCTCAAGCGGCCCGGACGGCACAAAGTGGTCGACAACGTCCGCGTCGACATGCTGTTCGTCGATCCCGATTGCCAGGATCGAACAATAGCTCTCTTGCTGATAATGGAACTGAGTCAACGGATGAAGAACAAGCGATACAAGAATGTCGAGGCGGCGCCGGTCCTGGACGACAGTGCATGGATGAAAGGTGCGGTCCTGACCCGCATCGAGCAGGCCCCGCACCGGGTGTACCGAATATACGGGCGCGAAATCGACCCACAGCATGCCCGCTGATGGGCGCCACACCGGCTTCACCAGGCCGCCAACACGATTCGCGACGAATCGGCTATCGCTGGGGTCGGCTCATCGCCCACCATCGATGGCTCGTGGTCATAGTGTGGGCGCTCGTCTCGATCGGTTCGGCGCTCCTATACCCGACGTTGCAAAACAGCCTGGTGGGAGTCGACTTCTCGGTTCCCGCAACTGAATCGAGTCGCGTCGATCAGCTCATCAACCGCCATTTTCAATCGTTCGGTTCCGAGCAACTGACCCTGACCTTCACCTCCAAGACCGCCACGGTCGACAGCGCGTCCTACCGCGCCACGGTCGACAACGTCACCTACGTAGTGCGCGCCACCGCTGGGGTTGTGGGAGTGATCGATCCGTACACACCGTTGATGTCGTCGTTACTGGTATCTGCTGACAAGACTTCCGCGATGGCGCTGGTGGGTATCAGCGGCGGTGCCCGCGAGCGCATCGAGGTATCCCGCCGGCTCCACGACCTGCTCCAGGCTTACCCCCGCCGCGACGTGAGTGTGGCACTCACCGGCTATTCGCCGATGACGGTAGATCTGACCACCGTGGAATCCGGGGATGCACGGCTCGCTGAGAGCATCGGCATCCCCATTGCTCTGGCCGTGCTCATCTTCGCCCTCGGCGGACTGATCGCCGGTGTCATGCCGTTGGTGGCCACCGGCATCGGACTCAACGCAGCGTTCGGGTTGTTCGCCTTGATGTCGAACTTCCTGAGCTTCGATAGCTTGGTCACCACGGTGTCCTCGATGATCGGGCTCGGACTGGGCATCGACTATTCGCTGTTCGTGGTCAGCAGATTCCGCGAGCAACTCGCCGCCGACGGTGTGAAATCACGGCGTGAACGTGAGCGGATCGACCACGCGATCGCCACAGCTATGGCGACGGCCGGTCACACGGTCGCGATTTCCGGTCTCGTGGTCATGATCGCGCTCGGCGCCCTCACCATTGTCGATGTTCCGGTGGTACGCAACATTTCCGTCGTCGTAGCCGTGACTGTCGCGTCCGTGCTGCTGGTTGCCTGGACGCTGCTGCCGGCAACATTGGCACTCCTCGGTCCTGGCGTGAACGCGCTCGGGCTTCCGAGACGGCTTCGGCCCTCGGATTCGACATCCGGATCAGTGGCAGGGTGGTGGTCTCGATGGGCAAATCAGGTGATCGCACGACCGTGGCGATACGTAGCGGTGGCAACATTGGCGCTCGTGCTCTGCGCGATCCCCCTCGGCTGGATTCGCTACGGCGTCGATATCGGAGCGGGCGCGCTTGCCGAGCAGACCAGCGGACGAGCCAACGCAATCCTGACCGGGAAATTCGCGCCTGGCACGATCTCGCCGATCACCATCGTCCTGACCGGCCAACACGACTCGCCCATGACGGACTCACAATTGCGGCGGGCCGCGTACCTCGAGCGCCAGCTGCAACGCGACCCTCGGGTCGCATACACCCAAGCCCAACACAGTGACGGCCGCGAACTGCTCGTCGCCATCGCCTCGGTTCCAATCGATTCCACTGCGGCCACGGACCTGATCAGTCAGGTCAGGCACTCGGCCGGCCAGCTGACCGCGAATGAAGGACCAGACATCGCTGTAGGCGGAACGACGGCATTGGTTGTCGACGCATCGGCGGAGATATCGGCAAAAGTGCCATGGGTTGTCGTGTTGATCCTCGGCTTCTCCTTCATCTATCTCGCTGTTGTATTGCGTAGCATCGTCATTCCCGCCAAGGCGGTACTGATGAACCTGTTGGCCACCGGCGCGGCGCTGGGGCTGACAGTCTGCGCTTTCCAGTGGGGGTGGGCCTCGGATCTGCTGGGTTTCCACAGCACCGGTTTCGTTCAGGTCTATCTACCGGTCACGGTCTTCGCTGTCGTGTTCGGCCTGTCGATGGACTACGAAGTGTTCCTCATCGGCAGAATGCGCGAAGGATTCCATCGCACCCGCAACAACGACACCGCAATCGTCGAAGGCATCGAACACACCGCCCGTCCGATCACCGCTGCCGCGACGATCATGATCGCCGTATTCGCCAGCTTCATCACCGCAGATGTCCTCGAACTCGAGCAATTCGGCTTCGCCCTCGCCGTAGCCGTCTTCTTCGATGCGGTGGTGGTCAGAATGATGCTGGTACCAGCAATGATGAAGCTTTTCGGCACCCGCAATTGGTGGCCCGGCATCATCGTCGACAAAACACCCTTACGGCGAACCGAGGCACTCGGTCCCGAGTCGAAGCCTTGCACGCAACTCCCGCTGAACTGATGCGCCACCGGCCGCGCGCCGCTCCTCGGCCTGATCTGTGCTCGACGCCGCAGTGCTGCAAGACATCTGCTTCTCGAATCGGCCGTGACCATCCGCCCGCAAGTTCTGCGGCCTTCGCGGGAGCTCGCTATTGTGCTGTGCAGGAGTCGATTTGGATCCACGGAGTGCGGGCCGGGACAGTCTCACGCTGCCGGCGGACCGGGGAGTGGGCGGGATGCTCGAGGCACTGTGGGCGAATTGCGACGGCTTGGCAGACGAGTTGGCGACCCTGTACCGCGATTTCCACCAGCACCCGGAGTTGTCGCTGCAGGAATTCCGGACTGCGGCGAAGATCGCGGATGTCTTGCGGCGGTCGGGTTTCGAGGTCGACACCGAGATCGGCGGTACCGGTGTCGTGGGGGTCCTGCGCAACGGTGAAGGACCCGTGGTGATGCTGCGCGCGGACATCGACGCGCTACCGGTGTGGGAGCAGACCGGCCTGCCGTACGCCAGTACGGTGCGGGCGGTCGACGCGACCGGGCGCGACGTGCCGGTCATGCACGCCTGCGGCCACGATATGCACGCGGTGTGCCTGCTCGGTGCCGCGACCCTGCTGGCGCGGGCGCGCGGCGAGTGGTCGGGGACCGTGCTGCTGGTCTTCCAACCAGCCGAGGAGCTGGTGCGCGGCGCGCGAGACATGGTGCGGGACGGTCTCTTCGAGCGCTTCCCGCGCCCGGAGATCATCCTGGCGCAGCACGTGGGTCCCCTGCCTGCTGGAGTCATCGGGCATCGCGGCGGCCCCGTCATGTCCGGCGCGGACTCGCTGCAGGTGACGTTGTTCGGCCGGGGCGGGCATGGCGCGCGCCCCGACACGACGATCGATCCGGTATTGATGGCCGCGCACATCGTCACCCGATTGCAGGCCATCGTCGCCCGCGAGGTGCCACCCGGCGAAACCGCCGTGGTCACAGTCGGGCGGCTCCAGGCGGGCACCGTGGACAACATCATTCCCGACACTGCCGAGCTGGGAATCAATCTGCGCGCCAACACCGAACGGACCCGGGCCCTGGTGCGCGCTGCGGTCGAGCGGATCATCCGCGCGGAAGCGCTGGCTGCGGGAGCCGAACGTGAGCCGGCGCTCGAGTGGTCCGCGTCCACCCCGATCCTCGTGAGCGACGAGGTCGCGACCGCGCGAACCGTCGCCGCGTTCACAGAGCATTTCGGCGCGGACCGGATCGTGCCCGTCCCGCCCGTGACAGCGAGCGAGGACGTCGGGATCCTCGGGGAGGCCGCCGCCGCGCCCACGGTCTACTGGTTCTGGGGCGGAATGGATCTTGCCGGGCGAGGCCTGTCGCCGGATCGCGCACCCACCAACCATTCCGCGGAGTTCGCCCTCGACATCGAACCCACCTTGACCACCGGCGTCGAGGCGCTCGTGGTCGCCGGCCTCACTTGGCTTGCGAAGCCGAACCTCTAGTGCAATAGCCAGTTACAAGGAAGAGTCGGCACTATACGATTGCCCGTCGTCGATGATCGTGCGTGCAGCGCCGACCATTCGCGCGACTGCGGGATGCCAGGGCCGGTCGGGCGGGCCGCACAGATACAGCGATCGCACGAGATTGTGTTTGATCGGAATCAAGACCACGTCGGATCCCTCCATCCCCGATGCCGATTCGGGCACGATCGTGACGCCGATACCCGCGCGCACCATGGAGAACAAGGTACTCAACTGACGCACCCGATGCGCGGGCAGGAATTCGGATCGTGCTCGGCGGTGGAGTTCTCGAATGTGCGGCTCACATCCTCCGGTGGACAGCAACAGTGCATCGTCGGCGAGTTCACCGAGGTCGACGACCGCCTCACCGGCGAGCGGATGGTCATTCGCGACCACCGCGCAGAAGCCGTCGCGGGCCAGCAGCACCGCCCCCGCTGGGACTTGGGGCGGGTCGACGAGCACGGCCGCGTCCGCCGTCGCGTCGGCGAGCCATCGGGCGATCTCTCCGTCCTCTCCTTCCAGGACAACAACTTTCACCCGGGGCAACTCCAGCCGCCACGTCCGCAGCAGCGCGGGGAGCACCGCGTGGCAGGCGGTCGGCGGGGCCGCCAGCGTGATGGTGCCGCTCGGACTGTCGCCGCGACCGCGCAGGATGTCCTCGGCGGCCGCCGAGGCCGCCACCGCGATTCGGGCATGCTCGAGAATCCCCCGGCCCAGGCCGGTCGGGGTGATCGGCACCTCACGTTCGACGACCGGCTGACCGCTGATCCGCTCGAGTGCGGCGATCGTGTGCGAAACGGCCGACTGGCTGACGCCGAGTTCGGCCGCCGCCGCACCGAATCCGCCGGCGTCGACTACGGCGATCAGCGTCTTGAGATGAGTGAGTGTGATGTCCATGAAGCTTCCTCATGACGTCATCAGTTCATGTCATTGGACTCATGTATAACCCATCGGCAGACTGAAACGCGACCCGACCGACCTCGTGTGAAGGGGGCCGCGCGATGACCCTGGTCGCTGCCCGCAGGCGAATAACCGACGACTGGGTGCCGAAATTCCTTGTCCTGTCAGCGATTTGGGGCACCAGCTTCGCTCTCATCAAACTCGCGGTGAACGCCGACGTCCCGGCGGTATGGGTGGCTCTGTGGCGCTGCGGATTCGGCGCGCTCGCCCTGGCCGTCATCTGCGCCGTCAGCGGCGAGGGCCTGCCGCGCTCCCGGTCAGTATGGGGTCATGCCGCCGTGGTCGCCGTATTGCTCAACGCGGCGCCCTTCACCCTCCTCGCCGTCGCCGAACAGCACATCAGCTCGGTGCTGGCGGGCCTGATCAATGCGACCACGCCGATCATGACCATGGGATTCGCGATGGTCCTGGTTCCCGGGGAGCCGCTGACCAGGCGGCGCGCCGCGGGCGTGCTCATCGGGCTCGCGGGCGTGGCCTGTCTGCTCGGCGTCTGGCGCGGACTCAGCGCCGACACCGTGGGCGGCGTGGCCGCCTGCCTGGCGGCGACGATGTGTTACGGCGCGGGCTTCGCCTACACCCGCCGGTTCTTCTCCTCCGGCGGCGGCTCCGCGGCGGCGCTGTCGCTGACCCAATTAGTCGCCGCCACAGTCGAATTGGCGGTCGTTGCCGCTCTGACGGGCAGCGCCTCGAACCTGCCCGGCTGGGCCGCGGCCGTCGGGTTGATCGTCCTGGGCACGATCGGCACCGGCTACGCCTTCCTGCTCAATATGCAGGTGATCGCCTCTGCCGGAGCGACGATCGCCTCGACCATCACCTACGTCGTCCCGATCTGGTCCACGGCCCTGGGCGCGCTGTTCTTCAGCGAGCCCGTCGGCTGGAACTCGGTCGTGGGCGGTCTCGTCATCGTGGGCGGCATAGTTGTCGCCCGCACCCAGCCGAGACGATCGGCCGCGGCCCCTGCCCCGTGACCCGAATTGCGGCTGGCCGCCGAAGGAGGACCATTAATCCGACTGATGGGTATGTTAATAACGAATAAAGCAATCCGATTATCGACCGGAACAGTGTTGTGAGGAATTCTCACGCCAATGCCGCGCCGATTGGTTCTTTCTGCCTTTATTGGGCTTGATAATAGGGGCTTAGTTTTGTTTCGTGAAGGTAAATCATCCCAGTCAGCGAGACGCTCCGGTTGTCATTGCCCTTGCGAAGAGTTAATGTTTCGAACAGCGAATTGCATACGACAGAGGGGGGATACCTTTGACTTGGCAGTTCACTGAGGATGCACCTCCTCCGCATACGCTGGAGAATGGTGTATTCATGGCAACACGGGACACCGACTATGCAAGTGTCGACGCCATATGGCGGGAAGTCTACGGGCACGAGTGCGGATGGCTGCCGCCGGACGCACCGGCCCTTCACGATGACCGATATCACGAAAATTCGGCATATCTGATCGCCGTCATCGGCGGTCGGGCTGTGGGCACCATGCGATTGGTGCGGGATTCCGATCTCGGATTACCGGTCGAGCAATTCGCCTCGATTCGGGAATTGCGAGGAGGCGGAAAGCGCACGCTGATCGAGTGCCAGCGCCTCATGATCGTGAGCCGACACCGGAACACCCGCGTCGCCGACATGCCGTACGGCGTGTTCGCGGCGCTGGTGAAGGGGTGTCTCCACTGGTGCATCAGGAACGGGTACACCCACATCGTCGCGGACCTGTTCCTCAATACCGAAACGACCCCGATGGCTCCCTTGCTGGCACTGGGATTCGACGAAACCGGAATCAAATTCGTCGATACCGAACTGTCCGAGCCTGATGAAAGCGTCGCGCTCCTGTTGGAAATCGGTGAACTCTTCTCGCGACCGTTCCGGTCCGGCAATCCCTTCTACCGGTATCTCATGGAACCGGACGCGAATATCGCCGTCTATTCCTGAGTGAATTCTCCGGTCGGCGCGCGCCGACCGGATTGTCAAGACCTCCGAGTGGAGAAACTATGTCAATTGCATCGGACGTTTATGATGTCGTGGTTATCGGCGGCGGCCCGGGTGGAACCATGTCGGGGACCCTGCTGGCCGATTTCGGGAAGAAAGTCCTGATTCTCGAGGCGGCGAAGTTTCCTCGGTATCACATCGGTGAGTCACTGTTGTCGGGCACTGCCGATTTGATGAAGAGAATAGGTGTTCTGGACCGGATGGAAAGGGACGGCTATATCAAGAAGAACGGCGTCGAGTGGGTCTGGGGAGAGGACCGTCAGCCATGGACGGTGTACTTCAAGGACGCGCTGGCGATGCCCTACGACTACGGCTATCAGGTCGAGCGTGACAAGTTCGACGAGCTGCTCCTCGACAACGCCCGCGAGTATGGGGTGGAGGTGCGGGAGGAACACCGGGTCACCGGTTTCGAGATCGGAACAGACGGCGTCTCGACGGTGACTGGGCAGGACGCGGCGGGCACCACGTTCACGGTGCGGGGGCGCTGGATCGTGGACGCCTCCGGCCAAGGCGGGATGGTCACCAAGAAGCTGCACAACCAGGAGTGGGACCCCTACCTGAAGAACCTTGCGGTCTGGACGTATTGGACCGATGCGAAGCGACCGGAGGGGTTCGACGCCGGCAATACCTTCCTGCCGACCTTCGACGAGGGCTGGTGGTGGTTCATCCCGCTGCGCGACGGGCGCACCAGCGTCGGCATGGTCGTCGACAGCAAGGTGTTGCACGAGCATCGCGACGGCGGCATGGAGGCCTACTACGCGCAGTGCCTGGCGAAAACGCCCGAGCTGGCGCAACGTCTGGACGGCGCGACCCGGGACGAGAAGCTCCACGTGGCGCGGGATTGGTCCTACATCTACGACCGGTTCGCCGGCGACGGGTACATCGCGGTCGGCGACGCCGCGTGCTTCATCGACCCGCTGTTCTCCACCGGCGTGCACCTGGCCATGCTCAGCGGCTTCCTGGCAGCGGTCTCGGTGAACACGATTCTGGACAAGCCGGACATGGATCGCGCGGAGATCCTCTCGTTCTACGAGACCGAGTACCGCAAGGAGTTCGCCCGGCTGCGCGCGCAGGTGTACTTCCTCTACGGCGGGCACGGCGGCAGCAAGGATTCGTATTTCTGGCACGCGCGCAAGCAGTTCGACGTACCGGGCATCGATCCGGAGAAGGCCTTCATCTCCTTGATCGCGGGGGCCTTCGCACATCGGTCGTGGTACAGCCGGTATCTGAAGCAGCTCGAGGTCCCCGAGACGCTGCGGACCACCATCGAGCAGATCTTCGACGGCAAGACGACCGGGATCAATGTCGATCCGCATCAACCCGTCGCGACCTCGTCCGAGATCAGCTACATCGACGATCTCGCGATCGATGGCGCGTATCTGCGGCGGGGGCGGTCGCTGGTCACCCCGGTCGGGGCCGCGCTGCCGGTGACGCCGCAGCTCGAGCAACTGCTCGCGCTCGCCGACGGCACCAAGAGCAGCGCCGAATTGGTCGAGGAACTCGTTCGCGCGACCGACGCCGCGCACGAACCCGTCCGCAGTCTGGTGCACGAGGCCGTCAGCTATGGGCTGCTGACGCCGACGGCCTGAGCCGAATCCGAAGGTAGACAATGGCACTCATCGATCTTCTCGACGACGACAGTGTTGCTCCCGAGATCTCCAAGCTCTTCGACGACGTTCGCGGCGAATACGGATTCGTCCCCAATATTCTGCGGGCAATGGCGCATTGCCCGGATCTGGTCACGGTCTTCGTGCCGCTGTGGGCTCAGATCTACAAGTCGCCGACCATCGGTTCGCGGCTGCGCGCGCTCGCGGCGCTCGGCACGGCCAAGGCGCAGGAATGCACGTATTGCGTGGCGCATATGACCGCGTCCGCGAAACGGGCCGGCGTTCCGGATGAACAGATCGTGGCGATCGGCGACCCAGCCGCCGTGCGGACGGCTTTCGATGAGCGCGAAGCGCTGATTCTGGAAACCGCCGACGCACTGACCACCGATCCGGACGGTGTCACCGCCGAGCTGAAAACCCGGCTACTGTCGGAATTCCGGCCGGACGAGGTCGTGAACATCATTCTGGCAATCGGCATGTACAACCTCACCAGCCGGTTTCTCAAGGCTCTCTCCATCGATGTCGAGAGCATCTTCGATGCCGCGGAAACTCGTCGAACCACAGTCTGAAGGCGAAACATGACGAACGCAACATTGCCCGCCGGTACCTCTGAACCGCTGAAGAACGAGATCATCGAGAAATACGGCCGGAACGCCTGGGATCTCATCCTGACCGTATATGTCAATTTCTATTATTCGGAGCTCGATATCATCGACCTGTGCGCGCGATGGCTGCCGCGCCGGAATGGTCTCCGAGAGAAGAACTTCCTGATCCGGCATGCCGCCGACGAGGTCGTCCACGCCCGGCTGTTCCGAGAGGGCGTAGAACGGCTCGGCCAGCCCTGGCACGGTTTCGACCACGAGCCCTACCGCATAGACGACATCAACGACCGTTTCGCCAAGCTGTTCTACAGCGACGACGAAGTTGAAGTGCTGATCGGACTGAATTTGTACGCCGAAGGCGTGCTGGCGATGGAAGAGCTGGCCCAACTGGCTCGCAGCGAATCCCCGTACTTCTATCAATTCGACCGGATCGAGCGTGAGGAACGCCGACACGTGGCATTCGGGATCACCGTCGCCAACGAGCTTCTCGAGAGCAATCCGGAAGCTCGGAAGCGGGCCGTCGAATATTGCAAATGGTATCAGGAACATCTGGACGGTTACCTGAGCGGACAGTTGAAGGAATCGATCAGCTGGGCGATGGATGCCGGATTCGTTTCCAGCGACTATATCGACCGGACGCGCGTGCGGTTCGGGGACGTGATGGCGAAGATCGGCATCGGAGAGGAATTGGCATGAACGGCTCCTATGACAAAGCGCTCGCGGAAACGGAATCCACGCTGCGGGCGGTGATCCTCGATCACCCGTTCATCGCGCAGATCCTCGCGGGGAAGCTGACCGAGTCGGTGTACGCGGCCTATCTGCGCGAGACCTATTACCTGGTCAATCAGACCCCCTATTTCCTCTCCGCGGCGGCCTCCCGCTGTGCGGAGGGCTGGTTGCAGGACTTCTTCCTCAATCTGGCCATCGAGGAACGTCATCACGACCGGCTGGCCGTGCAGGACCTGAGTCGGCTCGGCAATGACACGGGCGAGTACCTCGCGGGCCTCCCCGGGCTGGGGGCGTGGACGATGATCGGCCAGAACCACTGGGCCGTCACAATGAAGGATCCAGCCGCATTGATCGGATTCGCCGCCGCGACAGAGGGTCTCGGTGCGTCGCTGGGGCCCAAGGTCACCGCGGCGATGGTCTCCTACCCCTTCGCCGAACGCGCGCTCAACTTCTTGAAGGTGCATTCCGAGGAGGACCAGGAGCACATCGAGTTGGTCAAGAAGGCCTTCGATCGCGCGGCCACCACCGAGCATCGCTACGAACTCATGGTCACCACCTGGAATTACACCCTGCGCGCCTATGGACAGCTGTTCTCCGACGCGCTGACCCGGGGCGGCACCGGCGCATGAGCACGACGACAGCGGCACCGGCAGCATGTCCACTCCCCGCGATCCTGGACGCGATGACACACCAGCGGTCGGCGTCGATCTTCTTCCGGCGCGGCGGGATCTCACAGCAGGTGAACCACGCCCAGTGTCGCGCCGACGCGAACGGCGTGGCAGCGGCATTGCGGAAGCGAGGCTTCGGCCCCGGATCCCGGATCGCGATCCACGGAGCAACCAGCTACGAATGGGTCCTCGCCGATCTGGCGTGTGTACTGACCGGTGCCCTGTCGGTCGCGCTCTACCCCAGCGCCCCCCTTACCCGGGCACTGGCAACCATCCGCGAAAGCGGTTGCCGACTCGTGTTCACCGACCGAGCTGACGCGGCGACCGCAGCGGTGAGCGCTGGCCTCGATGTCATCTTCCTCGGTGACCGAACGAACGCGCCCGACGGCGTCGTTTCGGTGGCGGAACTCCTCACCACCGAAGCTGAAACCCCGATCGCGGCAACGGATCCCAGGAACGGTCCGTTCACGATCGTTTCGACCAGCGGAACCCTTTCTGAGCCAAAACTTTTCGCCGTGGCCGCCCCGCCACTGTTGTTCACCATGGATCGCTTCGCCGAGATCTACGGATTCGGGGCCGGGGACCGGCTGCTGTTGTATCTGCCGCTGTCGCATCTGCCGCAGCGAATGATGCTGTATTGGGGGCTGCGGGAGGGATTGGATTTCGTCCTGTCCGACCCGGCGCATTTCGTGACCGACGGGCACACCTTCGAGCCCACGCTGCATGTCACGGTGCCGCGCGTGCTCGAGCACATTCGCTGGCGCGCACGGAAAATGGTACCGGCCGATGCCCCCGAAGGTCCGGCGCTCACGCAGATCTACCAGACGTTGTTCGGGCCCCGCATCCGATCGATATTCGTCGGCAGCGCACCCACCGATCTCGCGCTGATGAGCGAACTGCTCGCGGCCGGGCTGCCGGTCTTCGAGGTCTACGGGACCACCGAACTCGGCATGATCGGGCTCAATACGCCCGCGGCGCGCCTGCCCGGCACTGTCGGGCAGCCCATTCCGTGGGGCGAGGTACGACTGGATCGCACGACCCGGGAAGTCCTGGTCCGCACGCCGACTCCGTTCATGTACGGCAGGCTCGTCGGCGACCGCGTCGAGCGTTGGGAGCCGGATCCGTCGGCGTTCGAATCGACCGGCGACGTAGGGGAGTTCGATGGGCAGGGATTCCTGCGGATCATCGGGCGGATACGGGACTTCGTGGCGCTGCCCAGCGGCGAGAAGGTCTTCATCGCACCGATCGAATCCGCGCTGGCGCAACGCACCGGCGCGGACCTGTGCCATCTCACGCTGCGCGCCGACGGGCGGCTCGCGGCGCTGCTGTTCTTCGAATCGCGTGCGGTCCCCGACGACCGGTTGGTGCTCGACGAGATCAGGCAGGCCAATGAGGGCCTGCATCCCTGGGAACGGTTGAAGGCCTTCGCCATTGTCGACCGGATGCCGACCGTCGAAGAAGGCTGCCTGACCGAAACGACCAAGCCGCGCCGCCACCTGATCGACCGGATACATGCCGCGAGCGCGGAGTGGCGACCGGTTGCCGGACCGGCTGGTCCCGGCACGGAAACGGAGTGAAATCCCATGCCACACATCGATCTCGACGACGGAACCATCGAATATCAGCGTCGCGGAGAGGGTACCGCCCTGATCCTGATGGCGACGCTGGGCGGCAGCTGGACGCGCCAGGTCGCGGGCCTGAGCAAACATTTCAGCACCATCACCTACGACATGCGCGGATTCGGCGACTCGCCGTCACGCACCGGGTTTCCCACCAATGCTCAGCATGCCGACGACCTTGCCGTGCTGCTCGATCGGCTGGACATCGATCGCGCGGTCGTGATCGGCATGTCGCACGGCGGCCTGGTCGCCCAGCATTTTGCCACCAAGCACGGCGATCGGCTCGCCGGGCTAGGCCTCGTCGCGACCTTCGCCGCCGCCCACGGACCGACCTCGCTGCTGCTGGGCATGCTCAACGGCTTCCTCGATCGCGGCGACCTGCCCGGGTTCTGGGAGGTCCTCAAGAGCATGCTGTTCTCGGCGAACGGCGCCGCGACCCTGTGGCGGCATGAAAAGGCCCTGCGCACAGCGATGTTCGACCAATATGACTGCGCGGCCCTGAGCAGCATCTACGGTCAGGCGCTCGAGCACGACAGCCGGGCCTGGTTCAGCCCGCCCGCCTGCCCGGCGCTGGTCGTCGGCGGCGCGGAGGACATCCTGTTCCCACCCGTGCTGACGAGCGGACTGGCCGACCTGCTGCCGGGCGCCCGGCTGGAACTGCTTCCGGCGGCTCACATTCCACCCGTCGAGCAGCCCCGGCAGTTCAACGCGCTGGTGAACGAGACGTTCGGAAAGCGGCCATGACATCGGGGCCGGTGCTGACCGGCGTCGAGAAAATGATCGAGCTGCCCGATGCGGACCTGCACATTTACGAGGCCGGACCGCGGAATGCTGAACCGCTGGTGTTGTTGCACGGGTTCCTCACCTCGGCGATCACGTGGCGCGGCGTGGCCGACGCGCTGTCCGAGTCGCACCGGGTGATCGTAGTCGACCTGCCCGGGTGCGGCGGGTCACCGGACCCACGTGCGAGGGAGTGGACCGCGAGCCGCGCGTCCGACCTGATCATGGGTTTGTTCGATGCGATGACGCTGGATCGCCCGACCCTGATCGGAAGCCAAATGGGTGGTTCCATAGCGGCTTTCGCTGCCGGGCTGCATCCGGACCGAGTGTCGCGGCTGGTGATCATGGCGGCCGGCGCGCTGGGCGAGGGCGCGGCCAATCTGACGCTGTATCGCGCACTGGCGACCCCGGTGCTCGGCCCTGTGCTGGCGGCGGCGTTCCCGCGGGGAGCGTTCACGAAGAAGTGGTTGGCCGCGCACGGTTCGGCCTTCGTCCCCGACCACGAGATCATCCGGACCTATCACGACCAACTGCGTAAGCGCGGCCACGTCATGGCACGCTTCGGTCTGGGTGTGCGGCTGAGCTACGGGGAATCGTTCGACGCACTCGCTCAACATCTTTTGGGTCTGGACGTACCTACGCTGCTCCTCTTCGGCGCAGCGGATCAGCTGGTTCCCCCGTCGACCGGACGCCGGTTCGCGGAGCTGATGCCGCGCTCCCGGCTGGTGCTGCTGGACGGGTGCGGTGACTTTCCCCAGGAGGAAGCGCCGACGGAGGTCGCCACCCAGATCGCGGCGTTCCTGGCCGAATGATCCCGGCGTACCTCGACTTCTGGAAGGGCCCATGCAGAACCTTCTCGACTATCTCCGCTCCGAGCTGGAACAAAACGGATACTGCCATCTGGCGAATCTTCCGGCGGGATTCGACCATCTCGGAATTCTCGCCGGGCTCGGCCCAATTCGTCCCCAATACCGCGGCGAGCTGGTTTGGGATCTGAAGCCCGAGCCGAATATGGACGATGTCTATCACTCGAACAACCGCGCGGCCCTGCTGCCGCACACCGAGGGATACGAGCTGAGCGGATTGCCACCGCGCTACATCGGGTTGTGGTGTGTGCGACCCGCCGCGGGACCGGGCGGCGAAACGACTCTCGCGGACGGGCATTCGGTGCTGTCGGTGCTGTCGGACAGCGACCTGACATTACTCAGGACGCACCAGTACGAGTGGAAGTCCAGTGAGGGGCTGGCGCGCCAGGGCATTCGGTTGCGCACCCGGCATCCCGTGCTGGAGGACCACGGCGGGAACACCGTGCTGCGCTTCTCCTACAACAACGCGGTGCGCGTCGAGGAGGGGCCGCTGATCAGATACCTCGAGCTGGGGCTCGAACATTTCGATCGGACCCGCGTCGCGCTGCGGCTCGCGCGCGCCGACCTGCTGGTCTGGGACAACTGGCGAATGTTGCACTCCAGAACGGCTTTTCGGGATCCAGGACGGCATCTGAAGCGGGTATTGATCGACGCGAAGGAGGTCGCCGAGTGACCTCGGTTGCCGCGCCACCCAGAATCGGCGTCATCGGTGGGCTCGGACCGCTGGCCGGTGCCACCTTCTACCAGCGACTCGTGGAATTGACGCCTGCCCGCGACGACCGGCAACACCCGGAGGTGGTGATGATCTCCGACCCGAGAATCCCGAGTCGGCTCGACCATCTGCGCGGCGAGGGGCCCTCGCCGGTCCCCGCACTCCAGCAAGTCGCACGGAGGCTCGAGCAGCAGGGATGCGACATCGTGGTCATCACGTCCTTCACCACGCACGCCTACCTTCGGGAAATCACCGACGCGATCGACGTACGGGTGCTCGACGGTCTGGTCGCCCTGTCGCAAACGCTGTTGTCCGACCGGGTGCTCCGTCCCGCGGTCGCCATGACGACCCCGGCCCGCTCGCTGGCGCTGATCGATACTGCGCTCCGGAGCAGCGGGCTGGCGCCGCAATACCCCGACGACGCCACCCAGGACGAGATTCAGGCAACCGTCGAATCTGTGAAGCAGGGCGCACCACCGGATGCGCTGGCCGAGCGGTTGCGGGTGCTGTTTCACCGCGAGTGGACGAACGGCTCCGATGCCGTCGTCGTCGGCTGCACCGACCTGTCCGCGTTGCGAGTTCGCGATATCGGCACCGCGTACGACGCGGCGACCGTGCTCGCGGGCGCGACGCTCCGGGAAGTGGGGGTGCTGTGAATCCGCTGCTGGCCGGACTCGGTTTCACCGATCCGGCGACCGAACGAGAGTGGGGAGCGCTCGTGGCGGGTGAGAGTGGCTTCGCCTGGCGGCATCTCGGTCGCGGCGAGATCCGCACGGGCCAGGCCGTCGAGGCCATCCGGGCCGCCGGAACGACACCGCCACGCAGCGGCCATATCGGTGACTGGGGTGATGTGTGGACCGGGCGCAGTACGGTGCTCGATTACAACCGGGTGGTGTGCGAGATACTGAAGATCGGCTATCCGCTGCTGTACGACTTCAGCCAGACGGAGACATCGGACGGTGCCGGAGATGCCTTGTTCCAGCCCGGTTCGGTATTCGACGGCGGCGTGCGCACGGCCATCAACCTATTCCGTTGGCAGGCTGGGAGATTCGTCGAACACGACCGGTCGCAGCCGCTGTTCGTTCCTTACACCGAGGGCGGGTCGGGTGCTGAGCGCCTTCCGCTGACGGCCTTTCATCGGGCCCGCACCCAGCGACAGGGAATCGCGGACGTTGGATATCACTCCCAGCTGTTGAGGGCCAATTATGGAGCGGCACACTCGATTCTGACGGTCCTGAGCGATCGTGCGAGCGGGGACGCCGCGCTGCGGCAGATCTTCGATCGCGTCGCGTTTCGCGACGGTCATATCGAGCGGCAAGCCCCGCTGCGCGAGGGCCGGGGATTCCGGGTCGGCGTGACGTACTACCCGGACCTGGCAGCGCTGATCGACGCGAGCCTGCTGCCGGCCTGGATCGCAGGCGCAGACGAAGAACTCGGCGACTGGCTCGCGCAAACCCCCGAATGCGTACCGCTGGCGACCGTCGAGGTCGCGTCCCTGCTGCACGCGTTCCTCGGCGCGCACCGCACCGAACGCCGCCCCGTGGGCACCGGCGAGGCCGAGGTTCACATGCACTGGGGCGCGCTCGCGATGGCGGGCAGCCCGCCGGTCAGCCGCGGGTATTTCGCGCGGCGCGTGAACAAGTCACGGTGGATGTACGACACCGTCGCGCGTGAGCTGGCTTGGGCGTCGCCGATCTTCTTCGTCCTGGCCCCGGTGTCGCCGTACTTCCTGTGGCTGCCGCAGTCCCGCGTGGCCGAGCGTGCGGCGATCGAGACACTGATCGAGCGGACCCGCGCGGCGTGCGGACCATGGCCACCCGAGCCCGGACGGCTGGTTCCGATCGTGGCCGGGGTTGTCGAGAACTGGATTGCCGAAAGGGAACCCAGCCGATACCTGGTCGCGCGTTTTCAGTGGGCGGACCGCACGAGTCCCGTGGGCGTCGCATTGGGCGCGAGTGAGCTCGTCGAGCCCGACGGGTTCTCGGCGCTGACGATCAGCCAAGCTTGTCTGCTGGTGGGAACGCTGGTCAAGGCGATGGCTGCCAGGCCCGCCAGCGGGGTCGGCACCTCGGCCATCGATGCGCAGGCGAGCGCATGACGACCCCGCCGATCGACCGAATCCTGATCACCTCACGCGATTTCGACGAGTACATCGCCATGTTCGACCTGAGCGAGGCCGACCTGAGCACCGCGCCGATTCTCGACTGTCCGGGTGGTGCAAGCGATTTCGCGTGTGTTGCGCGTTCGCGTGGCGCGCGGGTCACCAGTGTCGATCCCATCTATGCCTGGCCGCCGCAGGAACTGTCCGCCGTGGTGACCGCGGAGATCGAGCGCGGCGTCCGCCGCTCGGCGACCGCTCCCGAGCTCTACGACTTCTCGTGGGCGGGCGGAGTGGAGCGCTACATCGCGCGCCGACAGCGCGCCGCCCAGTCGTTCCTCACGGACTTCATCGCCGAGCGTGATGGTGGCGGTTCGACGAATTATGTGGCGGGTTCGCTTCCGTCCCTGGGATTTCCGGACCGCTCGTTCGGCCTCGCCCTGGTACCGAACCTGTTGTTCGCGTACTCGAACCTCTTCGATCGATCGTGGCATCGCGCATCGGTGCGGGAGCTGATCCGAGTAGCCGACGAGGTGCGCATCCATCCGATCACCGACACCGCCGGGTCACCCTACGGTCAGCTGGACGTACTCCGGGACGAGCTGGCGGCGGACGGTATCTCCACGCGAATTGCCCACGTGCCGTGTCGCCTTCGCCGCGGAACCGAGGAAACACTGGTTTGCCTGCGCGGCGACTAGGTCCGACCACACGATTCGGAGTCTCTTGTGTCGAGCGCCAGCACATCCCTACTCTTCGTCGATCTCGTGCTGATCATCGTTGTCGCACAGGTCGGTTCGTGGCTCGCGGTACGGTTGGGACAACCGCCGGTGATCGGTGAGATTCTCGCGGGCATCCTGCTGGGCCCTACGATATTCGGGCATGGCTCGGTCGATAGCGTGTTCCCACGCGAAAGCCTGTCCTACTTATCGGCATTCGCCAATGTAGGCGTCGCGATCTTCATGTTCGTCGTCGGCTTGGAAATCGACGCGAGCGTCCTGCGCGGGCACCGCCGCCCGGTACTGACGGTGTCGCTGTTCGCCTACGTCCTCCCCTTCGCTCTCGGTTTTGCCGTCGGCTTCACCGTGCTGCTCCGTGAGCATGCCACCAATCGCCTGGCCTTCGCCCTCTTCCTCGGTGCGGCCCTGTCGGTCACCGCCTTCCCGGTGCTCGCCCGAATACTTGCCGACCGCGGCCTGATCCACACCGAGATCGGCCAACTGGGCCTGGCAAGTGCCGCCGTCGACGACGTGCTTGCCTGGTGTGTCTTGGCCGGTGTGATCGGCTACGCCGGAGCCGCCTCGGGCAGCCACTGGCGGCTACTCCTCGCCATCCCCTTCATCCTTATCCTCCGCTGCGCGCAGCGCCCACTGGCCTGGCTATCCCGCCTCGACACCCGACACGGCAACCGCCTGATGACCTACGCGGCCATAGCCGGAGCCCTGATCTCGGGCGCGGCAACCGAATGGATGGGACTACATCTCATCTTCGGAGCCTTCGTCTTCGGAGTGGTCTTCCCACGCGACGCACGAACCGCCGTCGAAGACAACGCAACCCTCGTCAGCTCGATCTTCCTCCCAGCCTTCTTCATCGTCGCCGGTCTCCGAGTAGACCTCCGCGGCATAGACCACACCGCCTACCTCGAACTCCTGGCAATCATCGCCATCGCCTTCCTCGGAAAATTCGGCGGAGCCTACCTCGGCGCTCGCTGCTTCTTGCCGCCGAAAGGCGCCGGAGCCGTTGCCGCCCTGATGAATACCCGCGGCCTGACCGAACTGATAGTCCTAGCCGTCGGCCTCAACCTCGGGTTGCTCGGCCCCTCTACCTATTCACTCCTGGTGATAATGGCCGTCCTCACGACAATGATGACGGGCCCGCTACTTCGGCTGTTCGACACCAGATCGCGAACGGACCGACCCTCGAACCAGGCAAGCGTGGCTGCCGAAACTCGTTGACATGAATGCCCGAGACCGGCCATTCCGATGCCGCGATCGGTGACTCACCGATGCAGACCCCCTCACCGCACTCGACCACTGGCGAGGTCGACATCGGCGGTGCGATGGGCTGGACAACCTGCTCCTGCGTGTTCAAGTGCACTTGAAGACGCAGGATTGGATTCCGGTCCAAGTGCCGGAGATACGTGTTCTAGTAGGTGACGGGCACAGGGGTGACTCGGTCTGCCCGAAGTTTGCCCGGGTGCGAAAGGCGTTGGCTCGCTGTCCGATTCGACGCGATCCCACCGCTCGGATTTTGTATCAAGCTTTGTAGTGCGCGAGGCGGGACTTGAACCCGCACGTCCTAGGACACCAGAACCTAAATCTGGCGCGTATGCCAATTTCGCCACTCGCGCTAACGGTACGACCGTCCAAACTTTACCGGGTCTAACGGAGATCGCGAAGCACCGGGCGGGTGTGGCGTACTGGTCGGTAACCTCACCAGGGATTATAACGAT
The DNA here is from genome assembly GCF_040645495.1 of Nocardia sp. NPDC046763. NCBI lineage: Bacteria > Bacillati > Actinomycetota > Actinomycetes > Mycobacteriales > Nocardiaceae > Nocardia > Nocardia sp. NPDC046763. The sequence continues at coordinate 29,846 of NZ_JBEYYI010000040.1, read as the reverse complement.
TTGATAAACCTCAATGTGAGGGAGCCTCACATTTCCTACACGGACGTAACCGAGCCCACCAGCGGCTTCAAATATGAGGGAGGGTCATGTTTGGCATCATTCTGGTACGGACGTACGGAAAAACTGCTCGGTAGGTGCCCGGCTGGCGGCCAAACATGAGGAGATCCTCATGATTTTGTGTCATCCTCGGCTTCTACCAGGGCCTGTGGGCCGGAGGGATACCTGCGCACCGTGAGCGCGGTCCAGTCCTGTGGAGACTGGCCGCCAGGAGAAGGAAGTCGAACGTCTTGACGATCAACGAGAGCACCGGAACCGGATCGAAGGCCAGGGCGGCGGGGAAGTCACGGGAGAGCGGGGCCAGGTCGTCACTGCTGGACCGGTTGCTGGGGGGCGCGCCGTACGCTCTGGCATTCGGTGGGCAGGGCGCGCAGTGGCTCACCGAGCTCGAGGAGATCGGGCGGGATTCCGCCCTGGAGCCCGAGCTGACCGCACTGGTCAACGAGGCGGCAGCCAAGTTGGAGCCGGTCGCCTCGCAGCTGCTGGTCGTTCGGCCGGTCGGTTTCGACCCCATCGCATGGATGCTGGAAGAAGAGATCGCCGACCCGGAGCAGGGGGAGGTGTCGGGAGCGCCGTCAGCGCAGGTGTTGCGCTCCGCCGCCGTCTCGATGCCGGGTGTGTTCCTGACCCAGGTCGCCGCGCTGCGCGCGCTGCGCCTGCAGGGCCTCGACATCGTCGCGCACGCGCCCGCCGCCATCATCGGCCACTCGCAGGGCCGCATCGCCACCGCCGCCGCCGAGGCACACGGGCAGCGTGACGCCGAACTGCTGGCCATCGCCCAGATGATCGGCGCCGCAGCCGGTCTGGTCGCCCGCCGCCGCGGTCTGCTGCCGGTGGGGGAGAAGTCGCCCATGGTCGCCGTCTCCAATGTCGACCCCGAGGCCCTGAAAGCCGTTGTCGCCGAGGTCATGGCCGGTGTGGCGCCGGAGAAGGCTGCCGTGCTGTCCATTCGCAACGGCCGCCGCCGCGCCGTGCTGAGCGGCCCGGTCGGCCAGCTCGACCGTGTACGCCAGCGCGCCGCCGAGATCAATGCCGAACAGGCGCACGAGCGCGATGCCAAGAAGCGCGGCGGCGCGGTCTTCGCCCCTGTCTTCGAGGACATCCCGGTCGAGGTGGCCTTCCACCACCCGGCGCTGGCCGAGACCGTCGACCTGGTCGAGGGCTGGGCCCAGCAGTGCGGCCTGGACACCGAGCTGGCCGCGCGCCTCGCCCGGGAAGTGCTCGTCGACCCGATCGACTGGGTCGGCACCGTCGACGACACCGTCTCCCGTGGCGCGCAGTGGATCCTGGACCTCGGTCCCGGCGACCTGCTGACCCGCCTCACCGTCGGCTCGCTCAAGGGCACCGGCGTCGGCGTGCTCGCCGCCTCCACTCGCCCGGGCCAGCGCAGCCTGTTCACCCCCGGCGCGGCCCCCGAGGTCGCCGCGGCCTGGAGCGAATTCGCGCCCAAGCCGATCCGCCTGCCCAACGGCCGCATCGTGGTCGAGACCGCGTTCACCCGCCTCACCGGCCGCTCGCCCATCCTGCTGGCGGGTATGACCCCCACCACCGTCGACGCGAAAATCGTTGCGGCCGCGGCCAATGCGGGCCACTGGGCCGAGCTGGCCGGTGGCGGTCAGGTCACCGAGCAGATCTTCGCCGACCGTGTCGAGGAGCTGAAGCAGCTGCTGCAGCCCGGCCGCGCGGTGCAGTTCAACTCGCTGTTCCTGGACCCGTACCTGTGGAAGCTGCAGCTGGGAGGCAAGCGCCTGGTGCAGCGCGCCCGCAGCGCCGGCGCCCCGCTGGACGGCGTCATCGTCACCGCCGGCATCCCGGAACTCGAAGAGGCCGTTGCCCTCATCGAGGAGCTGTCCGAGGTCGGCATCACCCACGTCGCGTTCAAGCCCGGCACCGTGGCCCAGATCCGCGCAGTGCTGCGCATCGCCGACGCCGTGCCGTCGTACCCGGTGATCATGCACATCGAGGGCGGCCGCGCCGGTGGCCACCACTCCTGGGAAGACCTCGACGATCTGCTGCTCGAGACCTACGCCGAACTGCGTGGCCGCGAGAACGTGATCGTCTGCGTCGGCGGCGGCATCGGCACCCCCGAGCGCGCCACCGAATACCTCACCGGCGAATGGTCGCAGCAGCACGGCTACCCGGCCATGCCGCTGGACGGCGTGCTGGTCGGCACCGCCGCCATGGCCACCCTCGAGGCCACCACCGCCCCCGAGGTGAAGCAGCTGCTGGTCGACACTCCCGGCACCCCCGACTGGGTCGGCGCGGGTACCGCTGTCGGCGGCATGGCCTCCGGCCGAAGCCAATTGGGCGCGGACATCCACGAGATCGACAATGCCGCCTCCCGCACCGGCCGCCTGCTGGACGAGGTCGCCGGTGACGCCGAGGCCGTGGCCGCCCGCCGCGCCGAGATCATCGCGGCTCTCGATGCCACCGCCAAGCCGTACTTCGGCGACGTCGCCACCATGACCTACCTGGAGTGGTTGGAGCGCTACGTCGAGCTGGCAGCCTCTCTGCCCCAGACCCACCCTGACCTGGACCGTCGCAAGGACTTCGACTGCGGCGCCGACTTCTCCGACGCCATCGCCGACGCCACCCGCTCGGTGTGGCTGGACATCACCTGGCGCGACCGGTTCGCGGAGATGGTGCGCCGCACCGAATCCCGCCTCAACCCGGCCGACCGTGGTGAAATCGCAACGCTTTTCGCCGACGACTCCGCCTTCGAGGCCCCGGTCCAGGCCATCTGCACCCTGAAGGAGCAGTACCCGGCCGCCGCCGGCACCGTGCTGCACCCGGCCGACGTCCCGTTCTTCGTCGCGCTGTGCAAGACCCCCGGCAAGCCGGTCAACTTCGTCCCGGTCGTCGACCAGGATGTGCGCCGCTGGTGGCGCTCGGATTCCCTGTGGCAGGCCCACGATCCGCGCTACACCGCCGACCAGGTCTGCATCATCCCGGGCACCGTCGCCGTCGCGGGCATCACCCGCGTCGACGAGCCGGTCGGTGAGCTGCTGGATCGCTTCGAGCAGAACACCGCCTACTCCCTGGTGCGCGCGGGCGTCGTGCCGGCCGCCGTGGACGGCCGCCGCCGCGCCGAGGTCGCCAACGGCCTGCTCGACATCGTCCTCGCCGCCCCCGACGTGCAGTGGGCCGGCCGCACCACCGTCAACCCCATCCACCGCCTGGGCGACCTGGACGAGTGGGAGATGAACGGCAAGGGCGCCAAGCATCCGCGCACCGGCTCCACCCTGTCCGCCACCGAGGGGCCCGAATCCGATTCCGCCTACGTGGAATTGACCGTCCCGCTGCTGGGCAAGGATGCCGTCCGCATTCGCATCACCGTCCCGCCCTCCGTGTACAACGGTGGCGCGCCGGTCATCACGGACACCGACGCCGAGGCCGCCATGGCGGCGCTGCTGGCCGTCGCCGCCGGCCAGTCGCTACCCGAGGTCAAGGCTGTCGACGACACCCAGGTGGCGCACGTCAACCTGGCCTGGAGCCCGGACCTGATCGCCGACCACGCCGGCGTCACCGGCGCGGGCCTGCCCGACAACCTGAGCACCATCGGCCGCATCGCCCCCGACGTACTCGTCGGCGCCTGCTGGCCCGCCGTTTTCGCGGTCCTGGGCGCCACCCGCACCGCGGACGCGCAGAGCGTCATCGAGGGGATGCTGGACCTGGTCCACCTGGACCACCAGATCGAGCTGCTGGGCGAGCTGCCCGCCGAGCATGCCGTGCTCGCCGTCCGCGCCGAATCCGCCGGGGTGCTCGACACCGACCTGGGCCGCGTGGTCGAGGTCGAGGTCACCGTCGGCGTCATGCGCGACCACGGTCTGGAGACCCCGGCCGTCGCGAAACTGGTGGAGCGCTTCGCCATTCGCGGCCGCACCGGCAGGGCCGAGCTGGCCGACCCGCCGCGGGCCGCGGGCTCGCTGTCCGAGGACGCCTCCGACACCCCGCGTCGCCGCCGTCGCGACGTGACCCTGGTCGCGCCGCGTGCCATGGGCGCCTTCGCGCAGGTCTCGGGCGACTTCAACCCGATCCACACCTCCGACAACGCCGCGAAGCTGGCCGGTCTGGGCAACCCGATCGTGCACGGTATGTGGCTGTCGGCCGCCGCGCAGCACGCAGTCTCGGCCATCGATCTGAGCGACAAGGTGCCGCCGCGCACCATCACCGCCTGGACCACCCGCTTCCTGGGCATGGTCCGGCTCGGTGCCAAGATCGATGTCCGCGTGGAACGTGTTGCGGTGGACCGGGGTTCGGAGATCGTCGAGGTCTCCTGCCGCATCGACGGCAACCTGGTGATGACCGCCACCGGCCGCATCGCCCCGCCGAAGACGGTCTACGCCTTCCCGGGACAGGGCATTCAGGCCAAGGGGATGGGTCTGGAAGCCCGGACGCGGTCCAAGGCCGCCAAGGAGATCTGGGATCGCGCCGACAAGCACACCCGTGAGGCCCTGGGCTTCTCGATTCTGGCCGTGGTGCGCGACAACCCGACCTACCTCAAGGCACGCGGCATCGAGTACCGCCACCCGCAGGGTGTGCTGCACCTGACCCAGTTCACCCAGGTGGCCATGGCCACCCTCGGCGTCGCCCAGGTCGCGGAGCTGCGCGAGGCCGGCGCCTTCATCGAGGGCGCCATGCTCGCCGGGCACTCGGTCGGTGAGTACAACGCCCTCGCCGCCGCCGCGGGCGTGCTGCCGCTGAACGCGGTCCTCGAGGTGGTGTTCCAGCGCGGCTCGGCCATGCACGAGCTGGTGCCCCGTGATGCCCAGGGCCGCAGCAACTACCGCATGGCGGCCATCCGGCCCTCGCAGATCGACATTGCCGATGACCAGGTCATCGGCTGGGTGAAGACCCTCGGCGAGCAGGCCGGGGAATTCCTCGAGGTCGTCAACCTGAACCTGCGCGGCGCGCAGTACGCCATCGCGGGCACCGTGAAGGGCATGGAGGCGCTCGAGACCGAGATCGAGCGGCTGCGCGCCGTGACCGGCGGCAAGCGGGCGTTCGTGCTCATCCCGGGCATCGACGTGCCGTTCCACTCGACCGTCCTGCGCGCGGGTGTACCGGAGTTCCGGGCCAAGCTGCTGGATCTGCTGCCCGCCGACCTGCACCCCGAGCTGCTCGTCGGCCGCTACATCCCGAACCTGGTGCCCAAGCTGTTCAACCTGGGACGCGAATTCGTCCAGGAGATCGCGGATCTCGTGCCATCCGAGCCGCTGGCCGAGGTGCTGGCCGACTGGGACGAGTGGACCGCCAAGCCCGTCGAGCTGTGCCGCGTGGTCCTGGTCGAGCTGCTGGCCTGGCAGTTCGCCAGCCCGGTCCGCTGGATCGAGACCCAGGACCTGCTGTTCACCGATGTCGAGCACGGTGGCATCGGCGTCGAGCGGTTCGTCGAAATCGGTTTGGCCGCAACGCCGACCGTGGCGAACCTGGCGTCGAACACGCTGAAGCTGCCGCAGTTCGGCAGCGCCGTGGTCGAGGTGCTGAATATCGAGCGCGAGCGCGGCGTCGTCTACTCGACCGACACCGATCCCGCTCCGGTCGAAGAGCCCGAGGAGACCCCGGCCGAAACCGCTTCCGCCGCACCGGCTCCCGCGGCTGCGGCAGCCCCGGCCCCCGTGGCCGTGCCGACCGGCGGCCCCACCCCGGACGACATCGCGTTCTCCGCCGCCGACGCCACCCGCGTGCTCATCGCGCTGTGGACCAAGCTGCGCATGGACCAGATCGGCCCGGTGGACACCATCGAGGGCCTGTGTGACGGCGTGTCCTCGCGCCGCAACCAGCTGCTCGTCGACCTCGGCGCGGAGCTCTCGCTCGGTGCCATCGACGGTGCCGCCGACGCGGACATGGGCGCGCTGTCCGGCACGGTCGACCGCCTGGCACGTACCTACAAGCCGTTCGGCTCGGTGCTCTCCGACGCCATCGGCGACCACCTGCGCAAGGTCTTCGGCCCCTCCGGCAAGCGGCCCGCCGCCATCGGCGACCGCGTCAAGAAGGTCTGGGGTCTGGGCGACGGCTGGGTCAGCCACGTCACCGCCGAGGTTTCGCTCGGCACCCGTGAGGGCCAGTCGGTCCGCGGCGGCGACCTGGGCGGCCTGGCCTCCGGCGGCCTCTCCGATGGCGCGTCCGTGGACGCCACCATCGACGCCGCCGTGCAGGCTGTGGCTTTGCGCCGCGGAGTCGCGGTCTCCATGCCGTCCGCCGGCGGCGGTGGCGGCGCGACCGTCGACGCGGCCGCGCTGGGCGAGTTCACCGAGCAGATCACCGGCCGCGACGGCGTGCTGGCGCAGGCCGCCCGGGTGATCCTGGAGTCCCTGGGCCACGCCGAGCAGGCGTCCGCGCCGGAGGCCACCGAGGACACCCTGGTGGATCTGGTCTCGGCCGAACTGGGTTCGGACTGGCCGCGACTGGTCGCGCCCGCCTTCGACGCCCGCAAGGCGGTGCTGATCGACGACCGGTGGGCCAGCGCCCGTGAGGATCTCGCCCGCCTGTGGTTCGGCAACGACGGCTCGCTGCCTGTCGAACCGGTGGTGGACGGCTACGTCGGCGCCGGTGAAGCCGTTGCGGCGCAGGCCACCTGGTGGCGCAACCGCGCTATGAAGGAGGCCCGCTCGGTGCTGGCCGGTGTCTACGGCGCGATCGCCGAAGCTGCCCTCAGCAGTGAGGATCCCGGCGTCTGGTCCTCCGATATCGCCGTGATCACCGGCGCCAGCAAGGGTTCCATCGCGGCGGCGGCCACCGGCCGGCTGCTCGCGGGTGGCGCCACGGTCGTGGTCACCACCTCCAAGCTGGACGACGAGCGCCTGGGCTTCTACAAGCAGCTATACCGCGAGAACGCCCGCAAGGGTGCCGCCCTGTGGGTGGTCCCGGCGAACATGGCCTCCTACACCGATATCGACGCGCTCATCGAGTGGGTCGGTAACGAGCAGGTCGACAATGCCGGTGGCGCCAAGATTCTCGTCAAGGAGGCGATGACCCCCACCCTGTTGCTGCCCTTCGCCGCGCCCCGTGTGGCCGGTGACCTCTCCGACGCCGGCGCTCGCGCCGAAATGGAGATGCGGGTGCTGCTGTGGTCGGTTGAGCGTCTCATCGGCGGTCTGTCCAAGCTGGGCGCCGACCACGACGTGGACGCGAAACTGCATGTGGTGCTGCCGGGTTCGCCCAACCGCGGCATGTTCGGCGGGGACGGCGCCTACGGCGAGTCCAAGGCCGCCCTGGACGCCATCGTCGCCAAGTGGCGCGCGGAGAAGTCCTGGTCGGAGCGGGTCACCCTGGTGCACGCGCTGATCGGCTGGGTGCGCGGCACCGGCCTCATGGGCGGCAACGACCCGCTGGTCACGGCCGTCGAGAAGGCGGGCGTCCACACCTGGTCCACGCTGCAGATGGCCGACGAACTGCTCAAGTGGTGCAGCTCGCGGGCCCGCGTGGTGACCGCGGCCGGACCGCAGCAGATCGACCTCACCGGAGGTCTCGCCGGAGCCAAGCTGGATTTGCCGGAGCTGGCCCGCGAGGCCCGCGAGCAGGCCGAGACCGCCGCCGACGAGTCGGAAGGCCTTGACGGCGCCAACACCATTGCGGCCCTGCCCGCTCCGCCGACCCTGAGCTCCAAGCTGCCCACCCCCGAATGGGGTTCGGTGACAGCCGATCTCGACGACATGGTCGTCATCGTCGGCACCGGCGAGCTCGGCCCCTACGGTTCGGCGCGCACCCGCTTCGAGATCGAGGTCTCCGACCAGCTCTCCGCCGCGGGCGTACTGGAGCTGGCCTGGACCACCGGCCTGGTCACCTGGGAGAACGACCCCAAGCCCGGCTGGTACGACGCCGAATCCGGTGAGTACGTCGAGGAATCCGAGCTGGCCGACCGCTACCACGACACCGTGGTGGAGCGCTGCGGCGTGCGCCGCTACGGCGACGACGGCGCCATGATCGACAATGCCGCCCCGCTGCTCACCTCGGTGTTCCTGGACAAGGACCTCACCTTCGTGGTCAACAGCGAGGCCGAGGCGCGTGCCTTCTTCGCCGCCAACCCGGAGCAGACGGTCGTCACCCCGGTCGACGGCACGGGCGACTGGCAGGTGACCCGCAAGGCGGGCACCGAGATTCGCGTGCCGCGCAAGGCCAAGCTGTCGCGCACCGTCGGCGGTCAGATCCCGACCGGCTGGGATCCCACCAAGTGGGGCATCTCCGCCGATATGGCCGGCTCCATCGACCGGGTGGCGCTGTGGAACATCGTGTGCACCGTGGACGCCTTCCTGGGCTCGGGCTTCAGCCCGGCGGAGCTCATGAGCTGGGTGCACCCGGCCATGGTCGCCAACACCCAGGGCACCGGTATGGGCGGCATGTCGTCCATGCGCTCGCTCTACATCGACAACCTGCTCGGTGAGCCGCGGGCCAACGACATCCTGCAGGAGGCGCTGCCCAATGTCGCTCTGGCGCACGTGGTTCAGAGCTACGTCGGCTCCTACGGCGGCATGATCCACCCGGTCGCGGCCTGCGCGACCGCGGCGGTCTCCGTCGAGGAGGGTGTGGACAAGATCCGGCTCGGCAAGGCCGACCTGGTGGTCGCGGGCGGCTATGACGACCTCGGCATCGAGGGCATCGTGGGCTTCGGTGACATGTCCGCCACCGCCGACTCGGCCGTCATGTCCGCCAAGGGCATCAGCGACCGTTACTTCTCCCGCGCCAACGACCGCCGCCGCGGCGGCTTCGTCGAATCGCAGGGTGGCGGAACGGTGTTGCTCGCTCGGGGCTCGGTGGCGCTGGAAATGGGTCTGCCGGTGTTGGGTGTCGTCGCCTTCGCGCAGTCCTTCGCCGACGGCGTGCACACCTCGATTCCGGCTCCGGGCCTGGGCGCCCTGGGCGCGGGTCGCGGTGGCCCGGAGTCCAAGCTGGCCAAGGAACTCGCCAAGCTCGGCGTCACCCCGGACGAGATCGCGGTGATCTCCAAGCACGACACCTCCACCGCGGCAAACGATCCCAATGAATCCGAGTTGCACGAGCGACTGGCCACCGCCATCGGCCGCTCGGAAGGCGCTCCGCTGTTCGTGATTTCGCAGAAGACCCTCACCGGTCACGCGAAGGGCGGCGCGGCGGCCTTCCAGATGATCGGCCTGTGCCAGGTGCTCGAGCAGGGCGTCATCCCGCCCAACCGCAGCCTCGACTGCGTGGACGAGAAGATGGCCCAGTACCCGCACCTGGTGTGGCTGCGCGAGCCGCTCGCGGTGGGAGATCGCTTCCCGCTCAAGGCCGGTCTGGTCACATCGCTCGGCTTCGGGCACGTGTCCGGCCTGCTGGCCATCGTGCACCCGCAGGCGTTCGTCGAGGCCATCGCTGACGCCGAGCAGCGGGAGGCGTACCAGCGCAAGGCCGAAGAGCGGCAGTTGGCCGGCCGTCAGCGCTTGGCCGAGGCCATGTGCGGCGGCGCCCCGCTGTACGAGCGGCCCGCCGACCGCCGCCTCGGTGGCGACGGCACACCGGCCAAGCAGTCGCGGCAGCTGGAAGCCGACATGCTGCTGTCGCCGACGGCCCGGCTGAACTCCGAAGCCGTCTACGTGGCGGTGCCGAAGGGACCGGCTTGCCGGTAGGCCACACAGACCGGCCTGTCGGTAAGTAGCTCCCGCCAGGTCCGCACGGCGGGCTCGCGCCGGCGCTTCTCGGAGTGCCCGGTGCGAGCCCGCTGTTTCCATGTCCGTGAGCGGACCAAATGACACTGCGCGGACCGGGACATGTGTTCGAGGGAGCCTACGGTGCCGTAGGTCCGCTGGTATGTTCGCAGCCAATTCGACTGCACGCACAAGGAATCTAGGAGTCCCGCACTGTGACGATCCTGGGTATCGGCCTGGACTTGGTCACCATCTCCGAGTTCGCCGAACAACTGGAACGCACCGGAACCACCATGCTCCGGGAAAGTTTCACCGCTGGGGAACGGCGCTACTGCCAAAGCAAGGGCACAGACCCGGCCCGGAGTTACGCCATCCGGTGGGCCGCCAAGGAGGCGGTCATCAAGGCGTGGGCGACCTCTCGCTTCGCCCGCAGCCCGCAGATCGGGGACAACCCGTACCCGTTGATCGAAGTCGTGAACGATGCCTGGGGACGGCCCAGCATCAAATTGCACGGGCTGGCAGCGGAATTCCTGCCCCGGGTGCGAGTTCACCTGTCGCTCACCCATGATGGCGACACCGCCGCCGCCATGGTGGTGCTGGAGGACCCGGGCGAACTGGCCGATCTGATGCGCGACTGATCCGCGCCGATCAACAAGGGGGAGGGTCGCGATTACTCCGGATCGAAGGTGGTGCGCTGCCCGCCGGAGCGCGATTCCTTTTCCGCGATCAGCAGATACGCCACCATGAGGCGCTTGAGCTCGGCGACGGCGTCCTCATGGCTGAGCCCGTCCTGTACCGAGAAGTTCAGCATCGAGTACACGACGTGCACCAGCACCTGCGCCATCATGGAGCGGCGGCCGCGCGGGGTGCGCGGCATGAGCGGGCGCAGCATCTGCGAAACCGCTTCGGCGAACTCCTTTTCGTGGATCGCGCCGGTCGCCCGCGTGGACGGGGTGGACTGCATGGCCAGCCACACCTCGCGCCGCGACGGGTCGGTCATCCACAGATCGGCCAGGTGATCGACCAGCTGCGTCATGTGCCGCAGCCAGTCCATGGACGGGATCTCGCCGTGGAAATCGGCCAGCTCCTGCGAAACCGCCACCAGGTCTTGGCGATTCAGCTCGCAGACGATGACGTACTTGTTGGCGAAGAACTGGTAGAGGGTGCCGATCGGCACTTCCGCGCGGGCCGCGACCTCCTCGCAGGTGAACGATTCGAAGCCGACCTCGACGAGTAGTTCCCGGGATGCCTGCAGCAGGGCGTCGAACTTGCGTTTTGATCGTTCCTGCGTCGGGCGGCGACGGGGCATCAGCTCCTGTGGATCGTCCTGCAGCTCCAACGCAGGGTCCGGTCGTCGCGTCGACCCGGTTCCCGTGCGTGCTTCCACGATGAACAGCCTACGGGTAGCGACACGCGCATGACACGCTGCGGTACTTCGTGTGTCATCGCATCCCACCCATCCACGCCGCGTTCGGCTCCGAAGACCCATCGCAGCTGCCTCCCAGCTGCGGATCTCTGCCGGCGCATATCGACTGTCCGTCCCTGTGCACATCGCCAGTACGTCGACGTTGGAAGGCTGATTGTGGTTGCTTCTACCCATGTTCGTTCCGCGGTGACGATCGGTGTCGCCACCGAGCGCGGCACGGTGCGCGCTGTAGCCCTGGCCGAAGACGGCGACAAGGTGTCCGAGCGCGTGGTGGTCGAGCGTGTCGAACCGATCGTCGGAGATACGAAGGCCGACTTGGCGGTCGCGGTGGAGTCGGCGCTGGAGTACATCGCCGACCGGATCGGTACGGGCCGTGAGATTCTCGGCGCCGCGGTCGCCTACCGGGATACCGCCGAGCGCCGCGCGATCGTCACCAAGCTGGCCGCCGGCTCCTGGCGCGATGCCTCCCTGGTGTCGGCCAAGGCCGCGCATCTCGCGGTGGCGCGCGCCATGACCTGGGTGGACGAATTCGAGGATCTCGCCATCTGCGAGGTGGTGCCCGGTTTCCAGGCCTTCTCACTCATCTCGCCCGAGCGTAGCCGGGTGCTCGCCGCGGTGACGCTCACCGGTGGCGCGGCTACCGAGGAGTCCATGCGCAGCGCCGTCACCGCCGCCTGGGATCAGTTCGACGCGGCGGGCGTGAAGCCGGACGCGGTGGTGCTGATCGGTTCGGCCGCAACGGAACCCGCGGTTGTGGCCGCCCTGGAATCGGGCTTCGGTGCACCGGTCATCCCGTGCTCGGTGGCGGCGGCCGCCCCGGCCATCGGTGCGGCCCTGGCCGTCCTACCCGAGGCCGAGTTCGCGGGCGAGGCCGCCGACCGCATCCGCCGCGCCCGCGGTACCGCGGCACTGTTCGCCGCGGCCAGCGTGCTGATGGGCGGTCTGGTGGCGGGTGGGATCTATGCCTCGGGCAGCGACTCCAAGAAGGTCCCGGCCCCGGTGCTCATCGATTCCCGGGTCTCCGCCGACGTGCACAACGGTGCCGAGCATCCGGCCGGCGAGGCACCGGCGCCCGACGCCTCGGACATCGGATCCGGCGGTCCCGTGGTCGACGGGCTGCCGATCGGACCGGTCGCTCCGACGGATGGGGTTACGCCGAACTCCGGTCAGTCCGCGCCCGAACTGCAGCCCGGCGAAATGGTGACCATCGATCCGGCCACGCTCAACTGGGGCCCGCGCGGCGACAACCTGCGGACCGGCGGGAAACCCAGGCCGCTGATCAAGGCCAGGCCGGACCGGGAGGTCGCCTCAAGTCCGGGGTCGATCATCCCGGCCCCGACCCACGCGGTCGGCGCACCCGCCGAATCCGGGCTGTTCCCGGGCGAACTCGCGCCCCCGCCGCCGGGCACGACCGCGTTCTCCTCCTGGTGGGACAACCACTGGCGCATGATGCTCCAGTGGGCCGCGCAGGCGATGCCGAAGGCGTAGCGGCTGCCCTCTACTCGACATTCTCGCCGGAATCCCGGCCCGAATCAGGGCCGGGATTCCCGGTTTTCGCGTCGGGGCCGGTTGCCGGCGCTCGGGTCTTCCGGGGTTCGCGGTCAGACCGACAGGTCGCGGCGCAGCTTGGCGACGTGCCCGGTGGCCTTCACGTTGTACTGCGCGACCTCGATCTTCCCGTTCTCGTCGACCAGGAAGGTAGAGCGGATGACGCCGGTGACCTTCTTGCCGTACATCATCTTCTCGCCGAACGCGCCGTAGGCGGACAGCACCTCCTTGTCCGGATCGGACAGCAACGGGAAGGTGAGCTGCTCGGTGTCGCGGAACTTGGCGAGCTTGGCCGGCTTGTCGGGGGAGATGCCGACGACCTCGAGGCCGGCGCCTTCGAGATCGGCCAGGTTGTCGCGGAAGTCGCAGGCCTGCTTGGTGCAACCGGGCGTGCTGGCGGCCGGGTAGAAGTAGACGATCACCTTGCGCCCGCGATAGTCCGACAGCGAGACGTCCTTGCCGTCGGCGTCGGGCAGGGTGAAGGCGGGCGCGGTGTCGCCGGGACTGAGTCGGTGATTCTCGGTCATGCCGCCACGCTAGTCGACGGGCTCGAGTCGGTGTTGGCGATACACTCCTGAGCAGGCCGGCTCGCATGCGCCTGTGTCGCGCGAGTGGCCCCGAGACGACAGTGCCGCCTTCCAGCGCGGCTTCCAGACAGGAGTGTGACGTGGCGAGAGATACCGAGGCGATCGAGCGGGAGATCGAGGCAGCACGCAACCGGCTCGCGAGCACCCTCGATGAACTCGCGGTCCGCGCCGATCCGCAGCGGCTGGCCGACAATGCCAAGCGGTCGGTCATGGCGAAGCTGAACCAGCCCAAGATCAAGTACAGCCTCATGGGCGCCGGCGCCCTGCTCGCGACTCTGGTCGTGGTGAAGATCTTCCGCCGCTGAGCCGCACCGACTCTCGAATGTGGCCCGGTCCGACAGGGCCGGGCCACATTTTTGTCGCGGAGCGGGCGTGGCAAAAACCTCGAGGCCCGGCCCTTCCGGACCGGGCCTCGAGGTTGCTCGAGACGGCTGAGCCGCGCAGCGATGAATCAGACGGTGGGGCAAGCCATTCCGGTGCCGTCCGGGTCCAGGTGCGGGCTGTAGCCGGGCTGGCCGCGGAACAGCGGCGCCACGCCGGCCGCGCGGGCCTGGTCGCAGTTCTCGTAGACGGGTCCGCCGGCCGAACCGGTCTGGGACAGGCCCGCCGAGCCGGTCGCGGCGGAGCCGGTGTCGATGGCGGAGGAACCGGTGCCGGAGGAACCGGTGGGGACGTCGGCGAGGGCGACGGTCTGGGCTGCGATGGTCGTCAGTCCCGCGACGCTGGCGGAGACGAGAAGCCGGCGAACGTTCATGTATTCCTCAATGTCGGCGCGATAGGGGGTGGCAACTGGCCCGGTTCGGCGCGGATGTGCCACCGCCGCCGCGGGCGGTTGCGGCGCGGTGACCGGTCCGGGCTCGGCGTCGAGTTTTCTGGGGCAACGTTGCATTGTCAACCGGATGGGCTATTCATCCAGGTGAATTAGGGGATTTACCCCGAATGCCGGAACCTCTTCTGCCGGTGGGTGTCTCATTCGTCCGGGTCGGAAATGCGCTCGCGCATTGACGATTTCCGCCAGAACTACGCAAATTGGACGGTCAGTACTGTACGGCAGGACACTGCCCGATGACCGCGCGGATTCGCCGTGAAGTTCCTGAGGATCTTCTTGGTGTCCGTGTCAACTATTCGTCGATACTATGGATGCCATGACGCGCTGGCTGACCGATGCGGAACAGACGACCTGGCAGTCCTACATTCGCATGCGGCAACGCCTGGACGCCGCCCTCGCCGCCGGGCTGGCCCAGGACGGACTGTCGACCTCCGACTACGAGGTGCTGGTCGCGCTGTCCGCGGCCGGCGGGCTGCTGCGTGCCAAGGAACTCGGCGCGGAGATCTGCTGGGACAAGAGCCGCCTGTCCAAGCACCTGTCGCGGATGGCGACCCGCGGCCTGGTCGATCGCTGCCAGGCCGTCGACGACGCCCGCGGCCGGGAGGTGCGGCTGACCGACGCCGGGCGCCGGGCGCTGGAGGCCGCCGCCCCCAATCACGTCGAGCTGGTGCGGCGGCTGTTCATCGACGAGATGACCGCCGCGGAGGCGGTCGCGGTGCGCTCGCTGGCGGAACGGGTCGTCGCCGAGGTCGAGCGCACCGACGTGGAGGGAATCGCCTAATCCTCGGGCTGCTCGAACTGGGCGCGCTTCCAATCGCCGAACGGTTCGTCGCGCTCGCGGACCGCCTCGCGGAAACCGGCGGTGGCCGAACGCAATTGGAAGGCGTAACCCTCGCGGGTGTGCCGCGAGATGCCGTCGAACACGGTGCTGACCATGCCGGAGTTCGCCACGCCCTGATTGAGCAGCGCGCTGTTGAGTGCCAGCTTCGCCATCACCAGCTGATTGATCGGCACCCGCGAAATGCGTTCCAGCAGTTCCTCGGTGCGTTCGTCGAGCTCGGCGGCCGGTGGGGCCTCGATGGCCAGGCCCCACTCCAGCGCCTGCTTGCCGCTGAGGCTGTCGCCGGTGAACAGCAGTCGCTTGGCGCGCTGGTCGCCGACCCGGTGCGCCCACATGCCGGCGGCCGGAATGCCCCAGGTCCGGGTGGGTGGGTAGCCGAAGCGGGCGTCCTCGGCGCAGATGATCTGATCGGCGAACAGCGCGATATCGGTGCCGCCGGCGATGGCGAAGCCGTGCACCTTGGCGACGGTCGGCTTATTGGCGTGCAGCAGGCTGGCGAAGCCGCGGTTGAAGCGCGACATCATGGCGTAGTCGACCATGGGATCCCAAGTGCCCCAGGGATTGTGATTGCGCGCCTGCACGACCGGGTCGAGCACCGTGCCCTCGGTCGGCTGGGCGCCCTCGGCCGGGACAACGGTGCTGGCCTCGTGATTGTTCTCGGCGAAGATCGACAGGTCGTAGCCGCCGCAGAAGCCCTTGCCGCGCCCGCTCACCACGATGACGTGCACGCGCGGATCCAGGTCGGCCCGCTCGACGGCGGCGGCCAGTTCGATCGGGGTGTCGGCGGTGATGGCATTACCGCGTTCGGGCCGGTTGAAGGTGATGCGGGCGATGCGGCCGGTCACCTCGTAGGTCAGCGTGCGGCCGGTGTATTCGTTCACCGGTTCGGGGCGGCCCGCGAACAGCGAGTCGTCACCGCCGGTCAGATCGTCGCGCCAGGCAGCCGGGCGGGTGCCGGAGTGGTTCTCGTAGTCGGGGGACACTCAAGCAGTGAACCCTGGTTCATTTCTTGCTGTCAAGGGCTTCCGCCTTCCTACTCCCAGGGTTTGACCGGCGGTTTCACCCAGAGGATCTTCTCGTCCAGCCGCTCCCGGCGGGCCTGCGGATGCCCGGGATTGCGCTCGGCCCAGGCATCCTTCTCGCCGAGCAGCCCGGCCACCACCTGCCAGGTCTCATCGGTGCTGGGCGGATTGGTGTCGGCCGCGCGCGCCAGCTTGCGCCGTTGTGCGGCGGGCAATTCCAGCAGTTCGGGTCCGCTGATGCCGCGCGCCCAGAGATAGGCCGCCAGGCGCCGGGCCTTCTCCTCCCGACTGCGGCTGGCGTGATCGGAGTGTGCGTAGTCGGCCATATCATCCTCGAACTCCGCGCAACCCCGCAGGTCGCGGGCCATGTCTCCTCGACCCTACCGGAGTGCCGGGGCCGGCTCGCCGGGCGCTCCGCCAGGCGGAGAGCGCGCCCGCCGTGTCCTCGAATCTCCGCGAGTCGCAGAGCTTTTGCGGTTACCGTGGTCGCATGCCGGATGCCGTGCGTATCGATGGTCTGGTCATTGCCCGCGCCACCCCGGCGGAATGGGCCACCGTGGTGGAGTGGGCCGCCGCCGAGGGCTGGAACCCGGGGCAGCGTGATGTCAACGCCTTCTTCGCGCAGGATCCCGACGGGTTCCTGCTCGGACGGGTGAACGGGGAGCCCGCCACCGCGGTCTCGGTCGTCAACTACGGCGACGACTACGCGTTCCTGGGCTTCTATCTGGTGCGCCCGGACCTGCGCGGGCGCGGGTTCGGCCTGGCCACCTGGGAAGCCGGGCTGAAGCACGCGGGGGAGCGGGTCGTCGGGCTCGACGGAGTGCCCGCGCAGCAGGACAACTATCGGCGGAGTGGATTCGAGCTCGCCTACAACAGTGCGCGATTCGTGGGCGTACCGCGCCTACCGCTGCCGGATGACACGGTCACCGCGCTCGCGCCGGCGGATTTCGCGGCGCTGCAACCGCACGACTCGGCGTGCTATCCCGCGGACCGGCCGGTATTCCTCAGTGCCTGGCTCGCCGAGCCGGGGCATCGAACCTTCGCCCGCATTGTCGACGGCACGGTCACCGGCTACGCCACCCTGCGTCCGGCCCGGGATTCGCTGCGCGTGGGCCCACTGTTCGCCGATACCCCCGGCGACGCGCATCAGCTGCTGGCGGCGCTCGCCGCGCACGCGGCGGGTATGCCGCTGGCGGTGGATGTCCCGCTCGACAACGAGCCCGCGGTGCGGTTGATGGAGGCGGCCGGGTTGACCCCGAGCTTTGAGACCGCGCGCATGTACACCGGGCCCGTCCGCGCGTATCACCGGGAGCGGGTCTACGGAGTGACCTCCCTCGAACTCGGCTGAGCGATAGTGGAATTCGTCACCAGGCCGACGGGCGCACTCGACCAGGTGTGACAACCCGCGCGAGGGCATTGCGCAGTTCGACCGTCGCTGCGGGTCCCAGCGTCGCGGCCCACCGTTCGGTGAAGCGGGCGGCGGCGGCGTCGGCGGCACGGGTGCACGCCCATCCGCGTTCGGTGAGCGTCACGAGTTTGGCGCGCGCGTCGTGTGGATGTGGATTGCGTTGCGCGTAGCCCTTTTTGACGAGTTCCTCGACCAGCTGGCTGGCGGCCTGCTTGGTCACCCCCAGATGGTCGGCGATCTCGCCGACCGTCGCGCCGTTCGGCGCCATGCGCACGAAGGCGAAGCCGTGGGTGGGCCGGATGTCGGTGAATCCGGCCGCGACGCACCCGTCATTGATGGCGTCGGTGACCTCCGCGGCGGCCGCGAGCAGTAGCAGCGGCAGGTCCTGTGCGTATCCGGGCATGTCTGGAATCTTGGCACTTGACAAAGAAGTCAACAAGCTTGACTATATAGTCAAGTAAATTGACTAAAGGAGATGGCAATGCCTGTAATCCACGCCGCCGACGCCCAGTCCCACGAAATGCACGGCTCCCGCTTCACCCCGCTGGTCCGCCCCAGTACCGGCAGCAGTGAACTGTGCCTGTGGCGGCTGGAGATCGCGCCCGGCACCCAGGGTGTCCCGCACCGCGTGCACCGCGAGGAGGCGTTCGTCCTGCTCGCGGGCTCGATCACGCTGACCATCGACGGCGAGGCCGCGCGGCTGGCGCCCGGTGACGCGGCGGTGGCGCCGGCCGGATCTGCCATCCGCCTGGACAATCCGGATGACCAGACTGCCGAGGTGCTCGTCAACGCGCCCGTTGGTTTCACCGGCGAGCTGCTCGACGGCACCGTCGTCAACCCGCCGTGGGTGAACTGATCACCCGCTGATTGGGGCGTGGGTCTTCCCTCCCGTTTCTGTAACGTGTTCTAATTCGGGAGCTCATCAACCGGTAGGGGAGACACCATGGCTGCGTTCTTCACCCACGAGAACGGTCGCTTCACGGCGACTCGCATGGCGGTCAGCGCCTGGTCCTCGGGGCAGCTCGCGGGCACAGCCGTCTGTGGTCTGCTGGCCCACGAACTCGAAACACACCGCCCCGGACCCGATTTCGTGCCCGCGCGCTTCACTGTCGATCTGTTCAGTCCGGTCCTGAACGAGCCCATCGAACTGCGCAGCTCGATCGTCCGTGATGGCAATCGAATCCGTGTGGCCGACGCCGCCATCGTCCAGCACGATCGCGTGCGTGCCCGCGCCACCGTGCAATTCCTGGTCGCCACCGTCGAGCCACCGGGCCGGATCTGGCAGCCCGCCCAGGACCTCCCCGCCCCGGCGGCCCGGCTCGACGGCCCCGAGGGCAGCCCGCCGCTGTTCAAGTCCGGGTCCTTCGACTGGACCCACGATTTCGCCTCCGGCGTCAATCCGCACCGGAAGGCGGCCTGGAACAATGTCCCGTCCCTCATCGAGGGCGTGGCCATCACGCCGTTCGAACGCGCGGCCTTCGTGAGCGACTCCACCAACCTCGTCTGCAACTGGGGTACCGAGGGCGTCGGCTATATCAACACCGACGTCACCATGACGCTGTCCCGCCTTCCCGAGGGCGTGGAACTGGGTCTGCAGGCGCGAGACCACGTCTCCTCGAACGGCATTGCCGTCTCCACGGCGACCCTGTACGACCGCGGTGGCGAGCTGGGCGTGTGCACGATCACCGCGCTGTCCAATGCCCGCCGTCAGGTCGATATGGCCGCCTTCGCCGAAGCTCACGCTTTCCCGGCTTCCGCCAACTGACCGGTCCGGGGCGATGTGCGTTGTCGCACATCAGCGCCCGAAATGAGCCGACCGACTCCGGTCGTGAGGGCTCGCACAATTTTTGCCCAAGATCAACTCGATCCCCTTGACTGATGCTGTCCAGCAAACACACTGACATCCATCGGGGGAAGAGATGGCCGTTCGCCATACCGCCAGAAATGTTCGCCGCGCCGCGGTTCTCGTCGCACTGCCCGTCGCTGCGTCGCTGACCGTGGCCGGAATCGCCTCGGCCGCACCGGTTCCGCAGGCCGCCGAGACCGGCCCGGCTGTCGCGGCCCCGCCAGTCGCGGTTCCTGCCGTGCAGCCGATTGCTCTGTCCGGCATCGAGCTCCAGGTGCAGCCCGTCGCGGCCACCGGCTCGGTTCCGGTCGAGCCGGTGGCGCCCATCGACGACCCGGCCCCCGTCGACCCGAACAAGATCGGCACCACAGCTCTGACCGGCGCCGGCATCGGCGCGGCGGTCGCGGGCATTCCGGCCGCGGTGGCGGGCGGTGTGGTCGGCGGTGTCGTGGGCGCTGGAATCGGCGTCGCCGCAGGCCTTGTCGCTGGAGCGGGCGGCACCGCCCTGGCCTCCTCACTGGCCGCTCTCGCCGGGTGCGCCACCGGTGTCGGCTGCGTCATCGTCAGCCCGGCGCTGGCAGCCGAGGTGGTCGCAGCCGTGCCGGTGGCCGCCGGTTCCATGGTGGCGGGTGGCGTCATCGGTGCGGTCGTCGGAGCGGGCATCGGTGCCGCCGTAGTGGGCGTCCCCGTGGCGGGCATCGGTGGCATCGTCGGTGCGGGCGTCGGCGCCGGCGCGGCCGGAGCAGGCGTGGTCTGATCCGACTCGGCTCCAAGGGAATACGGCTCAGGCCCGGCAAATCGCCGGGCCTGAGCCGGTTTTCACGCGGTGCTCGCGGGCGGCGTCTGCCGGTGATCGAGGCAGCTGCGGACGAAGTCCCGCACGACCGGATCGGCGTCCGCCCCGGGCCGCCAGGCGACACCGGCCCGGCTCGGGCTCACGCCGCTGACCGGGCGGTAGACGATGCCGGGACGCGTATAGAAGCGCGCCGCGGATTCGGGCGCGAGGGCGATCCCGTCACCGTTGGCGATGCAGATCAGCCAATCGTCGGGGTGTTCGGTGACCGCGCCGATCCGCACCGGATGCCCGTCGCGCTCGTCGGCCGCCAGCCAATAGTCGCGCCACACACCGGTTTCCGGCGGGGCCGCCACGAACGGCTCGTCCCACAGTTCACGGAACGGGATCACTTCGCGGGTGGCGAGCGGGTGCAAGACGGGTAGCGCGACCCAACGGGGTTCGGTCAGCAGCAACTCCACCCGGAACCGCTCCTGACCGGGGAAAGGCAACCGCAGCAACGCGACATCGACCTCGCCGGCGGCCAGCCCCGCAGTCGGGTTCGACCAGGCTGCTTGGCGCATCTCGATACGCCACTCCGGCCGGCGGCGGACGAAATCCGCGATGATGAGCTGGGTGGCCTCGTTGGCCCCGCCTGCGATGAACCCGACTCGCAGTACGCGCGCCGCCGCGCTGGCAGCGCTCATCGTCTCGGTCAGCGCCCTATCCCAGCTGGTCAGCACCTCCGGCGCCCATTGCACGAGTGCCCGCCCCGGTTCCGTCAGCGCCATGCCGGATTTCGACCGCGTGAACAGCCGCACCCCGAGCTGGTTCTCCAACTGCTTGATCTGTTTCGTCAGAGCCGGCTGCGACACGAACAACCCCTCCGCCGCGCGGGTCAGATTCCCTTCCCGCGCCACGGCCACGAAATACCGCAGCAACCGCGTGTCCACATCCATGCCTTCAGGTTATCGATGCAGGTATTGGACGCGGAAAGTCACGGTCGGCCAGCATCGTTGAGTGTTCATCGCCTACCTGTTCTGCACCCTCGTCGCGATCGCGCTCAATGGCGGCATGGCCGTCGCCGACTTCGCCCGAGCAAAGTTCGTCCTGGCCAACTCGGCCGAAGTGAACTTCCCCGCGTCCTGGATCCCCCTTGCCGGCGCCTCCAAAGCCGCCGGAGCCCTCGGCCTCCTCCTCGGCCTCCTGGGCGCCCGCGCTCTCGGCATCGCCGCCGCCCTCTGCCTGGTCCTCTACTTCATCGCCGCAATCGTCGTCCACATCCGCGCCCGGGTGTTCCACAACATCGCTTTCCCCGCAATGTACTTCGCCTTCGCCGCAGCATCCCTGATCTTCGCCCTCGCCCGGTAACGCCATCCCCGACTCCGGCGTTGCACACAGCCGGCTTCCGAGTCGGGTTCGAACGCCTGCGCGGCCGCGGCCAGCCGGTTCGCTCAGACGTCAGCGCGGTTTTCAGCGAGGCGGTTTCGATTCGTGCAGTAGTTCGCGGGCCGAAGGTCCTCGGCACGGGGCCGGAGTGCCCGGGTCGGCGGGTCAGTGGCGAGATCGTTGCCGGTCGTGCGCCGACCAGGACCTGGTCAGCCCCGGCCGTCCGCATCGGAGTGGGAGGCCGGTACATGCTGCATCGACGAGTACCGTGCCGCGGCGATCTCCTCCTGGGCGCGCAGTTCCGCGCTGGTCCGCACATATGCGTCGGGGCCGGGAAAGGTCAATGCCCGATGCCCGGTGTCGGTCCAGTGCACGAGATACGGCGGTGCGCCGTCCGTGCCGTGCACCTCTTCGATGAGACCGCGACGGACCACGCCCCCGACCGCGCGTCCTTCGACGATCAGCCAGTCCCCTCGTTGTGCTCGCATCGAACGACCTCCTTACCCGTCGGCCGGAAACTCGTGTCTCGAATCTCCATCGTGATAAGGCCAGGCGATCCCCGGGTAGGGCCGGAAGTCCCCACGCGGGACCTGGCCGCCCGTGTGATCAACCACGCGACCAGGAATCGGCCAGTGGCGCACCCGTGCCCAACCGAACCGATACCCGGCCTCCGGGTCGCTCACGCCGATCCCTCCGGCTCGGCCGTAGTAGTGGGCAACCGGGTGGTGAACCAGTCCCGCGCGAGCTCCGCGGCCTGGCGCAGGGTGCCCGGTTCCTCGAACAGATGGGTCGCGCCGGGCACCTCGGCCAGCACGGTCTCACATGACATTGCCTTGGCCGCCTGGCGATTCAGATCCATGACCAGGTGGTCGTGACCGCCCACGATCAGCAGAGTCGGTGCCCGTACCGCCGACAGTGCGCGGCCGGTCAGATCGGGTCGCCCGCCGCGAGACACCACCGCCCGCACGTGCACACTCGGATCGGCGGCGGCGCGCAGGGCAGCGGCGGCACCGGTACTCGCCCCGAAATACCCGATCGGCAGCCCCTCCGCGTGTTCCTGTCCGCTCAACCAGTCGGTGACCGCCACCAGTCGCCGGGCCAGCAGGTCGATATCGAACACATTGGCGCGGTTGACTTCCTCGGCCGTGGTGAGCAGGTCGAACAGCAGCGTGCCGAGTCGGGCCTGCTGCAATACCTCGGCGACGTGGCGGTTACGCGGGCTGTGGCGGCTGCTGCCGCTACCGTGCGCGAACACCACCACACCGATCGGATGCTCTGGAATGGTGAGATGCCCTGACAGCATGGCTTTTCCGGCCTGCACACACACCTCGTCGTCGCGCAGCGGCGGATCCGCGTCCGGTCCCGGCTGTGGCCGCGGATCCCGGGCGGCGGCGCGAGCCAGCAGCTCGATGACTTCGTGGTCGCTGGTCTGCTCGAAGTGGTGATACCACTGGCCGACCGCGTAGAAGAACGACGGTTGCTCGAGGCAGAGCACCTCGTCGGCTTCTCGCTGCAGCCTGAGTAGTGCGTCCCGGGCCGCGACCGGCACCGCCACCACGACCCGCGCGGCGCCCTGCGCCCGGGCGACCTGGCAGGCGGCCCGGGCGGTCGCGCCGGTCGCGACGCCGTCGTCGACGATCACCGCGACGCGGCCTCTCAACGGGATGCGTGGGCGGCCGGACCGGAAGCGAGCGGCGCGCCGGTTCAATTCCGCGCGTTCGCGCTCCTCCACCCGTGCCATCTCCGTGCCGGACAGGTCCGCTCGCTCCACCACGATGTTGTTGATCACCCGCACCCCGTCTTCGCCGAGAGCGCCGAAGGCGAGCTCGGGCTGATGCGGGACGCCCAGTTTGCGCACCACGATGACATCCAGCGGCGCTGGCAGCCGCCAGGCCACCTCGAACGCGACCGGGATGCCGCCGCGCGGCAGCCCCAGCACGACGACATCCGTATCAGGCTGTGTTCGCAGCCGTTCTGCGAGCCGACGGCCCGCCTCGGCGCGATTCTCGAAGTACATCGAAACCTCCTTAAGGCAGGCACTTCCAGCCTCACAGCCACCGGCTGCCACCGGCAGATCCGGTTGTCGCCGGTCGGGAGAGTCGTTGGTCCCACGACGACCTCGGAGACATCGGTTGCTGATAGCGGAGGTGGGTTTCGGCGCATCGCCCGTGCCGCCGTCCTGCGACTCTCCGGAGAACCCAACGTCGAGCAAGCCGAGACCACCCACAACCCCGCCCTGCCGTTATCTGAGCCCCGAAAAAGGTTGCCGCTCTACGCATCGTGCCGGACCGTCGCTCCCCGCGGCGATACCGATCTGGTCACGCAGGAAATCGACGACCTCACTGATCTCGGCCTCGGCCCCGGTTCAGCCGGCGACATCAAGTTTCGAGGATCCCGTTGCGGCCGGGGTCAGGGATCTAGCAGGGTGTCTTTCGCGCGCTGGAATTCCAGGTCGGTGAGCAGACCCTCGCGGTATATAGCGGCGAGGCGTTCGAGTTGGTCGAGCCTTTCGGCTTGCGAGCCCTCGCTGATCGTGGTGGTCGTGCGCACCGGGCGGTACCAGGGAACGGCCAGCTGGTTGCGGGTCGGGTCGGAACGGCGGTAGACGGCGCGGACCGGGAGATACAGCCATGACATACCTGCCCTGACCCGGCGGGTGTGGTCGAAGCCGTCGGAGTCGGTGAAGGTCATCAGTGCCGTGCCGTGGTTGTCCACGGTCTCGAACCGGGTCAGGCGGGCCGGGACCGAAGGATGGCCGAGCAGGCGGACCACCGTCCCGGTCATGGCCAGGTCGTAGAGCAGGCCCAGGGCGGCGACGCCGACACCGACCCAGCCGATGACCGTCCAGATGGTGATGGCCGTGGCGTCCCGCTCGAGCGGTATCGCGCCTTCGGCGATCGCCGCGTGCCAGCCGCTCACGAAGGCGAAGCCACACAGGGCGAGTGCGCTGCCGAATCCGGCCATACGCAGGATCAGCCAGGAGGAACCAACGAGGGCCACATCGGCGGCAATGCCGCCGATGAGGTACAGGACCCGAAAGTCGTTGGTGCCACAGCCTTCGCTGTCGCAGGTCCAGGGGATGTCATGGGCTACATACATACTTCGCCGAAGCAGCAGCCATGTGACGGTACCGAGCAGGATGGAAAGGATGAGCAGGGCGACACCCACGGGGCGCCGACCCGACCCGGCGGTGTCGGACACGCCCCGATTATCCGGTGGGATGGCCGTTTTCGCAGGACAGCCCGGATATCGGAGGTCATGGACCCCGTTCCGAGCGGGCGTGCTCGCGTACCTATCGGTCCGGTTCCTGGTCAGGTACTTCGATAGCCCAGCCGGGCGTTGTGTCGAGGCCGCTAGCGGGACACGGGTGTGAGCGAGGTCGTCGACGGTGTCGTGGCATCGTGCAATACGGTCAGGCCGGCCGTGAGTGCCGAACCGCCTGCCGTCCAGCTGGTCCCGGCAGGTTGGGTGGTCAGCACCACGATCGTGAAGCGCAGCAGGTGGTCGGATCCGGTGTCGACGAGGCCGCTGGTGTTCATGGTCGTCGAGGTGTCGAGCGCCATCCAGCCCTGCTTGATCGCGCGGGGTGCGCCGGGGAAGGCGTCTGGGATGCCGAAGTATTGGTCGGTGCCGTCGGCGGCGATACGGCTGGCGTTGCGCAATCCGTTCATGATGACCTCGCGGGCCGGTGCGGGGATCGCAGTGCTCAGGTAGCGGTAGACGCTGACGACGTCCCTTGGCGTGGTGAGGGTTTCGCCCCATTCGGAGGGGTCGTTCGGTGGCTGGGTACCGGTGAGCCCGATCAAATCGATCATCCGGCTCACAATCGCGGTGCCGCCGTTGTCGCACCACAGTTGATCGGCGATGTCGTCGTCGCTGGCGGACAACATTCGGTCGAGCATTGCCGAGGTGGTCGAATCCGCTTGCCAGACTTGGCTGTGCAGTGCGTCGAGTGCAATCAGCAATTTGACCACCGACGCGGTGTAGAACTGCTGATCGGTGTCGAGTTCGGCGAGCGTGGCACCGGTGGCGGTGTCGATGACGTCGATGCCGACCTCGGTGCCGGGGGAGGCGTCCTGGATCGCGGACCGCATCCGCTCGGCCAGTTCCGTCGGCGGTAGGGCGGGTCGCGCCGGGCTCACGGGCGCGGCCGACGCGTCGAGGGGGGCCGCTTGGATCACGGCGAAGGCGAGCAGGCCGGACGCGGCGCCCAGCCGCCACGGTCGGAATGAGCTTTCGCGGCGCGCGACCGCGCCGGCGGGGGTTTTCCGCATCGATAAGACTTTCGAGATTCGAAATCGGCATTCTTGTGCCGCAGGGCAGCGTGCAGGGCAGAGTCGAATCGGACTCTGCTGGCTGGGTGCCCGACGGCGTTGCCCTGATTCGGAAGGACTTGGATACGGACCATCGGTGGAAGTCATTGTCGTCGTCCTCACCTCCTCGGGGCCTGGGCCTGATATGGCGTCACGGGGGCACACGAGGAGTTATCGGCGGCCCGATGCCACCGACGCGCACCCCTCTCGTCAGAGCTTCGGCACTGCACGACGTATCCCGTTGGGCGGGAAGCCACCTGGGGTTACCCCTTAATCCGGGGAAACCTGTCCTGATCCTGGGCGTCTCTCGACGTCGTCGGATCAGTGGCCTGTGTTCATACAGGAGCCTCGCCTAGCGAGGTGCTGATTGCGGCCGTCAGCTTGGCATTACTCGATGGCCGGAGTCAACCGGGCCAGGTGTGACAACGGTTACCTGGGGCGAGTTTTCGAGGCTGCGGCTATAGTCGGTGCTGCACCTCGTTAGGTGAGGCTCCTTTTCGAACACAGGCCACTGATCTCACGACGTCGAGAGACGCCCAAGCTCAGGACAGATCTTCCCGGATTAAGGGTTGATCCCAAGTGGCTTCCCGCCGGATCCCCGGCAGGGATACGTCGTTCAGTGCCGAAGCTCAACGTGTGGGGTTGTGTGCGACGTCTGTCCGTTCGCGCAGGCACTCCTTCGTGCGTTCACTGAAACCTGTTGAGTCCATAAGTAGGTGTGACGAATGAAGAACCTGATGACATGCGTTCCGGAGGCCGCAGGCGGCACCGAGCGGACCGCAGTGGAGAATCTGCTGCTCACTCGCGGCGTACTGCTCGCGAACAATATTCGGTTCCTGCTGATCAGGACCGCGGACGGCGAGCCCGCGCTGGCACTGGGCGAGCAGTTCCGGGGACTGGTCGCCCCGTTGTTGCGGGTCGGCGGCGGCCCGGGCGCGATCGAGATCGAATTCTGGGATTTCGGCGCCGACGAGGTGCGCTGCCCGCGCCCGAATGCTTTGACCCGCACCAGTTTTCCGGCCGCAGACCTGGAACTTGCGCAGATCCAGCGGTACGGCAGCGACTGGGTGTCCCTGGAGGGGATGTTCGAACCGCATGCGGGCGACATCGGATTCCCCATCGACATCGTGTTCGACTGGGTCGACGGCAATGACCCGGCACTGGCCGCGCGGCGCGCCGCCGCCGCGGTCGGCGTCAGCTTCGGCGAGGGCGACGCCGCTCCGGCGCGCACCCGCCAGATCGATGAGCTGCGTTTCGCACTGCGGTCGGTGCACGACTACGCACCGTGGGTGCACCGGATCTTCATCGCCACAGACTCGACTCCGCCCAACTGGCTCGCCGACGATCCGAAGGTGACGATTGTCCGTGCGGCGGAACACTTCTCGGACCCGAACAGTCTGCCGACCTTCAACTCGCACGCGATCGAGACGCAGCTGCAGCACATTCCCGGGTTGAGCGAGCATTTCATCTACGCCAACGACGACATGTTCTTCGGTCGCCCCGTCGCGCCGGAGATGTTCTTCACCTCCGGGGGCATCAGCCGGTTCATCGAATCCGATCTCCGGATCGGCACCGGACCGAATGCCGAGCAGCGCAGCGGATTCGAGAACGGAGCGCGGGTGAACCGGGCACTGCTGCGGCATCGATTCGGGCACCTGATCACCCGCCACCTGGAACACGCGCCCACACCGCTGCGCCGCAGCGTGCTACTGGAAATGGAGCGGGAGTTCGCCGAGGACTTCGCCAGGACCCAGGCCAGCCCTTTCCGCTCGGCCACCGACATCTCCGTCACCAACTCCCTCTACCACTACTACGCCCTGCTGACCGGCCGGGCGGTCCGGAACGAAACCGCGTGGGTGCGCTACGTCGACACCACGACCTTCGACGGGCTTGACCAGCTCGGCATCCTGTCGGTTCGCCGCGACACCGACTTCTTCTGCCTCAACGACAGCAGCTTCCCCGAGGTCGAGGAGTCCCACCGCGCGTCGCGGGTGCGGTGCTTCCTCGAGCACTACTTCCCCCGGCCCGCACCGTGGGAGCGCACCGCCGCCCTGATGCCCGACCGGGCGGAGTCGGACACCGTCGCCGCATAGCCGACACGGCGGGTTCCGGACCGGATTGCACTGTGTCGCAACCGATCCGGGATTTCGTATGCCCAATTCGAGTTACCCGATTCTCATGAGCAGAGCTAGTTCCAATGGGGCAGTCGGCTGCGGTATCCCGCACCGTCGATCGACTACCGATCATTTCGATCGGCGGTACCGGGTCTTTCGGGGGCCGGCGGGTGTTGATCGTGGAAAGCAAGAACGCCGATCCGGCGGAACTGAGCCGGGCGCTGGCATGGAAGGGCAGCTCGTCCCGGAGAGCCGAAACCGGTGCGCGGGCTGCGGATTCGCACGAACCCGCGGATGTTGTGCTGCTCGATATCGACCGGAGGGGCAGGGACGGGCTGAATGTGGTGCGCTCGATCCGGGAGCTCAGCACCGTTCCGATCGTCGTGGCCACGGCTAGGGAGTCCGAGCTCGACCCCGTGCCCGCCGCGGTCGGGAGCGGCCCGCGGCACCCGATTTCAACAACGAGCACGGTGTGGCCTCGGCCACATCCGCGCCGAATTTCCTACGGGGAAATGGCAAACGGGTTCGCATAGAAGATGTCCGAATTGACGAAACAGACCCGTTGGTGTCACGCTATGCGACGTAAATCAGCACCTCGCTAGGCGAGGCTCCTGCGCGAACACAGGCCACTGATCCGACGACGTCGAGAGACGCCCAGGATCAGGACAGGTTTCCCCGGATTAAGGGGTCACCCCAAGTGGCTTCCCAGGCAATGGGATACGTCGCGTAGTGCCGAAGCTCTGACGAGAGAGGTGCCCACCCGATCCGGTCTTCTACCTGGGTGGACTCCTCGTGTGCACACGTGCTGGCGCCCCCGTGCGCCCCGGCCGCAAGGAGGTGAGGAACGACAGTGCCATCCGGCGATAGTCCGCATCCGAGTCAGTTGTTCCCCGCACCCGATTGCGGGTGGAAACACGCCACACGAGCCTGAATCATTCACGATTCCCTTTACGCGACCGCATGCTGTCTCACGCGCGGCGTGTAATTCGTGCTGGCCATTTCACCCCATTCGAATTCACCCATCTCCCTGAATTTCGAAGGTTTTATCCCGATGAGGAAGCTCACCGCTTACACCCTTGCCGCCGCCGTCACCGTCGGTGTTGTGGCCTGCAACGCGCAGGACGCCAAAGCCGATGCGACGCCGGGCATCCACTGGACCACCAAGGTGGTCGACAAGTCCGTCGTGCTCACGACCGACCTGGGTTCGCTGACCACCCAGGAAGGCCAGTTCCAGGTCCGTGACACCAACGGCGGTCTGGTCACACAGTTCCCGCTGAGCTGGCTGGACAACGCGGGCGCGCACCCGATCGCGGCCCAGATCGACGGCAACACCGCCACTCTCACCCCGAACATGGACCCGGCCGCCGTCACTCCGGCCCCGGTCCTCCCGGCTCCGGTCGTGAAGGACGTTGCCAGCCAGGCCGATCAGGACGCCGCGTTTTCCGCCGCGGTCAACCAGTTCGGCATCGTCACCTCCATGGGCACGATGATCGGCACCCTCGTCGGTGGCGTCGCGGGCTGTGTCATCGGTGCGGCGGGCGGCGCCATCGCCGGTGTCGTGGTCATGTCGGTGCCGACCGGCATCGCGGGCTGTGTCGCCGGTGCGGCCATTGGCATTCCGCTGGGCGCCGCGGCCGGGCTGGTGGTCACCGGTGTGCCCGCCGCCATCGCGGTCGGCATCGGCCTGGCCCAACGCCTGACTGCGCCGGACTCCACCCCGGCGCCCGCCACCGCCCCGGCTCCCGCCGACCCGGCCGCCTAGTCAGCGGGTCGATTGCGCAGGTGCGAAAGCCGCACCGGCGCAATCGAATCCCGCAGGAAGCGACGCTGCGCCGTCGCCCAGGGCCTGCACGACAACCTGTCCGGGTGCGAGGACGGTCGCCAGTACGGTTCGACGGAGAGCCGACGGCGGGCAGACCGGTCGGGGTGTGGTGCGACGGTGCTGGGACTTGCGGTATCCGACAGCTCGAAGATAGTATGTGCGCATACTAAAGCGATTCGATCGAGGGAGATTGCAAGTCATGTGGAAGTTCGCGCACACCGAGTCCACCACCGCGACCCCGGCGCAGCTGTGGAGGCACTACGCCGACCC
>NZ_JBEYYI010000039.1:0-70712 GCF_040645495.1 Nocardia sp. NPDC046763 | reverse complement strand
CACTTCCACTACCTCCACTCAAAGTTCGAATTGACTCGAACTAGTACGAACGGAGTCGAACATAGCATGCTGTACGATCAAAGTCGTACAAGCCGATAGTGAGGAGTTCATCGATGCCGGCCAGCCAGCGCCCCGCGCCGAAGTTCACGCTCCCCGCGGAACCGGCCGCCGTGCCGGATCCGTTGCCCGAACCCGGACTCGACGAGCTGCGACTCGAGACCGTCATGGGCGCGCTCAGTGACCCGCTGCGTCTGCACATCGTCCAGAAGCTGCTGCTCGAATCCGAGGCCTACGACCACTCCTGCGGCTGGTTCGGCATCGACCGCCCGAAATCGTCACTGACACACCACTTCAAGGCACTGCGCGAAGCCGGTGTCACCCGCCAACGCCAGTACGGCCTCGAACGCCGCAGCCAGGTCCGCATCGACGACCTCCAAACCCGCTTCCCCGGCCTGCTCGACCTCGTCGCCGCATGGGAACCCGCAGACTGACGCCCGCTAGGCTGCGCCAATGCAGACGGAGCGGGAGCAGCGGCTGATCGACACGGTGGCCTGGGTGCGAATCGAGGACGGTCGCATCCTGTGCGCGCGGCCGCGCGGCAAGGACGTCTTCTACATTCCCGGCGGCAAACGCGAGGGCGCGGAGACCGATCTGCAAACCCTCGTCCGCGAGATCCGTGAGGAGCTGACGGTCGAACTCGCACCGGACACCGCCGCCCACGTCGGCACCTACGAGGCCCTGATTCCCGACGCCGTCGTGCGCATGGCCTGCTACACCGCCGACTACGCCGGCACCC
Organism: Nocardia sp. NPDC046763; assembly: GCF_040645495.1. NCBI lineage: Bacteria > Bacillati > Actinomycetota > Actinomycetes > Mycobacteriales > Nocardiaceae > Nocardia > Nocardia sp. NPDC046763. Next base: position 69,916 of record NZ_JBEYYI010000039.1, on the reverse strand, counting down.
TCGCGGCCAGCAGCGAGATCGACGAGATCGCCTGGTTCACCTACGCCGATCGACCGCACGTCCCGCCCGTGGACCAGCTACTTTTCGACGATCTACACGCCGACGGCCTGCTCGCACACGGCTGACCGCTCCCGGCAACTAGAACATGTTGTTGACAGTGACCTATGGGTAGGCATCGAGAGACTGGTCCGAATGTAGAACATGTTCTAGTGTGGTGGGCATAACATTTCCATTGCCGGAAAGTTCAGAGGAGCCCACCACACCATGCGTACCGAGATCTGCGATCGCCTCGGCATCGACGTACCCATCTTCGCCTTCACCCACTGCCGGGACGTGGCCGCCGCGGTCAGCAATGCGGGCGGTCTGGGTGTGCTCGGCGCGGTCGGGTTCACCGCCGAACAGCTCGAGGTCGAGCTGCAGTGGCTCGATGAGCACGTGCAGGGCGTCTACGGCGTGGACCTGGTCATCCCCTCCAAATACGAGGGCAAGGGCGTCGAGGGCCTGAGCCCCGAGGAGCTGGAAGCCCAACTGGCCAAGCTGGTTCCGCAGGAGCACCGCGACTTCGCCGAGAAGATCCTCAACGACCACGGCGTGCCGCACCTGCCGCCGGAGGAGCACCACAACCAGCTGCTGGGCTGGACCGCGACCACGGTCGCCCCGCAGATCGAGGTGATCCTCGAGCACCCCAAGGCCAAGCTGGTCGCCAACGCCCTGGGCACCCCGCCCGACGACGTGATCAAGCAGATCCAGGACTCCGGCCGCCTCATCGGCGCGCTGTGCGGTTCGGTCAAGCACGCGCTCAACCACAAGAACGCCGGGCTCGACTTCGTGGTCATGCAGGGCACCGAGGGTGGCGGCCACTGCGGTGAGATCGCCTCCATGGTGCTGTGGCCGCAGGTCATCGACGCCATCGGCGACATGCCGGCGCTCGCGGCCGGTGGCATCGGCAATGGCCGACAGGTCGCGGCCGCTCTCGCCATGGGCGCGGCGGGCGCGTGGACCGGCTCGCTGTGGCTGACCGTGGAGGAGGCCAATGTGCCGCCCGCCCAGATGCAGACCTACATCGACGCCACCAGTCTCGACACCGTGCGCTCGCGGTCGTGGACCGGCAAGCCCTGCCGCATGCTCAAGAACGACTGGACCGAGGCGTGGGAGCGCCCCGACACCCCGAAACCGCTGGGCATGCCGCTGCAGATGATGGTCGCCCTCGACGGCGTCAAGCGCGGCCACCGGTACCCGGAGCAGGCCAAGGACGTGAATTTCAACCCGGTCGGCCAGGTCGTCGGCATGATGAACAAGATGGAGCGCTCCGCCGACGTGGTACAGCGGCTCATCACCGAGTACCTGGAGTCCTGCGAGCGGCTGAACAAGCTCAACAACGCCTGATTCTCAGAACATCGACACCACCTGATCCTCAGGCGAATCGGCGCGTCGGGTAAGGGCTGCCCGGCGCGCCGACGCATATCCGGCGGGCGCGGCACCAGGTCGCGGGCTGCCGGGTCGGACGATCGGCCGGCGCTAGGGTTGTACCCATGGGCAAGGTCGAGCGGGTACTGCGGGCCGCGTACTACGCGCTGCTCTCGGTACCGGTTGCCTTCGCGCCCACGGGGGTTCGGGCCCGGGTGATGCGGCGGGTGTTCCGGGCGCCGTTCGAGCTGCGGGAACCGGGACCGTGGCGGACCGCAGTGCACACGGTGCTGGCGGTCGCGGTCGGATTGGTCGCCTGGTTCGCGGCGTTCCTGATGGTCCTGGCCGCGGTGCGCGGCATCTGCTATCCCCTGGTGGCCGCGCACGATTTCGAACATTCCTGGGGCGGGCCGACATTGGCCGGCGCGTGGGCGGTGCATTTCGCCGGGGGCGCGCTGCCACTCCCCCTGTGGATACTGCTCATCGCCGGGTTCGGAATGCTCGAACAGCGTCTAGCCCAGCGGTTGCTGGGCCGCGGCGGGCCGTGGTGGCCGGTACCGATGGCCATCGCCCTGTGCGCGGGCGGCACGGCGTTCTTCATAGCCTGGTGGCATCAGATCTAGCATGAATGGTGACGCGCCGGAGACCGTGCGGAAATCCTTGCTCCGTCATTGTTTTCGCTGTCGGCGCGACCCAATATGGAATTGTGGCGGGTGTACCGCGAGTCCGATTCCGAACGCGAATTCTCGGGGCGCGGTGTGACACCGGTCTCGAAAACCTACGTGTGGCTTGCCGTTTCGGGTCGCTGATTGCCAAGGTTTGCGGGATATGTTGCACACGAAGCCGTCACGCCTATCGAAGCCCCTGTCCCCGGCCGCCGCGGGCGGTGATGCGCGGTGACATCGTCGAAGATCCGTTCCTCCCCCGCCCTGCGCCGCCTATTGAAAGCGGCGGTGTCGCTACTGTTCGTGATTGTGCTGGCCATCGTGGCCGCCTTCCTCGAAAAGCATGTCGGCACCGGTAAACCGGACGCGGGCGGCCCACCGATTCCGGATCGCGGCGCTCAACCGGCGGGATCGGCCAAGGAGATCGGCAGTCTGCTGGGAAAACTGAAGGCGGCCGACGAACTGCCGATGACCGGTTACTCACGCAACCGATTCCCGCACTGGGACACCGATAAGCCCGAACACGGATTCGGTGACGCCTTCGCGCAGTACAGCCGCTGCACCACCCGTGACGTGGTGCTGCTGCGCGATGCGACCGGGCCGGTGAAGCTGGATCCGAGCAGCTGCAAACTGAGCGTCGGCACCAATGGTGGCTGGCGCGACCAGTACGGGGTCATGGACAAGAAAACCAATGCCCTCGAGCCCTACAAGTGGACCACCGATTCGTCGGCGCTGGACATCGATCACATCGTGGCGCTGGCCGAGGCGTGGCGCTCGGGTGCGTCGAACTTCGACGACGACACCCGGCGTCATATCGCCAATGACGTGCTGAACCTGGTGATTTCCGATCCCACCGCCAACCGCTCCAAGGGCGACCAGGATCCGTCGAGTTATCTGCCGCCCGGGACTTTCCGCTGCGCCTATATCGGGCGCTACATCCAGGTGAAAGTAAAGTACGGATTGAACGTCGATGCCAAGGAGCAGACCGCACTGCAGACCGCGGTGAAGGACTGTGTCAGCAAGGGAGAGTTCACATAGTCGCCGTCGTCGAAATCCGCAGCGAGGCAGCCGTCATGACCCGGGAAGAGGGAACGGTCTCCGGGGATCTCGATGTGACGCTGGATTATTCGGGCCACGGGCTGGTGCGTTATCGCGGCACCGCCACCTGGTACACGATCGGCAATCTGGAGGACGAGGAACCCCGCCGCTGGACCAGCGTGCAGGATCTGGCCACCGCCATCGAGAACGAGAGCGGTGGCCGCGACGCCGCCGGCAATGTGCTGCCGTTCGAGGCGTGAGCGCTAGTCGCGCACGGCTTTCAGGGCCTCGGCCCGCGTCTTGACGGCGTCGGTCATGCCCTCGAACCCGGTGGTCAGCGCGCCGCCCAGCAGGCCGGCGACCACCGGGGCCAGCGGTCCGTTGAGCTGGAAGTGCGAGAGGTAGCGGGTGCGGCCGTCCTCCAGCGGGGTCAGGGTGTGCGAACGCTCGCTGCTGAGCAGGCCCAGCGGCGCGGGCTTCATGTTGTAGCTGAATTCCTTACCCGGTGTGTGGGAACGGATGAACTCGCGCTGCTGCTTGGGCTTCGGCCCGACCAGCCGCACCTTCATGTCGATCGGCGACCCCGGCTCGAGGGTGGTCTTGCACTCCAGGCAGAAGGGATTCCATTCCCCGTACTTGTCCACGTCGGTGAGCACCTGCCAGACCAGCTCGGCGGGCGCGTCGATCTCCACGCTTTTGTCGATGACGAAGGCCATAGGGGAACAATACTGAAACCAGTTCTGGACGGTGGGGCGGGCCGTCACTCCACGGAGGGATGGCCCTCTCACCCGCACGAGTGATCCGGGGCGCGATCGCGCCACCCTACGGTCGGCCCATGACGGACGAGCGGGCCACAGCGGTGGTGCCCCGGCTGCGGGAACTCGACGCCCTGCGCGGATTCGCGCTCGGCGGAATCCTTCTGGTCAATATCGAGATCATGTCGGACCCGAGCGGGTTCGCCGCCGGCGCCGCGATGACCCTGTCGCCTCTTCGCCCCCGCAGGAAAGCTCGCCGCCACCGTCTACATCACCCAGTCGGCGATCACCGCCCTGATCTTCACCGGCTACGGCTTCGCCTTGGCCGGCCACCTCTCGGACTGGACGGTCCTTGCCATAGCCTTCGCCATCTACACCACCCAACTGGCCCTGTCCCGCCGCTGGATCCGCCACCACCGCTACGGCCCCATCGAATTTCTGCTCCGCACAGTCACTTACGGCCCGAAGCGCCTGCGCCCGTCTCCCAGTACCGTCGAACCATGACCCTCGCCGACCGCTACCCCCTCCTCCACACCCCCGCTCGGTGGGAATGGGGCGGCCTCGACGTCCAGTTCTCCACCGACCTCCCACCGGACCACCTGGTCACCAACATCCACGTCGTCTGCTTCCTCGGCGACCGCATCGTCCTCTGCCGCGACGACCGGAACCGCTGGATCCTCCCCGGCGGTACGCGCGAAGCCGGAGAATCCATCGAGTCCTGCGTGATCCGCGAACTGGCCGAGGAAGCCGGCGCCGAACTGTCCGGCCCTCTCCACCAATTCGGCGCCCACTACGCCACCACCGATCGCCCCACCCCCTACCGCCCCTGGCAACCCCACCCTCACAAAGCCTGGCTCTGGTGCACCGCCGACGTCACCCTCACCGGCCACCCCACCAACCCCGATGACGCAGAACAAATCCTGGAAGTCCGCGCCTTCCCCCTCTCCGAAGCCATCCCCCGCGCCGCAACCGACGGCTCCCACATCCCCGACCTGTTGAAGCTGGCAGCAGAACTACACCCGCGCTGATCGACGGGCCCACAGCCGAGTCAGCCATCCAACCGGCCGAACGGAACGACCGCCGAAAACGGGCTCTCCAACAGCAGTGTGTCCTCGTGGGTTTCGGCGAGCCGATAGGTCCGGCGTGCCAGCATGGCGGACGGTCGTGCGACCCGCGCTGTAGCCGACGCACTCTCGAGCCGCATGCCGCGCTGACCGAACCGGCCAGCGCGGGCCGGCGGAAGATCAACTGGCCGTGCCGATCCGAGTCCGGCCGAATGCACCGTAGCCGATTGCCGTACGTCGGGGCGGTTCAGTCGCTGACCCACCAGCCGAGTGGGTTGTCGTCCTCGTCGTAAACGTTGCCGTACCCCCAGGCGCAGTCGTTTTCGGCCGACCATCCTCCGATCAGGTCTGCTATCGCGGGAAAGCCGACCGATACCGGCACCGTGACCACGATGAATCGGCGGTCGGGCGGTATCTCCACCACTCCGCCGAGCCGCTCGAATCCCACAGTGAGCGCACCGATCTCGGCATCCGAAGGGGGTGTGCCGGTCGGGTAGGCCCTCACACAGAGGTTCCCCCCACGCCGCAACACCTCGAAACTGCCGTCGTCGGACACCCGCAGACGGTCTCCGGCGGCGAAATCATAGGCCAGGCCGGGGCTGCCGAGAATCTCGTAGTCGTTGCGCTCCAGCGGCTTCGCGGGGAGCACCTCGTAGACGGGTTCCCCGCCCGGGCCCGAACCTGCGAGTACCCGGACATGCTTGTGCCCGCAGGCACTCCGATCATCTGACACGGATGGATTCTGCCATCGCGCGCCCGCCGACCCGTGGCAGCGGCGGGCGCTGATCCTGCGCGGCGTGTACCCGCACCCACGCGGTGCATCCGCTAGCTGATACCCGCGCCGTTCGCCCAGACCAGGCCACGCCCGGCTTCAACTCCGAGTCGCGCTCGACGTCACGGCATCGATGGCGACTCCGAGAGGTGTACCTGGCTTACCCAGTAGCGCCCAGGTGATTGCGACTGCATGGATGGTGCTCGCATCACTCTCGGCCAGGAAGGTTTGAACTGCCTCCATTCCGTCGTTCGCGAGGATCGGACGGCATTGCTCGACGAGGACGGTTCAGCGTGCGGCATCTTCGGGGCTCAGGCCGATGACATCGTCGAACACGAGCTCTCCTTCCACGTCCTCGACACGGTAGTGGTACGTACGCACCACTGGGCTCTCGAGCCGCATACCGCGCTGACCGAACCGGCCAGCACGGGGCAACCGAAGATCAACGGACAGAGTGCCGTACGGCCGCTTGCTGTGCGCGCTCATAGCCGATTTCAGCGCAGCTCGCGCTCTGTGCGGCACCCCTGTATGCCTGACTGCGCTACGCGGTCCCGGTGCCGAGTCGGCGAAAGCGACGGCGCCGCCGAGCTGACCGGTGGCGGTCATGCATCGCATGCCGATGCCATGGTGGGCGCAGACTTTGGCGCTCAACGTGTTGCGCTGCTCATACTTGAACACGTTCAAGAAATGACTTAGTCTCGCAGTTGAACACGTTCAAATCAGCAAGGGAGCTGGGACAATGAACCTTGTCGTCGTCACATATGCGACCTACACAACCGTCAGTTTGGCGGTCACGTTCTGGGTGGCACGGGTCTTGCATCGCACCGGCGCGCGGTTTCTGGTGGATGTCATGAATGGAGACAGCGACCTCGCCGAAGCCGTGAATCATCTGCTGGTCATCGGGTTCTGGCTCGTCAACGCAGGCTTCGTGGCACTGGCCTTGCGCATCAGCGTCCCGGTCGACGATGCGCGCGTCGCGATCGAGGAACTCGCCATGAAACTTGGCAAGGTCCTGCTCGTACTCGGCGGCATGCACTTTGCAAACCTGATCGCCCTCAACAAGATCCGCCGCAGCCGACACACGGAGCTGCAGGCCGATTACCCCCCGGTTCCGGTCGACGCCGCCCAGCTAGCCTGAGCCCCATGCCCCGCCCCGAGCCCGCGACCGCGCGCGGCGAGGAAACTCGCCAGCAGATCATCGACGCCGCCCTGCGCCTGTTCGAGCAGAACGGCTATACGAAGACCACCATGCGCGCGATCGCGGGCGAAGCCGGTGTCAGCGTCGGCAACGCCTACTACTACTTCACATCCAAGGAACACCTGGTCCAGGGTTTCTACCAACACATCCAGGCCCTGCACCAACAGCAGGTCGAGCAGGCCCCCCGCAGCGACTCCCTCGCCGCCCGATGGCAGACGATGGAACAGGCCTTCGTCGACGTAGCCGCGCCCTACCACGAGTTCGGCGGCAAATTCTTCGCCATCGCCGCCGAACCCACCAGCCCGCTCAGCCCATTCAGCGACGAAAGCCGACCCGCCCGACAGACATCCACCGCCATCATGAGCGACCTGATCATCGGCACCGACGTCAAGGGTGACAAGCGACTGATGGCCGAGCTACCGAATCTGCTGTGGCTGGCCCACATGGGCATCGTCTTGTTCTGGGTCCACGACCGCAGCCCCGACCAGGAACGCACCCGACTACTGATCCGCCGAACCGCCCCACTGGTCGAACGCATCGTGGCACTCTCGAGACTCCGTCCACTGCGGCCCGTCCTATACCCAGCCCTGGACCTCATCCAGGACCTCAGCAACTGATCGGGCTGAGCCGGAATCTGTGCTGGCCGTGTCTCTCAGGCTGCGCCTGTGGCCTGTTCGCGGAGCCATCGGCAGTAGTCGGGATCGACGTCGGGGGCCAGGCGCTCGAATTCACGAAGTGCTTCGGCGGTGCCGGCAAGACGAGCATGGTGGGCTGCCCGAGCGGCGAGCAACTTGGGTTCGTTCGGGGCGTGGCTCAGGCCCGCCTGGGCAGCGGCGAGAGCGGCGGGATGGTCACCCCGCTCTGCGTACACGTCGGACAAGTCGAGATGGAGTGACCAATTGTCCGGTTCCAGAGCGAGGGCCCGACGGAATGCGGCGGCCGTTTCGTCGTGGTTCCCTAGAAGCCGCCAGGTTCCGCCTCGGACGACCTCCGTCAGCATGGTTCGGGCCATTGCATCGGCGCGGTCGCACAGAGCCAGCGACTCGTCCATTCGGCCTAAAAGGCGGAGCGAGATCGCCATTCCGGCCAGGTCTTCGGGGCCAAGACTTGCACGGGACGTGACCGTCTCGACCGCCCGGAGCCAGGGCCGGGCGGCTGCGTCGGCAGGCACCGCCGTGTGGTCGAAGAGTCGGTACACCGCCTCACGCATAGCTGCGATGGTTACCCCGGAAAGGAAAGACGCCTCGGAGAACCAGGGAGCGTCAGCCCATGCGAACCGCGGGCTGACGCCGCTGAGCGTACCGAGCGTGAGCGCGGCATCGTCCATCCGGCCGTCCAGAAAGTGGCGGAAGGCCACGATCGGTGCGACCCTCAGGTCGTCGTCGGCCAACTCACCGAGTTCGGGCAGCAGCTCGGCCGCCGCCGCGTAGGCCGCGGGGTCGGCCGGCGCGGTTGCGATCGCGCGAGACAGGTGGTGGGCAGCCTGTTCGGGATCACCGCCGCAGTGGGCCAACACGGTCGCCAGGGTGATGTCGAGGGACATTCCAACGAGGGTATCGGACCACGATCAGTTGTCCTGCCCCGAAATATCCTGGGGCCGAACGAATCTTGACATCTCGGTGACCGTTGCGCCTACCGGCTCGGGAGGCTACGCAGTCGGTTCCGGGGCGAGGCGCTCGCGAAGGTAGGCGAGGATTTCGTCTCGAGCGCCCGGCGGGCGGAACCTGGTGCGGCGCAGAGCATCCGCTCTTGCCGATTCCAGGGCGTTGGGCTGTACCTATACCTGGCTGGCAGTGCGCTTAGTTGGCGAATCGGGCGACGGCGTCGTAGATGCTGGTCGCCATGGCTGGGCTGCCGGTGTGCCCGGAGTCGTCGATGATCCTCAGTTCTGCTTCCGGCCAGGCTTGGGTGAGTTCCCAAGCCGTAAGCAATGGCGCAGACAGGTCGAGACGACCATGGATGAGGACGCCGGGGATTCCCGCGAGCCGGTGTGCGTCACGAAGCAGCTGGCCGTCGCCGAGCCAGGCCGCGTGTGCGAAGTAGTGAGTACAGATCCGCACGAACGCCAACTGCGCCGAATCCAGCTTGGCACTGTATTGGCCAGGTGCGCCGAGGGTTTCGTGCGCGATCACCGCATCCTCCCAGACACACCATTGCTGCGCGGCCTGCTCGCGTACGGCCGGATCCGGATGCTCCATCAGTTGCCTGTATCCCTCGACCAGATTCCCGTCCCGGTATGCGGCAGGTGCTCCGCTGCGGAACCGGTCCCATTCGATCGGCAGAAGCAACCGCAGGCCGTGATAGAGCCAGTCGATCTCCCGCGGTCGGGTCATCGTCACCCCGACCAGCACGATCCCGATGACCCGGTCCGGGTGGCGCTGCGCGTAGGCGAGGATCAGGGTACAAGCCCACGAGCCGCCGTAGAGCACCCATCGCTCGATACCGAGGTGCTCGCGCAACAGCTCCATGTCAGCCAGCAGATGTTCGGTGGTGTTGTACGCCATGTCGACCTCGGGGTCGGAGGCGTGCGGCACGCTCTCACCGCAGCCGCGCTGATCGAACAGCACGATCCGGAACAGGTCGGGATCGAAGGTTTTGCGAGCTCCGCGTCGTCCCCCACCGCCGGGACCACCGTGCACCACCAGCACGGGCCGGCCGTGCGGATTCCCGCTGGTCTCCCAGTAGATCTGGTTGTCGTCACCGACATCGAGCAGTCCCGACGCATAGGGCTCGATCTCAGGAAACGGCTGCCGCACAACGGAACCAGACACAGCCACAACAGTACTTGCGCCAGATCGCAGACTGCGCGGCCACTCGCCGTGCGGACCAACGCCGAAGAGCTCGCGCAGAACACACTCGTTTGCCGCGGATCGCGCTGACCGAACCGGCCAGCGTGACGTGGCGGAAGATCAACCGGCCGTAGCCATCCGAGGCCGGCCGAACGCGCCATCTATGCCGAGTTGAGGGCGTTCAATCCGGCAACCGACAGCATCAGGGTGTCTCGTGAATGTTCGTTCGCGAGACATAAGGTAAGGGCTGTCCGGAACCTAGTGCGTCTGGTTCGCGGCTGTCGATTCCTGGAAGTCGAGGAGTGCTTCTCCGTGCGCCTGCGCCCACTCCGTCAGCATCGCTATCGGCTCCTCGAGCGTCCGGCCGAGTGGGGTGAGGCTGTACTCCACACGTGGGGGCGCTTCGGCGTACCGATGTCGATCGATGAGGCCGCTGCTCTGCAGGCGGCGCAGGGTCTGGGTGAGCACCTTCCGGGAGATGCCGCCGGACAGAGCGACAAGTTCACTGGGCCGTTTGGGGCCATCCTTGAGCGCGTACAGGGTGACTACGGACCACTTGTTCGCGACGATCTCGATTGCTGTGCGCGCGGGACAGTCGGACATGAACATGATTCCGGCAGGGGGACTCACGGCCCGAAGGTTACCAAAAGGTACCTATCGGATTCCTAGCGTAGCCGTCATGCACATCGCAGCCCTGATCCTGTCCGTCCTGCTCGCTTTGGCCATGCTCCAGTCCGGAGTGATGAAGTTCGTCCGCCCCACGTGGATACGCCAATTCGCCGAAGCGGTCCACCTCACCACCTCCCAGCTCACCGTGCTCGGGAGCCTGCAGATCGCGGCGACGGTCGGTCTCCTCTGGGGAATCTGGTTCCCGCCCTTCGCGATCGCCGCCGCGATCGGGCTGGTGCTCTACTTCGGCGGCGCGATCGTCGCCCACCTCCGCAGCGGCGACCGGAACATGCTGGGAGCCATGATCTTCCTCGCGTTCTCGATCGCGACGTCAGTCGTGCTCGTTCTCAATGTTCTCGTCGCCTGAGCTCACGTTCTACCTCGGCGGCCGGCTGAAGTCGCGGAGAAGTTCCCCACGGGAAGACGACAAGGCCATGGGGCGTGGGACTGGTAGCGACCCGTATTCAACCGGTCGGTATTCCCCTGATCGCCTGGAATCGAGAGCGTTGCGACGACCGCATGAACCCGCCATGCGCGAGGGGCCTTTCCCTTTCCTCGCCCGGGCTATGGCCCCGCTTCGAGGGCGATGCGCGCAAGAGTGCCGCCGCGGAACGCGTGCTCGATCCACGCTGTCAGTGGGGCCCGCCTGGGACATAGCACCCCGCGACTATGCCCAATTGGCAGTTGCTGGAACCGGGACCGGACCCGGTAGTGCCGACTGGGAGGAAGGGATTGGAGGACCCGAGGTCCAGGATCGGCTCGGCGGTAGCTGGGGCCTGGGGCGTCTCGCTCGTGGCGAGGCTGATCGGAGTGAGGGGGATTTCGGCGGTGGCTGGGCTCGCGACCGCGAGGAGGCCTGCCGCGAGGACGAGGGCGGCGAATCCTGTTCGGACCGCCCGGGTTTTCGAGATCATGGGCGCGGATCGTATTTGAAATCCGTGAAATTCAATTTGATTTTGCTGCCCCGAATTACCGGGGCAGCGTTCGGACGCCGCACCGTTGCCGCTCAGTCCACCGGGCGATTCTGCAGGGGCGTCAGCTGGTGAATGTCGTGCTTCAGGCGCAACTCCGCGATGAGGTCGGGGGCGGCCTCGCCGGAGAGGAGCAGGGGCCAGAAGACTGGTGAGCTCACCTATTCAGCTGTCGCGTGTTTTCGACGGTTTCCAGTGACCGGAACCGAGGCGCGGCGACGTAGCGGCTCCGGGTGGTTGCGGCCTCGGCGGCGAGCTTCGTGGTGGTGACGAGGTGGCGGCCGAGAGCGGCGACGACGGGGGCGGGCATCTGCTGGATGTGCTGCTGCATGGCCGATTTCCGGCCCGGAACATTCGGAACGCCAAGGGCTTTCAACAATCCACCCAAAGTCTCCAGATGCATTGGCTGCCCCGCTCGCCTGGCCGGGCAACAACCAGCGCGAGTCGCGGTTGGTGGCGGTGTTCATGTTGGTGCGGCCAGGACGACGTCACGTCTTCGAGCTCGGCGGGAATGCAAGCGCACCATAAGGTGCCGTTACGCGGCGTGTGAGAGCTTGCCTTGCACCATCTTTGCGCAAGAAGGGATCCGTGCCATGTCCGCACAGCATCGTGGCCGGTATGGGGGTTACCGGCGACGTCCCAATCCAATGCCGGTGCCGCCGAAGACCGGTCGGACGCGCAACAGCCGGTATCGCGTGCGACCCTCGTCGCCTCCACGACCACCGCCACCGTCGACCTCGTCGCATGGCGACTACCAGGAGGTGCCATCACGATGGCGTCGACTGATCCCCGGGCAACGGTGGCGCGAGCGTCTTGAGCGATATCTCTATCCACCTGCGGCACTGCTGGTTTCGCTGCCGACGATTGTGATCGCCGGGGTTGTCGTGTGCGCGCCTGGGTTATTGCTGGACTGGCAGGCTGCGGCATTTCTCGCGGCGGTCTGGCTGGTGTCCGGAGTTGCGGTCTTCATTCCGCAGGACACCGCGATGGTGGCCCGGGTGGCTTACCGGTTCCGGCGGCCGTCGCCGGACGAGGGCGGCATGCTGGAGTCCGCGTGGGGAACGGTCACCAGCGCGGCCAGTGTGGATGGTTCGGTCTACTCGCTGTGGGTACAGGATTCCAAGACAGTCAATGCGTTCGCCGCCGCGGGTCGCCTTGTCGGAGCGACCGATTGGGCAGTGTTCCGACTCCCCCCACGGCAACTGGAGGCGGTACTCGCCCACGAACTCGGTCACCATCTGGACGGCCCGCACTGGGTGCGCCTGCTCGCACGGTGGTATGGCCTGCCGTTCACGCTCATCTTCCGCCTCATCGGGCATGTCGTGATGGCTACCGTACTCTTCGTCCGGGTCGAGGCCGAACGGCGAGACTGGCAGGTCCCTGAGTGTGCCATGTTCGCATCCGTCATCGCTTGGGGGACTGGGCTACTCACTGTCTACCTGACTATCGGCGTGGTGTTGATCCTGCTGTTCGGCTGGCTCGGTGCGCTCGTCCTGGTCGTGCTACTCGTCGCTCAGCCGTTGGCCGAGGCGGCTCTGTCGCGGCTTGGCGAGACCCGGGCCGACAGGGTCGCGGTCGAGCTCGGATACGGCCAGGAGCTGTGCGAGGTCCTGCGGCAGTGGGCGGCCGAGCCGGCCGAGCCGACGTTGCCACCGATCGTCAACTGGCTCGACAGTCACCCGTCCACCGACCAGAGGATCGCAACGATCCGGGCCCGAATGGGCTGCCTACCTTGAGATCTGACGGACTCCGCACTATGGCCTGCGCATCTATTGAGAGTCCTGGCATCGGCGCTGGTGAGTTTGGTGCCGCGTTCGACGCAGCGGTGGACCGTCACATCGGGGCGACGGAACGAGAAGGCCCCGTCTCGCCTCCTCCTCGTGAAATGAACGTCGACATCGATGAGACCCGCAAGCAGGGGGCGTCGGGCTTCGCCGCTTCGAGATGATTGGCAAGCCGCCGAGCGACATCGCTGTGTTCCGCACTGCCGCACTTGGAGCGTATGACGTTCCCGTCGATGATTTCGATCAGTGTGCGCAGGGTGTCCGGGAGCTCGTCGTACTGCTTCTCGGTGAGCCCCAGCGCCCCGGGATCGTCGGCCCACATGGGCAATTCGGTCACCGGCAACCTCACTCGAAACGGGATGTCAGGGCAAGGTCACCGTACGCGCCGGATCCCGGAACCCCGGGGATGCTCGGGCGCCGTACTCGGCTCATGGCGGTCGAGTCATAGTGCGACGCGTTATGGTTCTGGCCAGACACGCGGACGTGATGGAGGGAAAGTGGCGGGGCAGGTCGAGGCGGCGGCGGTGAGCGTCGGGCTCGGGATCGACACCCGGGTTACATTGGTGGCAGCGGGGTTGCTGTTCGTTTTGGCGCTGCTGCTGGGGGTGTGGAAATACCAGCAGGTCCGTGCTTCTCCGGATGCGAGTGCACATGTGTACGTTGATATCGCACATCGGGCGACACTGCTGTACTCGTTCGCAACGCTGCTCCTTGCGGTATTCACCGAGCTGAGTGCCTGGTCGACGGCGGTGAATCTGACTGCGGATCTGGTGATTATGTTCTTCTTCGTCGCGGCGATCGCGACGTACATCTATCACGGGTGGCGACGCGATACCACGAATCAGTTTCATGGACAGACCGACAAGCTCGGCACTCGAATCTCGATGGGGTTGCTGATCGTGGGTGAGGTCGGTGGATTCCTGGTGCTGTTCAGCGGGTTTCTCGCCGGGCAGTTTTGACGGCTACGGACACAGCGCATCGCCTACCAGGCCGGTGATGTCCGGCTCGGTGTCCGGGGAGTCGTTCATCGCGATGGTCACGGCGCGGCCCTCCCGGGTGGCGCCGGAAATGGTGAGGTAACCGGCGATCTCGCCGACATGGCCGAAGTACTGTGCGCCGCAGGGAAGTTGGATCGCGCCGATGCCGAGACCGTAGTCGAGGGCGCTGTCCGGGGAACGGGGCGGGATTGTCAGCATGTCGTGCAGCTGCCCGTCGGCGACGATCTTCCCGGCGAGCAGGGCCATGAAGAAGCGGTTCAGGTCATTTCCGGTGGAGATCAGTCCGCCTGCCGACCACCCCACCGACGGCTCGGAGCGGGTGACGTCGGTGGGGTGGTCGCCGACGAGGGTGTAGCCCTGCGGGTGCGGGCCGCGGAAGCCGGTCTCGCCCGGGCCGGGCAGATAGGTGTCGGCGAGCTGATTCGGCGTGGTGATGCGGCCCGCTAATTCCTCGGAATACGTTCTGCCCGTCGCCTTTTCGACCAGCATGCCCGCGACGATGAAATTGGTATTGGTGTACTTGAACCGCTCCCCCGGCGCGAACTGCGCGGGTCGGCGCAGCGCGATCGCGATCTCCTCGGCGGGAGTGAAGGTGCGGCCCCCGGCCGCGGCGCGCACTTCGTCGAGTTCGGGGTCATCGGAGAGCTCCGGCAGTCCGCTGCGGTGTTGCAGGATCTGGCGCACCGTGATCGAGCGCCCGTCCACCCCGGTGCCGCGCAGCAGTCCCGGCAGGTAGCTGTCCACGGGTTCGTCCAGGCGCAGCTTCCCCTCCGCCACCAGCTGCATGATGAGTGCCGCCGCAAAGGTTTTGGAGATACTGCCGACCCGCACCTGCTGCGGCGGGGCCATCGGAATCGGCGCCCGGCTGATGCGGTCCCCGACCCCGGCGGTGAGGGTGATGGTCTGGCCGTTCTCGGTGAGGGTCGCGATCACCCCGGTGGTCCCGGCCCGCACCAGCCCGTCGATGTCGTCGCGAATCCGCTCGACTCGCTTGGGCGACACCGCCATCGGGGTGGTGGAGACCAGCTGCGGCACCGAGGTCGTCACACTCCCGCATCCCGCGGCCCCCACCAGCGCCAGCACCGTGACCGTCAGCCCGATTCGCATATCTCGATGGTAGGGACGACCGCGGACCGGGACATCCGGACAACCCCTGAGACCGTCCCTGAGAATCTACCCGGATACCGGCGCGGCCTTCGGAATTCGCGCTGCCAAGCCCAGCACACCGGCTGCCAGCGAAGCGCCGGCGATTACGTACCAACCGTGCTGGAAGGCGTCGAGGGTCGACCGGGCGCCGGAGGGTGTACCCAGCACCGCCACCAGAACCGCCACACCCACGGCCATTCCGAGCTGCCGCGCCATGCTCAGCACCGCCGACCCGGTCGCGAACTGCTGTGACGGCAGCCCTGCCGTCCCGGCCGCCACACTGGTCGGCATGGTCAGGCCGACGCCCAGACCGGTCACCAGCATGCCGCCGAGCAGCCCGGTCGGATAGTCCGGCTGCAGCGTGATCGCCTGCGCCCACCAGACGATTCCGGCCGCGAACGACACCCCACCCAGCGCGAGCACCGGCCCGACACCGATCCGGGCGATCAGCCGGCCCGCCGACACCGCCACCAGCGGCACGATCAGCGGCCCGGGCGCGATCCCCAGCCCGGTCCGCAAGGCCGACCATCCCCACACGTTCTGCATCCACAGCACCGCCGACAGCAGCATCCCAGCGAACGCGATATTGAACAGCAGCGAATTGCCGAGCATGAGCGCGAAATTCGGCACCCGCAGCAGTCCCGGATCGACGACGGGACTGTGATGGCGGCGCGACGAGACCACGAACGCCACCGCGAACACAGCGGTCGCCGCGAATGCGCCGATGACACCGGGCGATCCCCACCCCCAGTCCTCGCCCTTGACGACGGCCAGAATCAGCGACGCCACCGAACCGATCAACATGAGCGCGCCGACCCCGTCCGGCATCGATCCGCCCGTGCCATTCGGCCGTGGCAACAGCCGCGCTCCCAGCACCAGCGCGATGATCCCCAGCGGCACATTCACCAGAAACACCCAGCGCCAATGCAGTTCGACCAGCAGTCCGCCGATCACCGGCCCCAGCGCCGCGCCCAGACCGCCGAACGCCACCCACAGTCGCACCGCCGTCGCCCGACGCTCGGCCGGTGTCGCGGCCAGCAGCAGGCCCAGCGAGGACGGTGTCAGCAATGCCGCGCCCGCCGCCTGCAGGACCCGGAAGGCCACCAGTGCACCGGTATTCCACGCCACCGCGCACAGTGCCGACCCCAGCACGAAGACGCCCAGCCCGGTCAGGAACGCGGTCTTGTTCCCGTTCCGGTCACCCAGACGTCCGGCGGGAACCAGCAGCGCCGCGAACACGATCGAATACGCGTTGAGCACCCACGACAGTCCCGTGATCCGGGCTCCCGAGAAGTCCTGCGCGATCCGCGGCAGCGCCACATTGACGATGAACAGGTCCAGGCTGGACAGCAGCACCGCCACCGCGACGATCCCGAGCACCACTCGCGGATCGACGGCCCGCCGCTCCTCCTGCACGACAGCGGTGTTCATCGTTCTTCCCCCTGCGTCCGGCCGTCGGCCCGAGTGAGTTTCTTCATGAGACGGACCATAGGCGAGTGAGTCTCTTCAAGCAACCGACTATGCTGGGGTCATGCGGCGAACCAGCTTCGAGGACATGAACTGCTCCATCGCCCAGTGCCTGGAGGTGGTGGGCGAATGGTGGACCCTGCTCATCGTCCGTGACGCCCTCTTCGGCATCACCCGCTTCGACGACTTCCGCTCCCGCCTCGGCATCGCCCGCAACGTCCTCACCCAGCGCCTGGAACACCTTGTTGCCCAAGGCATCCTGGATAAGACGCCCTACCAGGACAACCCGGTCCGCTACGACTACCTGCTCACCGACAAGGGCCGTTCCCTCTGGACGATCCTGGCCGCCATGCGCCAATGGGGCGACGAATGGGCCGCCCCCGACGGCCCCCCGATCGAATCCGTCCACAAATCCTGCGGCCACACCATGACCGTCCAACCCGTTTGCTCCGAATGCGGCGATCACCTCACCGTCAAGGACCTACGCCCCCAACTGGGCCCCGGCGCACATGACCCATCCCTGCTGCCCGGTCGTGACTGAGGCGGACTCGGTTCGGAACAGGGGAGCGAGGTTCGGTGCGTGCGCACATGCGCGATCCCGACCTGTCACCGGAATCCACCAGTACCGTGACCCGGCAGCGGCAGCCCACCGATTTTTGTCCGATTGGGGCCTGGTCATTGGCCGGTTTCAAGTCCGGCTCCCCGGCTGCGGGCCGGTACAGCTTCACCTTGTTGATCAGCTTGATCCGCGGCGGCCTCTCGAACCCCAGCAGCTTCGTGATTCCGAACTCGATCTCCGATTTACCGTGCCGGTTGTCTGAAGCCGACCACGGTGCGCCACAGTCGATCTCAGGCAGAACGGACTGTGTTCACCGGCTGGCCGGTGGCCTCGGCGATGCGGGGTAGTTCGGCGGTGATCTGGGTGATGGGGACGGGTGTGCTGTCGAACATGGACACGGTCAGGTCGCCTTTGTCGAGGTCCCAGGTTCCGGTGATCCGGCCGCCGGTCAGGACGAGTGGGGAGATCCAGCCTGCGGTGCGGCTGACCTTGGCGCGGTGGTCGCCGGGAAGGAGGGCGGTGTCGCCGGTGCCGGGGCCCAGGACGTACTGGTCGAATTGGCCGAGGAGGTGGACTGCGGAAGTTGGTTTGGTCCTGGCGAGTTCGTCGAGGTGGGCCGTGAGGAAGTAGCCGGGGCGGCCCTCGACTTCGATCTCCGTCAGCTCCTCACCGAGGTTCGAGAACCAGCGGCGCACAGTTGGTTTGCTCAGGAAGCCACGTATCAGCCAGGTATTGAAGATTTCCGGGGTGGCGGGGCCGTAGGCGCCGAGGTAGGCACGGATGATGGTGGGCGCGGCGGCATCCGGGTCGGGGATGCCGGACCAGCCGGGGATGACGTGCGCGGGATTGGTGAAGGTGACCGACGTGCCGCGGGCCGGGCCGTGGCACAGTGCGCCCTGCCAGGCCAGGGGCTTCAGCATCGAACCCCAGCCGGAGCGCAGATGGTCCTCCAGCGGCTGGAATCGCCGCTCGGCGATCAGCTCCGTGACCAGTTCGTCGCGAGTCAGCACGCGCCCGTCGAGAATGTCACCGACCGCCTTGACCAGCGCCGCCACATCATCCGGTGTCGCCCCGGAAGCCCTGGTCCACGCGGGCTTCTCCCACGTGCGTGCCGAGGCCATGAGCGACAACGCCGCGGCCCCCTGCTCCGGAGCGAGCGCGTGCAGCGTGCCACGCATGGCCCAGGTCTTCATCAGCGCGCCCTCCCCCAGCGCCGCCACCACCGCACCGGGCCCACCCGCCGAACGTCGCAGCGCCACAGCGGTTTCCGCCGCCGACGTCACCTGCGCCTGCACCCCGCACAGCCGCTCGACCACGGCCACGGCATCGCCCTTCGTCCGCGGATCCACGAACTGCCGCCGCACCCGCCAGCTGAACACCTGATCCCACGAAACCCGCACAACGCCTCCCCCGCACCCGCTCCGTACGCCAGCCGCACGACGGCCCCAGCTTACGGCCGACCCCCGACACGATCGGCCATCTCCGCTGCGCCGCCGCCCTTCCGGCGCAACGTCCTCCGAGGCCATCCTGTCGGACACGACGCGTGGGAACCGCTCAGCTGATTGCGGCCGAGCGGTCTAGGTCATCCTCGATGCTGCCGTTCGGCCGGCGGCGACAACGGGCCTGCGGCACCGATTCGGGCACGGGTCTCAGAGGCGTTCGATGATGGTGGCGTTGGCCAGCCCGCCCGCCTCGCACATGGTCATGAGGCCGTAGCGGCCGCCGGTCTGTTCGAGGTGGTTGAGCATGGTGGTGAGGATGCGGGTGCCGGAGGCGCCGAGGGGGTGGCCCAGGGCGATGGCGCCGCCGCGCGGGTTGAGCTTGGCCGGGTCGGCGCCGAGCTCGTGTGCCCAGACCAGCGGCACGGGTGCGAACGCCTCGTTCACCTCGTAGACGTCGATGTCGTTGATGGACAGTCCCGCTCGCGCCAGCGCCTTGCGGGTGGCGGGGATGACGGCGGTGAGCATGAGCAGCGGGTCGTCGCCGGTGACCGCGAAGGAGTGGAAGCGGGCGCGCGGCTTCAGGCCGAGCTGGGCGGCCTTCTCCTCACTCATGATGAGCGCCGCCGACGCGCCATCGGTGAGGGGCGAGGAGTTGCCGGGGGTGATGGACCATTCGATTTCGGGGAACCGGGCCTTGAACTCGGCATCCACGAAGGCGGGCTTCAGCCCGGCCAAGCCCTCGACGGTGGTGCTGGGCCGGATGGTCTCGTCGGCGGTGAGCGATCCCGCCGGGACCAGTTCGTTGTCGAAGCCTCCGGATGCCGCGGTGGCGGCGGCCAAATGGTGTGAGCGCGCGGCGAATTCGTCGAGCGCGGTCCGGTCGAACTTCCAGCGCGCGGAGATCACCTCGGCGGAAATGCCCTGCTGCACAAGCCCGTCCGGATATCGGTGCGCGATCGGCCCGCGGTTGGCGTCGCGGCCCTGGGCGTTGGAGAACATCGGCACCCGCGACATGGATTCCACGCCGCAGGCGATGGCGATGTCATAGGCCCCCGCGATGACGCCCTGCGCCGCGAAATGGGCGGCCTGCTGAGAGGATCCGCACTGCCGATCCACCGTCGTGGCGGGCACCGCTTCGGGGAAGCCGGCCGCGAGCACCGCGGTGCGGGAGATATTGAAGGCCTGCTCGCCACTCTGCGTGACGCAACCGCCGATCACATCGTCAACCAGCGCGGGATCGATCCCGGTGCGCTCCACCAGGCTGCCCAGTACGCCCGAGAGCAGCGTCGCCGGATGCACATCCGACAGGCCGCCACCGGTTTTCCCCTTCCCGGAGGGGGTGCGGACAGCGTCGACGATGACGGCGGAGGTCATGACTTCTCCTTGTTCCCACTGGGCATTCCAGTTGCGAATTCCGGTTAACATAAGCACTGTACCGCACCAACGGCGCGGCGTCACCGGCGCGGATTTTCACCTCCGGGCCGGCCTGTTGTGGATTGCTAGCCTGTTGCTGTGACTGCGGCAGGCAAGCAACCCCACGAGCCCTTCTGGGATCTCGAGATGCGGCTGTCGGCGGTGCTGTCGCTGCTGGCGGGATTCATCGGCGCGGCCGCGTACACCCACTCGGAGGGCTATTTCATCACCTTCATGACCGGCAATACGGAACGCGCGATTCTCGGCAACTTCGTCGGCGACTACATCCTCGCCATCGGCGCGGCCTCGATCATCGCCTGCTTCCTGGCCGGTGTGTTCATCGCCTCGATCTGCCGCCGGTACTGGTGGACCAACCATCCGCACGGCGCGACCATGCTCACCACCGGCGCTCTGCTGCTCGCGGCCATCGCGGACGCCGTGCTCGCCGAGCGCATCATCGGCTTGGTCCCGATCCTGTTCGTGTCCTTCGGCATGGGCGCGCTCAACACCTCCTTCGTCAAGAACGGCGAGGTCTCCATTCCGGTCAGCTACGTCACCGGCACCTTGGTGAAACTCGCGCAGGGCATCGAGCGGCACGTCTTCGGTGGCGGCACTGTCCGTGACTGGCTCGGCTATGCGACGCAATATGTTTCGTTCAGCACGGGCGCGCTCATCGGTGGCCTGGTGTCGCTGGTGGTGAACGGTTCCTCGATGCTCAATGCCGCGGTCGTCGGTTCGCTGCTGGTCGCCGGATATACCTGGCGGGCCGACATTCGCTGGGTGCGGCGCATCGCGCGCCTGAGCGCCGACGACGATTGAGTCATGTCACAGCCGCGCAACACTTGGCTAATTGAACGCAAACGGCACGAACTGGTCATATTCTGCTGAACATGACAACCAGCAAAGAGGGAGTTTACGAAGGGCCGGTTCATGCGCTGGCCCGCAGTGCGTGGCAGTCGATCCTGGTCACCGGCCTTCTCTCGGTGGTGCTGGGCATCCTGGTGCTGGTATGGCCCGGACCCACCCTGGTCGTCGCCGGTGTCCTGTTCGGCATCTACCTGCTCGTATCCGGTGTTTTCCAGCTGATCGCGGCCTTCGGTCTGCACATCAGCACCTGGATGCGCGTGCTGTCCTTCATTACCGCCATCCTGTCGTTCATTCTGGGTTTCTTCTGCTTCCGGAACGAGTTCCAGGCCATCGGCCTGCTGGCGCTGTGGATCGGCATCACCTGGATCTTCCGCGGCACCGCGGTACTGGTGGCCGCGATGTCCGATGCCGCCCTCCCGGCCCGCGCCTGGCAGATCCTGTTCGGCATCCTGCTCATCGTCGGTGGTGGTCTGCTGATCGTGGAGCCGTTCCGCTCGATCACAGCCCTGGTCGTGGTGGTCGGCTGCTGGCTGATCGCCATCGGCGTCTTCGAGGTGATCTCGGCCTTCCAGGTGAAGAGCCGCGCCAAGGATCTGCCCACCGCCGTCTGACCGGTTCGATCCGCGTAACCCACGGCGGTCGCCATCCCCGGGCGGCCGCCGTTTCTCGTGCGGCACAACCCGGATCAGCGCAGCCGCTTGGGCCGCTTGTCCATCAGCCGCAGGATCAGCGGCGTGAAGATGAGCTGCATCGCCAGGTCCATCTTTCCGCCCGGCACCACGATGCTGTTGGGCCGCGACATGAACGAATCGTGCAGCATGGACAGCAGATACGGGAAGTCGATGACCTTCGGATCGGCAAAGCGGATCACCACGAAACTCTCGTCCGCGGTCGGAATGGTCCGGGCGGTGAAGGGATTCGAGGTGTCCACCGTGGGCACCCGCTGGAAGTTCACATAGGTCCGCGAGAACTGCGGGCAGATGTGCTTCACGTAGTCGGGCATGCGCCGCAGAATGGTGTCGATGATGGCCTCGCTGGAGTAGCCGCGTTCGGTCTTGTCGCGGTGCACCTTCTGAATCCACTCCAGATTGATAATGGGAACAACGCCCACCAGCAGATCGGCATAGCGGGCCACGTCGACCCCATCGCCGATCGCCGCCCCGTGCAGGCCCTCGTAGAACAGCAGATCGCTGCCCGGGGACAGCTCCTCCCACGGAGTGAACGTGCCCGCCGGCTGCCCGAAGGGTTTGGCCTCGTCGTCATCGTGCAGGTAGCGCCGCACCGCGCCCACACCGGTCTCCCCGTACTCGCGGAACAGCGACTCCAGTTCGGTGAGCAGGTTCGCCTCCGGCCCGAAGTGCGAGAAGGTCAGGTTGCGCTGCTGTTCGGCCTCGGCCATGGCCAGCTTCATCTCGTTGCGGTCGTAGCGATGGAACGAATCCCCTTCCACGATGGCCGCGCTGATTCCCTCGCGGCGGAATATCTCCTGGAAGGTTCGCGTGACGCTGGTCGTCCCCGCACCGGACGACCCGGTGATCGCGACCACGGGATGTTTGACCGACATGGCACCTCCTCGATTGCCGGACAACAGCTTTCACCCGGCCGCTCAGTGCCGGGACGCGCGGAACAGGGAGCGGGAACCGAAAAGTGAAGCGTCGAAACTGGGCCCCTCCTCTGGTTCGCGGTGATAGCGCTCGATCCGCTCGACCTCGTTGCGGGAGCCGAAGATGAACGGGATTCGCTGGTGCAGCTCCTCGGGCCGCACATCGAGCACCCGCTCATGCCCGGTGCTGGCCGCGCCCCCGGCCTGTTCGACGATGAAGGCGATCGGATTGGCCCCGTACAGCAGCGAGACCCGGCCCGGGCGTTCGGGATTGCGCGTATCGCGCGGATACATGTAGAGCCCGCCGCGGGTCAGGATGTGGAAGGTGTCGGCCACCAGTGACGCGACCCAGCGCATATTGAAATCCCGTCCGCGCGGGCCGTCCACGCCTTCGAGACATTCGTGGACATAGCGGCGGACGGGGCGTTCCCAGAACCGCTCATTGGCGGCATTGATCGCGAAACCGGAAGTGTCGTCGGGGATTCGCATGCGCGGATGGGTGAGGACGAACGCGCCCACCTCGCGGTCCAGCGTGAACCCGTCCACCCCGTTGCCGGTGGTGAGCACCAGCATGGTCGCGGGCCCGTACAGCGTGAACCCGGCGCACACCTGCTGCACGCCCGGCTGCAGGAAGTCGGTGCCGGCGGCCTCGCGCCCGTCCTCCGGAGCGCGCAGCACGCTGAAGATCGTTCCCACCGGCAGATTCACGTCGATATTGCTGGATCCGTCCAGCGGATCGAAGGCCAGCAGATACTTTCCGCGCCGGTACTCGGTCGGCACCTGATGGCACTCGCGCATCTGTTCGGACACCAGCGCCGCCAGCGGTCCGGTCCACTGGCTCTCGGCCACCATGATGTCGTTGGCGATGGCATCCATCTTCCGGTGCACGGTGACCGGCAGATTCTCGGCATCGGAAGCGCCCAGGGAGCCGACGATCGCTCCCCGGGTCACTTGATTCCCGATGATCTTGGTTGCGGTGGCGAGCACGTTCAGCAGCGCCGAGAACTCCCCGGACGATCCGGGATGCCGGTGCTCCTGCTCGATGGTGTAGCGGGTGAGGGTCTTCAATCCTTCGGGCACAATCGCTCTCAATTCGTCATGGAGGGGCCCCCTCGTCGGCGAGGGCGTCCGCGAACACGCTGCTGCCGAGGACATCGCTGTCCGTCAGGGTGATCAGATCCGTGCGACCGACCGGCCGGTGCAGTTCGACCAGGCGTTTGGCCTGCCGCAGCCGGCAGCGTTCGAGGGCATTGCGCACGCTGCGGGCATTGGCGAAGCGGGGGCGGGCCATGCGCAGCTTCAGATAGCGCGAGAAAGCCTGTGCGGCTTTCGGATCGAAGCGGAAGTTCTCCTGGCGCACCATGAGTTCGGCGATGGCCATGAGCTCGTCGTGGGTGTAGTCGGGGAACTCGATGTGGTGGGCCACCCGGGAGGACAGGCCGGGGTTGGCGGAGAAGAAGGTCTCCATGCGGTCCGGGTAGCCGGCGAAGATGACAACCAGGCTGGTGCGCTCGTTCTCCATCTCCTGCAGCAGGATCTCGATGACCTCCTGCCCGTAGTCGCGCTCGTTCTCGGGGCGGAACAGGTAGTAGGCCTCGTCGATGAACAGCACTCCCCCGGCTGCCTTCGCCAGGGCCTCCTTGGTCTTGGGTGCGGTGTGACCGATGAACTGGCCGACCAGATCATCACGGGTGACGGTGTGCACCTTGGGTTTCCGGATGTACCCGAGGGCGTGCAGCATTTCGGCCATGCGCAGGGCGACCGTGGTCTTCCCGGTGCCGGGCCCGCCGGTGAAGCTCATGTGCATGGTCGGGCGGGTAGCCTGGAGCCCGAAACGCTGACGAGCGCGATCGATCAGCAGCAATGCGGCGATTTCCCGCACGCGGCGTTTGACGTTCGCCAGACCCACCAGTTCCGCGTCGAGGCGGGCGAGAGTGTCCTCGACGTCCTTGCCCGCGACATCCGTCGACAGATCCAGCAGGGCGTCGTCGGCCAGCATCTCAGGTGGGCCGGAAACGGGGCGGTGCAGGTGGTCGGCCGCCGAATCCTCCGGTCGGGGAGGACCATCGGCGGCCGTACCGCGCACCGGTGCGGGGCTCGTGACCCCGGGCCGATGCATCTGGAACCCGCCCGCCGGGCGGCCGGCTGCAGGCTGCCGGCCGCCCGGTATCGCGGGGCGTTCCGCGCTCACGATATCCTCCCGTTCCGAAAGCTGTTCAGCCGCCGTACCTTTGGCCCGGACGGTCGTCGAGTGCGTAGGCGTGGAAGCCGTAGTGCTGGCGGCGATCGTCGCACTCGGTGCGGTCGAGGCGGAAACCGGGCTCGTGGGCGGGGCGCTGTACAAGGAAGCTCAGCGCCGTGGTCTGCCGGCCATAGGAGGCGTCGTAGGCGTTCACGCGAATGTAGCAGCGCGGGAACGTGGCCCGGCAGGCGTTGATCTCAGCGAGCACCCCGTCGGGCTCGTCCAGATCGAACAGCGGCAGACCCCACATCTCCCAGTAGTTGTTACGCGGGTGCGGATCGTCGGTGTACTCGATGGACACCGGCCAGTTGTTGAGCAGGGCGTAGCGGACCTGGGCGGCGATCTCGGCGTCGTCGAGGTCCGGCAGGTGCGAGAAGGTGCCTTGGCGCAGATGCATGGGGATTCCTCGACTTTCAGCGGGAGGCCGTCGGGACGGCGTCGGGGGCGTCGGTGGAGGTGTAGTCGAAGGTGACGTCACCCCAGGTGGCGAGCGCGACATCGAGCGGGCGGCAGATCTCGGCGGCGCGGCGCAGCACGTCCGGGCCCTCCTTGAGCAGATCGCGACCCTCGTTGCGCGCCTTGACCACTGCCTCGAGAGCGACGCGGTTGGCCTCCGCGCCCGCGGCGATGCCCAGCGGATGCCCGATGGTGCCGCCGCCGAACTGGAGGATGGCGTCGTCGCCGAACAGGTCCAGCAGCTGATGCATCTGGCCGGCGTGGATGCCGCCGGAGGCGACCGGCATGACACCGGGCAGGCTGGCCCAGTCCTGGTCGAAAAAGATGCCGTTGACGGGGTTCATCGGAATGTGGTTGTCGCGCAACGTGTCATAGAAGCCCTTGACCGTGTGCGGATCACCTTCCAGCTTGCCGATGACCGTACCCGCGTGCAGGTGATCCACGCCGATCAGCCGGCACCACTTGGCCAGGACCCGGAAGCTGACGCCGTGGGTCTTCTGCCGGGTGAAGGTGGAGTGCCCGGCCCGATGCAGGTGCAGCAGCATCCCATTGCGCCGCGCCCACTTCGACATGGACTGCATGGCGGTATAGCCGACCGTCAGGTCCATCATGATGATGCAGCTGCCGAGCGATTTCGCGAATTCCGCGCGCTCGTACATGTCCTCCATCGTGGCGGCCGTGACATTGAGATAATGCCCCTTCATTTCTCCGGTTTCGGCGATGGCGCGGTTGACGCCCTCCATCGCGAACAGGTAGCGGTCGCGCCAGCGCATGAACGGCTGCGAGTTGATGTTCTCGTCGTCCTTGGTGAAATCGAGTCCACCCCGGCAGGCCTCGTACACCACGCGGCCGTAGTTGCGGGCCGACAGGCCGAGTTTCGGTTTCACCGTGGCGCCCAGCAGCGGCCGGCCGTATTTGTTCAGATGCTCCCGTTCCATGACGATTCCGTGCGGCGGACCCTGAAAGGTCTTGACATACGCCACGGGAATGCGCATATCCTCCAGCCGCAATGCCTGCAGCGGTTTGAAACCGAATACATTGCCGATGACCGAGGAGGTGAGGTTCGTGATGGAACCCTCCTCGAAGAGATCGAGATCGTAGGCGACATAGGCGAAATACTCGCCCTTGCGCCCGGGCACCTCGTCGACGCGGTAGCACTTGCCCTGGTAGCGCTCGTGCGCGGTGAGCCGGTCGGTCCAGACCACCGTCCAGGTGGCCGTGGACGATTCACCCGCCACCGCCGCGGACGCCTCCACCGGATCGACGCCCCGCTGGGGCGTCACCCGGAAGACCGCCAGGACATCGGTGTCCTTGGGCTGATAGTCGGGAGCGTAGTATCCCATCGACGCGTACGACTGCACACCCGGATCCCACCGGCTGCGCTGATCATCGACAGATCCGGCCATCATTCCTCCTGCGAACCGGGTTGGGCGACTTGTGATTCCCAGGATGACGGCGCCGTTAACGACAAACAATTCGATTGTTTCTGTTCTCGCTCAACCTTTTCGTCAAGTTTGCTACCGTTGAGTATGGGTACGGTGAGCGCGGTGCGCATGGAAACCTTTCTCGCCGTTGCCAAGCACTCCAGCATTCGCCGCGCGGCGGCACAGTTGCACATCACCGAAGCGGCGGCCTCCGCGGCCGTAGCACACATCGAGAAACAACTCGGCGCGAAACTCGTCGCCAAATCCGGGCGGGGTATCGCGCTCACCGAGGCCGGGCGGGTCTACGCCGACTACTGCCGCAGCATCCTCGGTTTGATGAAGGAGGCGCACGCCGCGGTCCAGGAAGCCGAGACCGGCCGGTTGCGTATCGGCGTGGTAGCGACCGCCGGCGAATACGTGCTGCTCCGGCTGCTCGCGTCCTTCCGCATCCGGTATCCGGACATCGAACTGGGTCTGTCCATCCAGCCCCGCGACGTGCTGTACCTCGAATTGACCCACCACGAAACCGATCTCGTGATCGCCGGCCGCCCACCCCGCGACGCCGGGCTGGTCACCCGCGCCCGCCGCCCCTGTCAGCTGGTCGTGGTCGGCGCACCCGACGCCTGGCCGGACCCCTGTGAGGCCACCTGGCTGCTCCGCGGCAAAGGCTCCGGAACCCGCGACACCACCCTCGCCCTCTTCGACCGCCTCCAGATCCGCCCGCCCTCACTGACTCTCGGCACCCACGGCGCGGCACTGGCCGCCGCCCGGGAGGGACTGGGCATCACCCTCATCCACTCCGACGCCATCGCCACGGACCTCGCCGCTGGTCACCTGGAGGTCCTGCCGGTCGACGGCACCCCGCTCAACCGTCCCTGGCACGTCGTCACTACCCGTACACCCGCGCCGGCCGCTCGCCTGTTCCTGTCCCACATCACCGATCCGGACCGGGTCGGCGACAAGGCATTTCGCGGAGTCTGACCGCTGCTTCGAGCAGGAAGTGCTGACCGCCCACAGGCGGGTCACCAACCCATGCGGCTGTTGCCGGCCCAACAGACCCGACCGTCGCCATTCCGCACGCACGATAGCCACTCCGCCCATTCCCACCGGCGCCATTCGAAGACCGTCCGCATCGTCTCCCGGTCGCACCCGTGCGAGAAGCGCCCACCGCGTGACTGGATCGCCTGGCGACCTCTGCGCTACGCCCACGCCGTCGCTCTCGACTCATGGAGGCGGTCCATCGGCGCGCTTGACCTTGTCCCCGGGGACAGGGTTTACCGTCGGCGGGTGAGAATAGGGCAGGTTGCGCAGCTGGCGAAGGTGAGTCCGAAGGCGGTTCGACGCTACGAGGCAATGGGTTTGATCACACCGGGCCGTTCCGGCAACGGCTACCGCGAGTACTCCGAGCGCGACGCGCGGCTCGTGCGTGAGATCAAGGAGTTGAGCCGACTCGGGATTCCCGTCGATGAGACGCGGCCGTTTCTCGAGTGCCTCGCCTCGGGCGGAGAGCTTGTCGATGATTGCCCGGCGTCACTGGCGGAGTACCAGCGGGCCATCGATGAAATCGACTCGCGCATCACCGCATTGACTGAACGCAGGGGCGCGCTGGCGGCTCGATTGCGCGATGCCGCCTATCGCCACAGTCGGGTCACGCCGCCGGTGACCGACCTGCGAACACTGCCCGCGGACCTGCCGGTGCCCGAGGACGACGGCGCGGCGGCACACCTGCCCGGCACGAAACTGCCGGCGCTCGTACTCGACTGCACCGACGGGACCAAGGTTGATCTGGCCGCCTTGCCTGCGGGGCGGACGATCATCTACCTGTATCCACTCACCGGCCGGCCCGATACCGACATACCGCTCGGGTGGAACGAGATCCCCGGCGCACGTGGCTGCACCCCGGAGGCGTGCGGCTTCCGCGACCATCACAGTGAATTGCTGGCCGCCAGCGTCGCCCAGGTGCTCGGGCTGTCCAGTCAGGACACCGAATATCAGCGCGAGGTCGTCGACCGCCTGAACCTTCCGTTCGGATTGCTCTCCGACACCTCTTTCCGCCTGGCAGCCGAACTATCGCTGCCCACCTTCGAGTCGGGTGGCCGCGACCTCTACAAGCGTCTGACTCTCGTGATCCGGGACGGGGTCATCGAGCATGTCTTCTACCCGGTGTTCCCGCCGGACCGGCACGCGGATCAGGTGCTGGAGTGGTTGGCCGGGGTCGCCTCCGCTCGAGGCTGAAATTTCGGGATCTGTGGCACGGTGCCGGTATAGCCGCGGGTATAGCTGCACCACCACTCGTGAGTGGCATCGCCGGACGCGCAACGTTGACGGGTACGTGATTCGTCTTCCAGCTGCTTGCTCAGGGTGTGAACGTGAGCCGCGAGGCGACGGGCGATGTCGCCGTTGTGGCCGATCAGGCCGAGTGCGCCGGTCATGTTGCCATTGGCATCGCGAACGACGGCTGCCGAGCAACTCCAGCCCTCGATGACCTGTTCGGCCTCGGTGGCCAGGCCGGTGTCGCGGGCCTGGTTCAGCAGATATCGCAACCTGTTCCGATCGGTGATCGAGTATCTGGTCAGCGGGCGACAGCCCACGCCGAGCACATACTCGGCCTGGTCGGGATGGTGTGCGATCTGCAAGCGCCCGGCCGCGGTGAGAACAAGGCTGGTACCCAGGGCGGACATCGTGGGCCACCCCGAACCGGTGATCACCGATCCGTACTCCTGGCCGAAAACCGTTCCAGTAATGACCAATTCACCGTTGTGAACGGTCGCGAACCACGCCAGTTCGCCACGTGAGCGCAGGTGCAACTCCTGCAGGTACGGCTGGACGGTAGCCACCAGACCCAGGTTCAGCGCCGCGTGCATGCCCTGCTGGATCAATCGCTTGCCCGGTAGGTAGCCCTCCGGAGTGCTTGCCAGCATCTGGCGAGCCACCAAATCGTCGGCGATGCGCCGCACGGTCGATTTCGGAACCCCGGTCCGGCGGGTGAGTGCCGCAAGGGAGATCGGAGCGCCCGCGGCCTGTGTCACGGCATCGAGAATCGCGACCGCACGCCCGATCACGGTGTGATCATCCGTCATTGCTGTCCCCGAATTCGCAGGTCAACACAGCATAACAAGTCCAGTTGTCCGACATCGCCGATTGTTGTGCCACTCAGTGGCACGACCGTGGTGCATCTGCTCCGGCTCTCGATGCATGCTGGATCGGGGGTTCGAACCGGTGCTCGGGTTCGATACACAAGGCAGAGGAAATGACCGAACCTATTAAGATCAATCCACTGGACCCGAACCTCATCGTCAAATCGTGGTCATTGGCGGGCCGCGGTGAGCTGCAGGGCTGGAGCCCGGTCGGCGACCAGCAGTCAGCCAACGGCGGAATTTGGCAGGACTTCGATGAGGGGATGATGTGGGAAAAGGGGGACAAGATCGGAATACTCAGCGGGATGATACTCGACAAATACCGGGAATCCGGCGGTCCAACGGGTTTCCTGGGATTTCCGATCGACATCCGGGAGGCACCGACGCCCGACGGTATCGGCAGTTTCGTTCATTTCGAATACGGCGGTATCTACCTATACGTCTCCAGCATCGGAAACCTCAAATTGCCCGCGGTCCACGAAGTGCACGGCGCCATCTGGAAGAAGTGGTCCGACCAGGGGTGGGAGCAGGGTGATCTGGGCTACCCGACGTCGGACGAGCAAGCCGGACCGCGCGGCATCGGCCGAGCCAGCAGCTTTCAGCACGGTTGGATCTATTGGACTCCGGCCTCCGGCGCATTCGAGACCGTCGGCGGGGCAATTCCGGACCAGATCACCATCCCTTCCCGAACGCCGGGACAAGACGCCCTCGTTTTCAAAGACAACACTCCCGTGGGCGGTTGGGCCACGGTCACGCTCAATAGTGACGGCACATTCACATTCGCCGGACACCTCCACGATTCGGGCTTCCCGGATTACCAGGTGTCAGCGTCGTGCGCGGTGATCGCAATACACACCGGCACCGCATTCGTCCTCCAGCACAGCGGTTCGGTTTCCGGGGACAGCAGCATCCTCAGCGGATCGCGCGACATGGATTGGAATGACCACGGATCGAATCCGAATCTGACGGCGGCATGGCTCGATCTCAACGGCGCTAAAGAGGTGACATGGCGTCTCGACGCGAACACAACCCTGGCGAATTGGATCGAAATTATCAAAGAGGCGTACCCGTACGTGCAAACCGCCATCACCCTGGTCGGCCTCTGAACGGGACCAGCAGAATATAGGAGATCGAAAGAGGTCCTCAGCCGCAGTGGCTGAGGACCTCTCGTCATACAGCGGGTCAGCTTCGTTCGGGACCCGTCGACAATCTTCGGCTCGGGCACGGGCTGGGCGACGGCTTCGGTGGCGGGCTGAGCGTGCAGGCATTTTCGGTGGCCGCGAACCACCCGATCGACGGTGTCAGTGAGGTTGTAGCGCAGATGAAAGCGGTCGGCGACCTGGATGGCGTCCGGCGCGCCCCACCGGGCACCATCGGCATAACCGCCCGCACGGTCGCGGCAGATTACTAGATCCGTAGCGTCGGCCCGTGGCGGTCCCCTGCTCGATGCTCAGGTCGGCCAGATGCGGCAGCAGAACCTGAAGTGGAACGAATCGGCCAGAGGCTCGAGCGTCAGCGAGCCAACCGCGCAGTGAACCCACTTCGAACATCAGTGCAGTCGACTTCGAGCATCGACACGATTCCGGCGAGTGAGCCATCACACGATTTCGTTAGTTAGCGACATGCAACTATATTTAGGCGCTGTTCGTTCGTCGACTTGCGGGAGGCTCTGATGGCTGCGGCCCCTACCACCGGTTTGGATGCCGGTGACGTCCAGACCATTCGGAGACGCCTCCGGATCGAGCATGATCACCCCAAATACAAGTGGGTGGCGTTGTCGAACACGACGCTGGGCATGCTCATGGTGACGATCAACTCGTCGATCGTGACGATCTCGCTGCCGGACATCTTCCGCGGGATCGGGCTGAATCCGCTCGAGCCGGCCAATGTCAGCTACCTGCTGTGGCTGATGATGGGGTTCCTGCTGTCCTCGGCCGTGCTGGTGGTGATGTTCGGGCGGCTCGGCGACATGGTGGGGCGCGTCAAGATCTACAACTACGGGTTCGTGGTGTTCACCATCGCGGCCGTGGCCGTGTCGTTCGATCCGTACACACACGGCGGTGGCGCGGTGTGGCTGATCGCCTGGCGTGTGATCCAGGGTGTCGGCGGCGCCATGCTGATGGCCAATGCGGCCGCGATCCTCACCGACGCGTTTCCCGCCGACCAGCGCGGATTCGCGCTGGGCATCAATCAGGTTGCGGCCGTGGCCGGTTCGTTCCTGGGTCTGCTCATCGGCGGCGTGCTGTCGCAATGGGATTGGAAGGCCATCTTCTGGGTGAGCGTGCCGTTCGGCATTCTCGGCACCATCTGGTCGTATCGCTCGCTGCACGACAATGGCCAGCGCAGCCCGGGCTCGCTGGATCTGCCGGGCACCATCACCTTCGCGCTGGGTCTGACCGCACTGCTCACCGGCATCACCTACGGCATTCAGCCGCACGGGGATTCGAAGACCGGCTGGACCAACCCGTGGGTGCTGGGCGCAGTGATCGGCGGCATCGCGCTGCTGGTGGTGTTCTGCGTGATCGAGACCAAGGTCGCCCAGCCCATGTTCAATCTGTCGCTGTTCAAGAACCGGGCGTTCGCGTTGGGCAATGTCGCCGGGCTCATGTCGTCGCTGGGTCGTGGCGGTCTGCAGTTCATGCTCATCATCTGGCTGCAGGGCATCTGGCTGCCGCTGCACGGGTTCTCCTTCGAGCAGACCCCGCTGTGGGCCGGTATCTACCTGCTGCCGCTGACCGTGGGATTCCTTGTGGCAGGACCGGTTTCGGGCAAGCTGTCGGATAAGTACGGGGCGCGGCTGTTCGCCACCGTCGGCATGCTGATCACCGGACTGACGTTCGTGCTGCTGGTGGTGTTGCCCGTCGACTTCGACTACTGGGTCTTCGCGCTGGTCATCGCCCTCAACGGCCTCGGCTCGGGCATGTTCGCCTCGCCGAACACCGCCGAGATCATGTCGGCCGTGCCCGCGGCTCAGCGCGGTGTCGCCTCGGGCATGCGCGGCACGCTGTTCAACGGCGGTATGGCGCTGTCGATCGGCCTGTTCTTTTCGCTGATGATCGTGGGTCTGTCGAATACGCTGCCGGACGCCATGAATTCGGGTCTGCAGCAGCAGGGTGTGCCCGCGCACTCGGCGCAGGCGATCGCCGACCTGCCTCCGGTGGGCAGCCTGTTCGCCGCATTCCTGGGCTACAACCCGATCAAGGAATTGCTCGGTCCCAGTGGCACTCTGAATCAGCCCGGCGTGCACGGCGATGTGCTCACCGGCCAGGAGTTCTTCCCGCACTTGATTTCCGGCCCGTTCCACTCGGGTCTGGTCGTGGTCTTCCTGGGAGCCGCGATTATGATGCTGATCGGCGCGGTGGCCTCGTGGTTCGCCGGTAGCCCCACCGTCTCGGACGAGGCTGCCGAACTGCGTGAAGCCGTCCGCGAGGGAATCTGACCGGAGGAGATCACGCTGCCCGAGCCCACGAGCGTCGCCGACCCCGACCAGCTCACCGAAGCTGCCGACCTGTACCACTCCATCGGCCGCCTCCTTCGCTTGTTGCGCCACTCCGGCGACCTCGGGGCCCTCAGCCCCGGGGCGGCCTCGGCCCTGGCCACCGTCGCCCGCTCCGGACCCCTCCGCCTCGGCGACCTGGCCAATGTCGAACGGGTCAGCGCCCCAACCATGTCCCGCATAGTGACGGGCCTGGAAAAAGGTGGCTACCTGACCCGCGACGCCGACCCGGAGGACGGCCGAGCCCAACTCCTGACCGCGACGGCCGCCGCCCACGACCTGGTCACCGGCCTCACCTCGGCCCGCATTCAGCGCTTCGCCGGCGCCCTCGAAACCCTCACCCCGGCCCAGCGCGAGTCCGTCAAATCCGGCCTCAACACCCTCATCGAGGCCCTCGACCAGTAGCGTCGTGCGACGTTCCGCCTCGGCCGATGCCGTGTCGACCGCCGCCCGTCGCCTCGGCGTGACCTGGTCGTCCTTGTGTCGGATCCCATTGGATCACCGAGCACGTCGGTGAGCTCAGCGTCGAGGGAATGGAAGCCATCGACATCCGTCTTCGCTCGACGCTGAGTCTCCGACATCGGAAGGACGGGCGTGGTCACGGTGTCAGGACGGAACGGATCCGATTGTCCGGGTCCACTCGACTGCGGAGCTCGGACAGGCGGGTGTGGTTGCCGCCGTAGTAGCGGGACAACGGATCGCCGGGCTCCAGGTAGTTGACGTACGCGCCGACCGAATCGGGGGCGAGGGTGGCGTGGGCGTCGGAGAGCCAAGCCAGTGCGGCGTCGTGCGGAATCGGTTCGTAGGCACCCCATTCCACCATGGCGGCGTGGTCGCGCCAGGGGAAAGCGGTGGCGGTGGGCGACAGGTCACGGATTGCGCCGTCGAGGGTGTTGATCTGTACCCAGCCGGTGCCGCCGACGCTGGAGAACCGGGTGACGGCCTCGAGCACCCGGCCGATGGTGTCGGGGGTGAGGTCCGAGACGATGTCGGAGCCGTTGGTGAAGGCGGCGCGCGGCTGATCGGCCGTGCCGCCTGCGAGATACAGGACGGTGTCCATGTGGCTGAGGGTGCGGGTATCGATGTCGGCGGGCACGACGCCGATCGCGTCGGTGAGCGCGGCCGTGACCGTCTCGGCCGTACCCGCCGGGCAGACCAGCTGCATCCAGCAGCGGAAGCCGCCCTCGCCGTCGGCGTCCACACTGACATCGGCCCACTGTTCGCGGTCGGCACTGCGCAGCCACTCCTGCCAGCCGCCGATGACGCGATCCGCGTTCTCACCCGAGAAGGTCAGGCGCACCACGTCTTTCGCGGTCGCGGGGATGGTGTCGAAGGTCAGCGAGGTGACGATGCCGAACAGCGAGCCGCCGCCGCGCAGCGCCCAGAACAGGTCCGGGCGGGCGGTGGCGGACACCTCGGTGATGGTGCCGTCGGGCAGGACCAGGGTGGCGGCGGTCAGCCGATCACAGGTGAGGCCGTAGGCGCGGGATTCGAAGCCGAACCCGCCGCCGAGGGTGAGACCCGCGACGCCGACGCTGGGACACATGCCCGTCGGCAGGCTCTGCCCGGACCGGTCGAGTTCCCCGTAGACCTCGTAGAGGGTGTGACCCGGTGATATGACGGCTCGTTCGGCCTCGACTCGGACTCCGCGCAGACGTCGTACGTCGACGACCAGCGTGCCCGTAGCCGTGGAGACCCCGGCGTAGGAATGCCCGCCCGCCCGCGCCGCCACCTCGAGATCGTTCTCGGCGGCGAAGCCGAAGGCGGTGGCCACATCGTCGGCATCCGCGACCTGCACAATTGCCGTGGGCGTCTCGTTGTCGAAGCGAGTGTTGAAGACCTCTTTGGCCATTGGGTATCCGAGATCGCCGGGGAGTATCACCCGGCCGCGCAGCTTGTCCTGCAACGCACGCCATTTCGGGTCGGCACTGCCGGTACCGGAGCCGGTGGCGCTGCCCGAGGAACCGGCGGTGCCGTCGGAGGAGCCCGCGGCGGGCGCCGCGTCGGAGGCGGGCAGTCGGGTGGTCCCGGCGAAACCGACACCGGCGACCGCGATTCCGAGCGCACCCCGCAGGAACACGCTTCGCGCGAAGCGGGGACTCACAACGGTCTCCCGAGGCCGATCGAGATGCGGTGCGCCGCCCGGTTATTCGCTTTCGATGTCAAAGTTCGCGACCCGCCTGTACCCATCGGACAACACAACACCACTCGATCATGGTTCACCCACTGTTCATTCGCTCAATCGAGCCCGGGTGTGTCGACGCCCCGCTACCGAGATCCCATGTCAGCCGGAGTGTCGGGCGGAATGAGCCACCGGGCGCAAGTCTGTTCCGGACTCACGATGACCACATCGGCCCGTTCCACGAGATCCCCTGGCAGCTCACCGTTCTCGAGATGCTGCGCAGGTCATAACCCAGCCGCGCAGCCAGCGCCCGAATCTGCGCTTCGTCGCGCTGCCGCCGCGACCCCGACACATCCTGCCGCAGATAGCCAATTGCCCCGGCGTTCGTTGTCCGTCGGAATCCGCGTACGCGCGTGCGCCCGCCCACGCGTACGAGAGCGCTCGCGTACGGGCGTACGCACGTCCGAGATGTTCAGGGCGTCTTCGCTTTCCGCGACAAGGCATTCCCTGGCGTCCACTGCCGGGTTTCGACGCGTCCGCGCTTGTCGACAGCCGGTGGAGGGTAGTTATTCGTGCCGTGCACCGTTCCGGCGCGATGGTGACGGGCGCGGTTGGCTTGCAGCGCGGTCCGGTCACGGAGTGGGGCAATGGTTGTCGAGACACGAAATTGCGGAGGGTCACGGATGTGGAAGCATTTCGGGCTGCGCGAGTCGCGTGATGGTTTCCGCGGGGCTCGAGTCGCTGCGACCGAAGACGGCATCGAAGTACGCCAGCGGGTTGGAGGTCGACCGATCGGCTTGCATCGATCGAGCCGATCGCGTCGTTCTTCACGTCTGCGCTCGGAAGGCCCGCCGTGGCCAGTTGTGCCACGATCACCTGTTCGTCGCAGAGGGCCATCTCGTTCGGCGTGCTCGCCGGCGGCGATGCCGGCGAGGATCTTCACCGCGATGCCCTGCTGGAGCGGATCGGTCCGCGCGATCAGGTGGGGTGCCCGGCACATGGCGGATTTACTGGGGTTCGGCCTCGGCCTGCCCTGCGTGATGGCATGCTGAGCAACGGATACGTCCCTGCTCAACTGGGTTCTGCGGGCACGCCGTTACCCGCAGACGACTCGCGGGAAGGTGAGGGCAATGAGTAAGCGCAGCCAGAAGCTTCGCGGTGAAAATGGCGGCAAGCTCGCAATTTCTGGTCACCCATATGGTTTGGCCGCGGTCGCATACGCGGCGACACGGAAGAAGTGGCCGGACAGGACGTTTGTAGTGACTGACGTCGGTCCTACCCGGGAACCTGCGTCCACCGACCGCCCGAACAAGTCGCCGTTGCCTCGGGTGGTTTCCCTCACGCCCTACGACCGACCCGGCGCCGCCTCGATGCAGGTCCTGGCGTATGTCCCGACGAACTTCAACAAACCCCTCCGCATCGGGGACACGGTGGTGACCCGTATGTCCAAACACGGCGCGCACAAAGGGCTACCGGGAGTCCACCTCCGCATCGTCGGTACAGAGCCAGCGGACGTTGCGCTGCAGAGGCACCGCCGCGAATCGGAGGACGAGTACGCGCGGACAGTCGAACAGACACCGAAGTCGCCGAAGGGAACGCTCGAGAAACGCCGGTGAGGGCCGAGCCGCCGCCATCCATTGGGAAAGCGGGTGGCGATCAGGGCCAGGTGTCCGCGTCCCGGGCTTACGCTGGAGTCAGGTTGCGGCATTGTTGCCGCAACGAAGGTGGTGTCGTGAATGGGCTGAGGTCGGTGTGCACGGGCGCTATCGACATTTGCATGCCGGCTTTCGACGATGCCGTCGCAGCCACCCGCACCGCACGCGCTGACCGATAGTTCGGCGTCGTATCGAAATAGATGTACGTGCCCATCCTCGAGGGGCGTGTTCGACCGGCATTGACCGCATTGTTCGGTGCTCGTCCCCGCCCCCGGAGATTCCGTGATGACTCGACACACCACCGATCTCGAGATGATCGATTCGATGCCTCGTGGCGGTCCGGATGCCTCCTGGCTCGACCGGCATCTACAGACCAGCAAACCGGAGTACCTCGACAGAGACGATGTGCCCAGCCGGCGCAAGCAGAAGATCGCCGCGTATCTCGACCGAGCCGGCGAACGCACCGGCCATCACGACTACAACGCGCAGCTGGTGGTCGAACAACTGTCCGACATCCCGAATCCGCGGGTGCTCGAGCTCGGCGCCGGTCACGGCGGGCTGTCGGCACGGGTACTCGATCTGCACCCCACCGCGGAGATGACAGTCACCGATCTGGACCCGGCATCGGTCGCCGATATCGAAGCCGGCCCCCTCGGCCGGTGCCCTCGTGCCACCGCCGAGGTCGTCGATGCCACAGCCATCGACGCACCCGATGACAGCTACGACCTGGTCGTGTTCGCGATGTCCTTCCACCATCTCCCGCCGAGCGCGGCTTACCGGGCCATCGCCGAAGGCACCCGCGTCGGGAAGAAATTGCTCGTCATCGACCTGAAGCGGCCGCCGGCGATCATGGTGGTGCTCGCGTTTCTGATGGTCGTGCCCGCTGCCCTGTTCTTGTTGACCCAATCCCCACCTTCCGCGGTCGCTCCCGTCCTGCACGACGCCTACATCAGCTTGCTGCGCTCCTACAGCCCGTCCGCGTTCATCGTTCTTGCCGCCGCGGCCGACCCCACGATCACCGTCGAATTCCTGGCGGCGAGACGGCAGGCGGCCGTGGTCTACACCAAACTGTGAAACGGACAGCTCACCGGCTTCGTGTTCGCCGGGCTGATGACGGCATTGCTGTCGGTGCTGGGTGACGGCCCATGACCCGCCATGACGCCATCGACTGCCGCGCGCCAGCACCCACTGAAGAACGCCGACCTACGCCGCTTCGGCCAGCGGGGTTGGATACTTCGGCAGCTGCCGGAGGCTACGCGGCCGGTTCGGGCTGGAGGCGGGTGCGGAGGTAGGCGAGGATTTCGTCTCGGGCCTGGAGGGTGGGGTGGCCTTGTTCGTCGACCAGGTGGGCGGTGACAACGCTGTGGGGGGTTTGGACGATGTGCTGGAAGAACGGTGGAGGGTTGGGGTTGGCGTGGGCGCCGGAGAGGACTCGGCCGTCGAAGCGATCGCCGAGGAGTTGGGTGTAGGCGGCGAAACGCTGTCCGGTGCACCATTTGTCGTTGTCGAAGCGGTAGGCGAGGGCGCGGAGGTCGTCGCGTTCGAAGCGGGCGGCGATGGCGGTGGCGTCCTCCGCGGAGAGCTCGAGGCCCGCGGGGTCGTCGAGCGGAAGGGACGGGTGGTTGATGACGGGGGCGATGACCGCAGGTTCGAGAGTCATGGTGAGTGCGAAGTTTCCGGTGAAGCACATGCCCACCGCACCCACGCCGGGCCCGCCGGATTCGGCGTGGGCCAGGCGGGCCAGGGCGCGCAACCACACGGCGACGGGGCTGGTGCCGCCGCCGGCGAAGGCGCGGAACTCCTTGCTGACACAGGCCTTCCGTGCGATCGGGTCACCCAGCTCGACCGTCGGGTACGCGCCGTCCACGCCGAACAGTGAAGGTACGTAGACGGTGAAGCCCGCGTCGCGGACCCACCGTGCGAAGCGCAGCACGTCGGGGCTGATGCCGGGCATCTCCGGCATGACGATCACCGCCGGCCCGCTCCCCGCCACGTAGACGGTCTTGTCCACACCCTCCAGTGCAATGGTGCGCTTGGTGAAATCGCCCAGAGTGTCGTCAGGCGTTGGGTTTTCGGGCTGCACGGGCGCAAGGCCTTCCTCGATACGACGAATCGATTCGATCGTATCGGGCGGGCGGGCGGGCGAAGCGAGTGTGTTTACCCGTCAGCCGTGCTGCAGGTACTTGACCAGGGCTTCGCGCTCGGTTTCGAGTTCGGAGATCTGGCTTTTGACGACGTCTCCGATACTGACTATGCCGATCATCCGGCCTTCGCGGAGGACCGGGAGGTGGCGGATCCGGTGCTCGGTCATGGTGGCGTTGAGGGTTTCCACGCGGTCGTCGGGCGAGCAGGTGTGCACGGCGGCGGTCATGATCGAGGAGACGGAGGCGTCGAGGAGTGCGGCGCCTTGGTCATTGAGTCGGCGCACGATGTCTCGTTCGGAGACGATGCCCGACATGGCGGCACCGTCTCGGGAGACGATCACCGCGCCCACATTGTGGGTCGCCAGGACTCTGAGCAGTTCACGCACTGATGCATCAGGTGCAATCGTGACCACGCCGCTGCCCTTCCGGCGCAGTATTTCGGAGATTCGCATGTGTCCACCGCCCAACGCTCGGGACTGTCCGTGGTTACCAGGATGCCGCTGATAACCGGGCGTGAACAGCAAAGATTGCGATTCGATGCCTAACCGGATGCGCGGGTATCGGGACCCGCGTGCTATTTGCCCGCAAAAGAGTTAACCAAACGGTTGCCATAGGGCGTGATTTGCCGTAGTCGCTGCGCCGAAGGGCCGTCAGGTCGGGCTGCATCCTCCGCCCTTACTCGCGCGAATGACTCGGACTGATCGGGGAATTGAAGGTGAAGACCCGTCCGCCCAGAAGTAGCTGACTGTCCGGTTTCAGGACGGTCGGCTGCCCTGGCGCCGCGCGCACCCAATCCGGGCGGCCCGGCGGGCGAATGTGGGTGCCGTTGGCCGAGCCGCGGTCCATCACCAGCACGTCCCATCCCACGAGCCGGATCTCGGCGTGCACCCGCGACATACCGCCGGAGGTGTCGGGGATACGAATCGCCTGCGCGCCTCGCCGCACCTGGTCGGATCGTTCCGGCTCCCGCCCGATCACCAGATCGCTGTCGAGTACATACGAGGTCCCGTCGTCGAGCAGCAGCACCCCCAGTGGCGGCCGGATGCCCTCGGTGAGCACGCAGGCCATCGGCTCCATCCGGATGCCGCACGCCGCGCAGAGGGACGCGCGCGGATCGTTGAGATGCCCACGCGCGCAATCGTATCCGTGCACGACAACCCCGGCCGGTATGGCATGCGAGGCATTCTTGCCCACACTGCCGGACGTGATGGCCCCCGACCTGCCCGACTCGCTCGCCGGCTGCCCATTGCGTCGCGGTTGCCGCACGCGACGGTCAGGATTCGTGCGCCCCAGGGAATTGCGCGCCCCCGCCGCCACTGCACCGACCGGTGTATCGGGTGCGTCCTCCCGCCACATCACCGCCCCGCACCCGGGCACCCGCCCATTGCGCAGCACGAAGACACCCGGCGGCGGCAGCGTCGCGCGGGGCTCGCCGTCGTCCACGAACACCGCCGCAGCCCGCGCGGGCGCCGGGCTGACCACCCGGTCGACACTGAATCCCGCGTCACGCCCGTGCAGTACCTCGCGCCGCTGCTCGCCTTCCAGGATCGCGGTGACCCGCCCGTGCAGGAATACGGCCAGCCCGCGGGTGCCCGGCGTGA
Source organism: Nocardia sp. NPDC046763 (assembly GCF_040645495.1). NCBI lineage: Bacteria > Bacillati > Actinomycetota > Actinomycetes > Mycobacteriales > Nocardiaceae > Nocardia > Nocardia sp. NPDC046763. The sequence goes on along the minus strand of NZ_JBEYYI010000039.1, from coordinate 29,032 downwards.
GCACCCCGAATTCGACGTTCTCCTCGTCTTCGCGAGCCATCAGCCAGGTGCTGACCAGCCGGGCGAAGGTCCGCCCGGTCCGCCGGGTCTCTCGCGACGACGCCTCGGCGACCAGATCCAGCAGCTTGTCCAGCACCGCCACGGCGTCGGATTCGGCGGTCAGCGGCCGCGAATCCCGGTGTGCGACAACCACGACCACGCCGTCCACACTGGCCACCAGGTGGCTGCCCGACACCACCTCGACCCGCGCGCTCATCTCACCCGGTCCCCGCTTGCCCCACCAACCCGTGAGTCCACACGTCGGTTTCGATGAGGCGCTGCGTGATGTCTCCCCTCATTCGCTGGATGGTACCGGTCGCGAATTACGAACAATCGGCCATCGGCATAGTGCGCGACAGACGATTCCGCGACGCGCGCGCGACTTCGGGCGAAGCTGCCCCACGCTCCCCCACCACGGACGTAGCATGCGGAACGTGGCCGATGCGAAACGTCCCGCCGCGGTGCGGGTCCTCGTCTACAGCAATGACGCCGATACCCGGAGCCAGGTGATGCTGGCGCTGGGCAGACGGCCGCACCCGGATCTGCCACCCATCGAATACCTCGAGGTGGCGACCGGGCCGGTCGTCCTCCAGCGCATGGAGGCGGGCGATCTGGATCTGCTGATCCTCGATGGCGAGTCGGCGCCGGAGGGCGGCCTCGGCCTGGCGAAGCAGCTCAAGGACGAAATCGCGGACTGCCCACCGATCGTCGTGCTGACCGGCCGCCCGGACGATGCCTGGCTGGCCAATTGGTCGCGCGCCGAGGCCGCGGTATCCCACCCCATCGATCCCATCCGGCTCACCGACGCTGTCCTGGGTTTGCTCGGTAATAGCTTCGCGGCCTGATCTTCGTTCGCCCTCGTGATCAGGGCAAACCCATGTCACGTGACATTCGTGATTGCGTCCAATCGGTCATAAAAGACCGTTCCGAATTCGATCAAACGCGATCGCAAATCGTGATGTATCTTCTCTTCCGAGTTGTAGGCTGTGCCGTAGCTCACACGAGCGCGGGCATCGGTATCAATGAAGCCGTCGCCTCACTCCCCGTAGGTCCGTGCCGTCGCTGAGCGGTGCCCGGGGAACGAGACTGGCCGGCGGACGACGATGTCAGCCCGCGCCTCGGCAGCTGCCGTCCGTATTGCGTCGTCCAGCTCGCAGGAGGGGTAGTGCTGTTGTGAATATCGAGGTACCGACCCTGGTTCTCGGCGCGGTGGCCGCCGCGTTCGGGGTGTTCTCCATCTTCTTGGCGGCCCTGATCGGCCCCAAACGCTATAACCGAGCAAAGCTCGAAGCCTATGAATGCGGTATCGAACCCACCCCCCACGCGGTCGCGGGCGGGCCGGGAAATGCTGCGGGCCAGCGCTTTCCGGTGAAGTACTACCTCACCGCCATGCTGTTCATCATCTTCGACATCGAGATCGTGTTCCTCTACCCGTGGGCCGTGCACTTCGACGCGCTCGGAGTGTTCGGACTGGCCGCCATGGCGTTGTTCATCTTCAACGTCTCGGTCGCCTACGCCTACGAGTGGCGGCGCGGCGGCCTCAGCTGGGATTGATTGGCGCACAGGGGATTTCCAATGACACACCCCGTGTGAGACGGGGTGTCCCGATCCGGGAGATGTAGTCCGACATGGGTCTCGAGGAGAAGCTGCCCAGCGGGTTCCTGCTGAGCACGGTGGAAGATTTGGCCGGCTATCTGCGCAAGAGTTCGCTCTGGCCGGCGACGTTCGGCTTGGCGTGCTGCGCGATCGAGATGATGGCCACCGGCGGCGGGCGATTCGATATCGCCCGATTCGGCATGGAGGCGTTCCGCGCCTCGCCGCGCCAGGCCGATCTGATGATCGTCGCGGGCCGGGTGAGCCAGAAGATGGCCCCGGTGCTGCGCCAGGTCTACGACCAGATGACCGAACCGAAATGGGTGCTGGCCATGGGTGTCTGCGCATCCTCGGGCGGCATGTTCAACAATTACGCCATCGTGCAGGGCGTCGACCACATCGTGCCGGTCGACATCTACCTGCCCGGCTGCCCGCCGCGGCCGGAGATGCTGTTGAACGCGATCCTGAAGCTGCACGAGAAGATTCAGGAGATGCCGCTCGGCGTCAATCGCGAGGAAGCCGTGCGCGAGGCCGAGCGCGCCGCGCTCGCCAGCACCCCGACCATTCAGTTGAAGGGGCTGCTGCGATGACCTTTGATGCTCCTACCGGCACGGAGGGCCCCCCGGAGGCGGCGGTGGAATCCACCGAGAACATCCCGGAGACACCCGAAGCCGCCGAGCCCGCCGACGAGGTGATCGGCGTCCGCAAGGGCATGTTCGGCGTCTCCGGCACCGGCGACACCTCCGGCTATGGCCGGTTGGTCCGCACCGTCTCCATGCCGGGCGGCACGCCCGCGCCCTACGGTCCCGTCTTCGACGAGATCATCGCGAATCTGCGCCTGGCACTGGCGAAGACCTTCGACGAGGCCGTGGAGAAGATCGTCGTCTTCCGCGGCGAGCTGACCCTGCACATCCGCCGCGAGCACCTGGTGCTGGTGGCGAAGACGCTGCGCGACACCGAAGCCCTGCGCTTCGAGTTGTGCCTGGGTGCCAGTGGTGCGCACTACCCCGAGGAAACCGGGCGCGAGTTGCACGCGCTGTATCACCTCAACTCCATCACCCACAACCGCCGGGTGCGGCTGGAAGTCTCGGTGCCGGACAACGATCCGCACCTGCCCTCGCTGTACCCGGTCTATCCGACCGTGGACTGGCACGAGCGGGAGACCTACGACTTCTTCGGCATCCTGTTCGACGGTCACCCCTCGCTGACCCGCATCGCCATGCCCGACGACTGGCGTGGCCACCCGCAGCGCAAGGACTATCCGCTCGGCGGAATCCCGGTCGAATACAAGGGCGCGCGCATCCCGCCGCCCGACGAGCGGAGGACGTACAGCTGATGAACGACATCGACACCAAGTCCCGTCGCAACACCGAGGAACGACCCGAACGCACGGTCACCGTGGTGGGCAACGACTGGGACGAGATCTCCGCTGCCCTCAACGGGGTCGCCGAGGAGCGCATCGTCGTGAACATGGGCCCGCAGCACCCCTCCACGCACGGGGTGCTGCGGCTCATTCTCGAAATCGAGGGTGAGACCGTCACCGAGGCCCGCTGCGGCATCGGTTACCTGCACACCGGCATCGAGAAGAACCTCGAGTACCGCAGCTGGGTGCAGGGCACCACCTTCGTGACCCGCATGGACTACCTGTCGCCGTTCTTCAACGAGACGGCGTACTGCCTGGCGGTCGAGAAGCTGCTGGACATCACCGACGACATCCCCGAGCGCGCCAATGTCATCCGGGTCATGCTCATGGAACTCAACCGCATCTCCTCGCATCTGGTCGCGCTGGCGACCGGCGGCATGGAGCTGGGTGCGCTCACCCCCATGCTGTTCGGCTTCCGGGAACGCGAGCTGATCCTGGACGTGTTCGAGACCATCACCGGTCTGCGCATGAACCACGCCTTCATCCGGCCCGGCGGTATCGCCCAGGATCTGCCCGACGACGGCGTGCAGAAGGTGCGCGAACTGCTGGACCTGCTGCCGAAGCGCCTGCGGGACATGGAGCTTCTGCTCAACCAGAACCCCATCTGGAAGGCCCGCACCCGCAATGTCGGCTACCTGGACCTGACCGGCTGTATGGCGCTGGGCATCACGGGCCCGGTGCTGCGCGCCACCGGCCTGCCGCACGATCTGCGCAAGTCCCAGCCCTACTGCGGGTACGAGAACTACGAGTTCGACGTCCAGGTCGACACCGGCTGTGACTGTTACGGCCGCTACCTCATCCGCGTCAACGAGATGAAGGAGTCGGTCAAGATCGTGGAGCAGTGCCTCGACAAGCTGCGGCCGGGCCCGGTCATGGTGGAGGACAAGAAGATTGCGTGGCCTGCCGATCTGCAGCTCGGGCCGGACGGCCTCGGCAATTCGCCCCAGTACATCGGCAAGATCATGGGCACCTCCATGGAGGCGCTCATCCACCACTTCAAACTGGTGACCGAGGGCCTGCGCGTCCCGCCGGGCCAGGTGTACGTGGCGGTCGAATCCCCGCGCGGTGAGCTGGGCGTGCACATGGTCAGCGACGGCGGCACCCGGCCCTACCGGGTCCACTACCGCGACCCCTCCTTCACGAATCTGCAAGCGGTGGCGGCGATGTGCGAGGGCGGCCTGGTCGCCGACGTGATCGCGTCCGTCGCCTCCCTCGACCCGGTGATGGGTGGTGTCGACCGTTGACCGAGATCCTGCTCAACCTGACCACGCGGCCGATTCCCTACCCGGAGAAGGTGCGTGAGGGTCTGCGACTCGAGGCCCAGGAGATCATCGAGCGGTACCCCCACCCCCGTTCTGCACTGCTTCCCCTTCTGCATCTGGTGCAATCGGTGGAGGGGTACGTCTCCGGGACCGGCATCGAATTCTGTGCCGAGCAGCTGGGATTGACCGATGCCGAGGTCACCGCGGTGGCCACGTTCTACTCGATGTACCGGCGCACGCCGACCGGCGACTATCACGTCGGTGTCTGCACGAACACCCTGTGTGCGGTCATGGGCGGCGATCAGATCCTCGCGGAGCTGAAGCATCACCTGGGAATCGCGCACGGGGAGACCACCGCCGACGGCGCGGTCACCCTCGAGCACATCGAGTGCAATGCAGCCTGCGATTACGCGCCGGTCGTCATGGTCAACTGGGAGTTCTTCGACAACCAGACCCCGGAATCGGCCAGGAGACTGGTGGATTCGCTGCGGCGCGGGGAACCGGTGACCGGATCGCGCAGCGGCATCCCGCTGTGCACCTTCCGCGAGACCGCCCGCATTCTCGCCGGATACGAGGACCAGCGGCCCGGGGCCACCGACGGCGCCGCCGGGCCGGCCACCCTCGCGGGCCTGCATGTCGCCGAACGGGATCTGCATGTCGCGGAACAGAAGTCGACCGACGGAGGCGCGCAGTGACGACCGCTCTGACTCCCGTCCTCTCCAAGCACTGGGCGGACCCGGAGGGCTGGACCCTGGCGGCCTACCGCGGCCAGGGCGGGTACCGCGCACTGCCGAAGGCGTTGCGCATGAACCCGGACGAGGTCATCGCCACGGTGAAGGACTCCGGCCTGCGCGGCCGCGGTGGCGCGGGCTTCCCCACCGGCATGAAGTGGGGCTTCATCCCGCAGGGCCCCGGACCCGACGGCACCACCAAGCCGCACTACCTGGTGGTCAACGCCGATGAGTCGGAACCCGGTACCTGCAAGGATATTCCGCTCATGCTGGCGAGCCCGCACGCCCTGGTCGAGGGCGTCATCATCGCCGCCTACGCCATTCGCGCCTCGCACGCGTTCATCTACGTGCGCGGCGAGGTGGTGACGGTGCTGCGCCGCCTGCAGGCGGCGGTCCAGCAGGCCTATGCCGCAGGCTATCTCGGCCGCAATATCCAGGGCTCCGGCTTCGACCTCGAAGTCGTGGTGCACGCCGGTGCGGGCGCCTACATCTGCGGTGAGGAGACCGCACTGCTGGATTCGCTCGAGGGTCGCCGCGGCCAGCCGCGCCTGCGTCCCCCGTTCCCGGCCGTGGCCGGTCTCTACGCCTGCCCGACGGTGGTCAACAATGTGGAATCCATTGCGTCCGTGCCGTCCATCATCGCCAATGGCGTGGACTGGTTCCGGTCGTTCGGCACCGAGAAGTCGCCGGGCTTCACGATCTACTCGCTCTCCGGACACGTGAAGCGACCAGGGCAGTACGAAGCTCCCCTCGGAATCACCTTGCGGGAGTTGCTGACCTACGCGGGCGGCATCCGCGCCGGCCACACCCTGAAGTTCTGGACCCCGGGCGGCTCGTCCACCCCGATCTTCACCGACGAGCACCTCGACGTCGCCCTCGACTACGAGGGCGTCTCGGCCGCGGGCTCCATGCTCGGCACCAAGGCCCTCCAGATCTTCGACGACACCACGTGTGTCGTACGGGCGGTGCTGCGCTGGACCGAGTTCTACGCCCACGAATCCTGCGGTAAGTGCACCCCCTGCCGCGAGGGCACCTACTGGCTGGTCCAGCTGCTGCAGCGGCTGGAGAACGGCCGGGGCCACGAGACCGATCTGGACAAGCTCGCCGACATCGCCGACAACATCAACGGCAAGTCCTTCTGCGCCCTCGGCGACGGCGCGGCCAGCCCGATCTTCTCCTCCCTGAAGTACTTCCGCGACGAGTACGCCGAGCACATCCGCCTCGGCGCCTGCCCGTTCGACCCGGCCCGGGCCACGGCCTGGGCCGCGCAAGGAGCGCGATGACCTCGACAGTGAGCTCCACGACCGGCGACGGGGTGACACCCACCGACATGGTGACCGTAACCATCGACGGCACAACGGTTTCCGTGCCCGCCGGGACCCTGGTGATCCGGGCCGCCGAACTCATCGGCACCCAGATCCCGCGTTTCTGCGACCACCCACTACTCGATCCCGTCGGCGCCTGCCGGCAATGCCTGGTCGAGATCGAGGGACAGCGCAAGCCCGTCGCCTCCTGCACCCAGACGGTGGCCGAGGGCATGGTGATCCATACCCAGCTGTCCTCCCCCGCCGCTGCCAAGGCCCAGGAGGGAGTGATGGAGCTGCTGCTCATCAACCACCCCCTCGACTGCCCGGTCTGCGACAAGGGCGGCGAATGCCCGCTGCAGAACCAGGCCATGTCCACCGGCCGCGCCGAATCCCGCTTCGACGGCGAGAAGCGCACCTATCCCAAGCCGATTCCACTCTCGGCGGCCATCCTGCTGGACCGGGAACGCTGCGTGCTGTGCGCGCGCTGCACCCGGTTCTCCCAGCAGGTGGCCGGTGACCCGTTCATCGAACTGATGGAGCGCGGTGCGCTGCAACAGGTCGGCATCGCCGCCGGGGAGCCCATGGACTCCTACTTCTCCGGCAACACCGTGCAGATCTGCCCGGTCGGCGCGCTCACCGGCTCCACCTACCGCTTCCGCGCCCGGCCCTTCGACCTGGTATCCAGCCCGGCGGTGTGCGAGCACTGCGCCTCGGGTTGCGCCCAGCGCACCGACCACCGCCGAGGCAAGGTCATGCGGCGCCTCGCCGGTGACGACCCGCAGGTCAACGAGGAATGGAACTGCGACAAGGGCCGTTTCGCCTTCGCGTACGCCACCGAACCGGACCGGCTCACCACGCCCATGGTGCGCAGCTGGAAGGACGGGACGCTGCGGCCCGCCTCCTGGTCCGAGGCGATCACCGTCGCGGCGCGCGGACTGGCGTCGGCACGCGGCAATGCCGGTGTGCTCATCGGCGGTCGCGTCACGCTCGAGGACGCCTACGCGTACTCCAAGTTCGCGCGAGTCGTGTTGAACACCAACGACATCGACTTCCGCGCCCGCGAGCACTCCGGTGAGGAGGCCGACTTCCTATCGGCTCGCATTGCGGGACAGGGCATCACGGTCGACTACGCGGCGCTCGAACGCGCCCCGTTCGTGTTGCTCGTCGGCTTCGAGGCCGAAGAGGAATCGCCGATGGTGTACCTGCGGCTGCGCAAGGCGGCCCGTAGGAACGGCACCCCGATCTACTCGCTGGCCCCCTTTGTGACCCGCGGCCTGCAGCGCATGTCCGGCACCCTGATGCTCACCGCGCCCGGCGCGGAACCGCATGTGCTCGAGGCCGTCCGCACCGGTGAGGCCGATGCCGTCACCGCCGGATACCCGCGCCTGCGCGAGGTCGCGGACCTACTGCGCGCGCCTGGTGCGCTGATCCTGGTCGGCGAACGTCTCGCTGGCATTCCGGGTGGCCTGTCCGCGGCCGCCCGACTGGCCGACGAGACCGGCGCCACCCTGGCCTGGATCCCACGCCGTGCCGGTGAGCGCGGCGCGTTGGAGGCCGGCGCGCTTCCGGTGCTCCTGCCGGGCGGGCGGCCCGTCGCGGATTCCGCGGCGCGCCAGCAGGTCCGGAATGCGTGGAATGTCAACGATCTGCCCGCGGCGCCGGGCCGCGACACCAACGCGATCCTGGCCGCCGCCCCGACGCTGGGTGCGCTGCTCATCGCGGGGGTGGAGGTCGGCGACCTGCCCGACCCGCATGCGGCCCTGTCGGCCATCGACGCCGCGAGTTTCGTGGTGTCGATGGAACTGCGCCGCAGCGATATCAGTGACCGCGCCGACGTCGTCTTCCCCGTCGCCTCGGCCATGGAGAAGCCGGGCACCTTCCTCACCTGGGAGGGCCGCCACCGCCAGTTCGACGCCGCACTGCGCGACGCCACCGTGCGCCGCGAGGCCGCGCCGATGCCCGAATACCGGGTGCTCGACGCCATCGCCGCGGACATGGGGATCCGGCTCGGCCTGCCCGACGCGGCCAGTGCCCGAGCCGAATTGGCGGATCTGGGCGCCTGGGACGGCCAGCCCGCCGCGACCCCGGTGCACCGCCCGCACCCCATCGCCCAGCCGCATGCGGGCACCGCGGTGCTCGCCTCGTGGCGCATGCTCATCGACCGCGGCCGCCTCCAGGACGGCGAACCCAACCTGGCCGGCACCGCCCGCACCCCGGTGGTGCGGCTCTCGCCGCACACGGCCGCCGAGATCGGCGCCACCACCGGCGATCCGGTGACGGTCGGCAACAATCACGGCCGCATCACGCTGCCCCTGGTCATCACCGAGATGCCCGACCGCGTGGTGTGGCTGCCCATGAATTCCCCCGGCTCCGACGTGCTGGTGCAGCTCGGCACCACACCCGGCCACCTCGTGCGCATTCGACGGGAGGACCACCGTGAGTGACTTGGCTCTGCCGATTTTGGCGGCCACGGGCCCCTCCGTGGTGACGCAAGCAAGCGCTGGGAGGTGGAGCGACGCCTACGGGACTGACGTGACCGCCGTGTTCGGCCACGACCCCTGGTGGCTGGTGCTGGTCAAATCGATCGGCATCTTCGTCTTCCTGCTGCTGATACCGATGCTCGCGGTGTACGCCGAACGCAAGATCGTGGCCTTCATGCAGATGCGCGTCGGCCCCAACCGGGTCGGCCCGCGCGGCAGCCTGCAGTCCATCGCCGACGGCGTCAAGATGCTCCTCAAGGAGGACATCGTCCCGGCCATCGTCGACAAGCCCATCTTCATTCTCGCACCGGTGATTTCGCTCATCCCGGCCGTGATGGCGTTCGCGGTGATCCCGTTCGGGCCGCAGGTCAGCATGTTCGGGCACCGCACGGCGCTGCAGCTGACCGATATGCCGGTGGGCGTGCTCTACATCCTGGCCATGGCCTCGGTGGGCGTGTACGGCATCGTGCTGGCGGGCTGGGCGTCGGGCTCCACCTACCCGCTGCTGGGCGGTCTGCGCTCCACCGCGCAGGTCATCTCCTACGAGATCGCCATGGCACTGTGCTTCGCGGCGGTGTTCCTGCTCTCGGGCACCATGGCCACCTCGGGAATCGTCAAGGCGCAGAACGGAACCTGGTACGTCTTCCTCCTGCTGCCGTCGTTCCTGATCTACGCGGTGTCCATGGTCGGCGAGACCAACCGTGCGCCCTTCGACCTCCCCGAGGCCGAGGGCGAGCTGGTCGGCGGCTTCCACACCGAGTACTCCTCGCTCAAGTTCGCCATGTTCATGATGGCCGAGTACATCAATATGGCCACCGTGTCCGCGCTGGCCACCACGCTGTTCTTCGGCGGCTGGCACGCGCCGTTCCCGATCAGCCTGTGGGCGGGCGCGAACTCGGGCTGGTGGCCCATACTGTGGTTCACCGCCAAGGTGTGGACGTTCCTGTTCGTGTTCATCTGGCTGCGCGGCACCCTGCCGCGACTGCGCTACGACCAGTTCATGAACCTGGGCTGGAAGCTGCTCATCCCGGTGTCGCTGGCCTGGGTCATGTACGTGGCCACCCTGAAGGTGCTGCAGGACAACGGGACCCACATCCAGACCCCGGGCATGGTGATCGGCGGGATCGTGGTCGCGGTCGTGCTGCTCGCGCTGGTCCTTCGGGCCGGGCACGCGGGTGGCGACCGCACCAAGGCTTCACCGGATCCGGACTCCACCCGGGCCTACTCGGACTTCCCGGTGCCGCCGATGCCGGCCGAACCCCCGGCGGCCACCGAGAAAGCCGGCCTGCTGGATCCGCTCAGCGGCTTCCTGGTCACGGCCTCGACCATGTTCAAGAAGCCGAACACCGAGCTGTACCCCGAGGTCAAAACCCCGACCGCGCCGCGCTATCACGGCCGGCACCAGCTCAACCGGCACCCGGACGGTCTCGAGAAGTGCATCGGCTGCGAGCTCTGCGCGTGGGCCTGCCCGGCCGACGCCATCTACGTCGAGGGCGCGGACAACACCGACACCGAACGCTTCTCTCCCGGTGAGCGTTACGGCCGGGTCTACCAGATCAACTACCTGCGCTGCATCGGCTGCGGCCTGTGCATCGAGGCCTGCCCGACCCGGGCGCTGACCATGACCAACGAATACGAGCTCGCCGACGACAATCGGGCCGACCTCATCTACGAGAAGCAGGACCTCCTCGCGCCGATGGAGCCGGGCATGATCGCCCCGCCGCACGCCATGTATCCCGGCGCGGACGAGGGCTCCTACTACCGCGGTGAAGTCCCCGGCGCCGCAGGCGAACTCGCCGGAGCGGAAGGGACGCAGCAATGATCGACCACCTCTCCCAACCGGCGCAGCAGATCGTCACCCACACCTCCACCGGTGAGGCGGTGCAGTTCTGGATCCTCGCCGTGGTCGCGGTGCTGGGCGCGCTCGGCATGGTGTGCGCGCGCAAGGCCGTGCACTCGGCACTGTGCCTGGCCGCCACCATGATCACACTGTCCGCGTTCTACATCGCCCAGAGCGCACTGTTCCTGGGCATCGTGCAGATCGTCGTCTACACCGGCGCGGTCATGATGCTGTTCCTGTTCGTGCTCATGCTCGTCGGCGTGGATTCCGCCGAGTCACTGCGGGAGACGCTGCGCGGGCAGCGGCTCGCGGTCATCGTGGTGGGCATCGGCTTCGGCATGCTGCTCATCGGCGGCATCGCGCACGGGATGTCCGGCAAGAGCGTCGCCGAGACCGGGCCCGGTCTGGGCGGCAACTACAGCATCGGGGCGCTGGCCGAACTCATCTTCGTGCGCTACGTGTGGGCGTTCGAGCTGACCGGCTCGCTGCTGATCACCGCCACCATCGGCGCCATGGTGCTCGCGCACCGCGAGAAGTTCGGGCCGCCGACCGATCAGCGCACCCTGTCGAAGGAACGCTTCCGCCGGGGCACCCGGGTCACGCCGCTGCCGACGCCGGGCGTATACGCCCGCCACAATGCCGTCGACGCCCCCGCGCGACTGCCGGACGGCTCCTTCGAGGAGCTCTCGGTCAGCACTATCCTGCGGCACCGGCGCAACCGGGCCCACACCGAAGCCGTGGTGCGCACCGTCGGCAACGGCAGTGACACTCACCGGAACGGCAACGGCCACAACGGCACCGACGCGCACGGCGGCAAGAACGGCAACGACTCCCACGAGGAAGGCTTGCGGTGAATCCGGACAACTATCTGTATCTCTCGGCCCTGCTCTTCACCATCGGCGCGGCCGGAGTCCTGGTGCGGCGCAACGCCATCGTGGTGTTCATGTGCATCGAGCTCATGCTCAACGCGGTGAATCTGGCCTTCGTCACCTTCGCCCGCACCCACGGCAACCTCGACGGCCAGGTGTTCGCCTTCTTCACCATGGTGGTCGCCGCCGCCGAGGTCGTGGTCGGCCTGGCCATCATCATGAGCATCTTCCGTGCCCGGCGTTCGACCTCGGTCGACGACGCGAACCTGCTGCGGTATTGACATGGATACCGCACAGATGATGCTGTGGCTGCTGCCGGCCCTCCCGCTCGCCGGCGCCGTGATCCTGTTGCTGCTCGGCAGGGTCAGCGACACGTGGGGGCACATCCTGGGCACCCTCATGGCGCTGGCGTCGTTCGGGGTGGCGGCCTGGGCGTTCAGCGACATGCTGGACCGGTCGAATGATCAACGGGCCGTGCACTACAGCCTGTTCGAGTGGCTGCCGGTGACCGGGCTGAAGGTGGACTTCGCCCTGCAACTGGATCAGCTGTCGATGTGCTTCGCACTGCTGATCACCGGTGTGGGCTCGCTGATCCACGTCTACTCGGTCGGCTACATGGCCCACGATCCGGGACGGCGGCGATTCTTCGCCTACCTCAACCTGTTCCTGGCCGCCATGCTGGTGCTGGTCCTCGCCGACAACTACCTGGTGCTGTACCTGGGCTGGGAAGGCGTCGGCCTGGCGTCCTACCTGCTGATCGGGTTCTGGTACGAGAAGCCTTCCGCCGCAACGGCGGCCAAGAAGGCGTTCGTGGTCAACCGCGTCGGCGACATGGGACTGGCCATCGCGCTCATGGTCATGTTCGCGACCTTCGGGAGCATCGACTTCGGAACGGTGTTCGGGGCGGCCGGGCAGGCCGGCACCGGAACCCTCACGGCCATCGGGCTGCTGCTGCTCCTGGGGGCCTGCGGCAAGTCCGCGCAGGTGCCGCTGCAGTCCTGGCTCGGGGACGCAATGGAGGGCCCGACACCCGTGTCGGCGCTCATCCACGCGGCCACCATGGTCACCGCCGGTGTCTACCTCATCGCCCGCTCGAACCCGATCTTCGATCTGGCTCCCGGCGCGCAGGCCGCCGTGATGGCAGTCGGCGCAATCACTTTGCTGTTCGGCGCCATCATCGGTTGCGCCAAGGACGACATCAAGAAGGCGCTCGCGGCCTCGACCATGAGCCAGATCGGCTACATGGTTCTCGCCGCGGGGCTCGGCCCGGTCGGCTACGCGGCGGCCATCATGCACCTGCTCACGCACGGCTTCTTCAAGGCTGGGCTGTTCCTCGGCGCGGGCTCGGTCATGCACGCCATGGACGACGAGACCGACATGCGCCGTTACGGTGGGCTGCGTAAACTGCTGCCCGTCACCTACGTGACCTTCGGGCTGGGATACCTTGCCATTCTGGGTGTTCCGCCCTTCGCCGGGTTCTGGTCCAAGGACCGGATCATCGAGGCGGCGTTCGCGCACGGCGGATTCGGCGGCATCGTCACCGGCTTCGCCGCACTGTGCGGCGCGGGCATCACCGCCTTCTACATGACTCGCGTCATGATCCTCACGTTCTTCGGCGAACGCCGCTGGCGTGCCGGCGTGCACCCGCACGAGGCGCCCGTCTCCATGACCGGGCCGATGATCCTGCTGGCCTTCGGCTCAGCGTTCTCCGGCATGCTCTTCGCCTACGGCTCCTCGCTCACCAACTGGCTGGCCCCGGTCGTCGGTGAGCACCACGCCGAACCGTTCATCCCGTCCTGGGCGATCACCTTCTTCGCACTCGCGGTGGTGGCGGCCGGCATCTGGGTGGCCTACGACCAGTACGCCCACGCCGAGATCCCCGAAACCGCTCCTGCCGCAGGCCCGCTCGTCGAGGCCGCCCGCCGCGACCTCTACGGCGACGCCGCCAACGAGGCCGCGTTCATGCGCCCCGGCCAGCACCTGACCCGGTCGCTGGTGTTCGTCGACAACCGCGGTATCGACGGCCTGGTCAACACCACGGCCGCCGTCGTCGGCGGCCTGTCGGCCCGGATCCGGCGCGTGCAAACCGGTTTCGTGCGCTCCTACGCCCTGTCCATGTTCACCGGCGCGGCCCTGGTGGTCGCCGCCCTGCTGGCGGTGAGGTTCCTGTGAACGACCTTGCTAGTTCATCGTTGGGCGCCGTGCGGGAATTCCCCTGGCTCACCACGCTGTGGGCCGTGCCCCTTGCCGGAGCCGCACTCGCACTGCTGTTTCCGGCGGGCCGGCGCACCGGGGTGCGGGTCTTCGCGCTGCTGGTCTCGCTGGGCACCCTCGGCATCGCCATCTGGCTGGCCACCCGGTTCGAAACCGGTGGCGCGCAATACCAGTTCGTCGAGAAGCAGCAGTGGATCCCGGCCTTCGGGGCGGGCTACACGCTCGGTATGGACGGCATCGCGCTGGTCCTGGTTCTGCTGACCACCGGGCTGGTGCCGCTGCTGTTGCTCGCCGGATGGCAGGACGAGCGGGAGGTAGGCACCGGCCCGCGGGTCACGCACTTCTACGTGGCACTCACCCTCGTCGTCGAATCCATGGTGCTGATCTCGTTCACCGCGTTGGACATTCTGCTGTTCTACGTGTTCTTCGAGGTCATGCTCATCCCGATGTACTTCCTCATCGGCGGCTTCGGGCCGCGGACCGGGGATGCGGCGGTGCGGCAGCAGCGGTCGCGGGCCGCGGTGAAGTTCCTGCTGTACAACCTGTTCGGCGGGCTCATCATGCTGGCGGCGGTCATCGGGCTGTACGTCATCACCGCACGCGACAAGCTCGGCAGCAATGGCGGCGGCACCTTCGACTTCCGGACGGTCATGGAGGCGGCCAACTCCGGCCACCTCGGTGCGACGCCCGCGGTGTTGAACGCGCTGTTCCTGGGCTTCATGTTCGCATTCGCGGTGAAGGCCCCGCTGTGGCCGCTGCACACCTGGCTGCCGGACGCCGCGGTGTCGGCCACCCCGGCCAGCGCGGTGCTCATGATGGCGGTGGTCGACAAGGTCGGCACCTTCGGCATGCTGCGCTACTGCCTGCTGCTGTTCCCTTCGGCCACTTCGACTTACGCGCCGCTGATCAGCTTGCTCGCGGTGATCGGAATCATCTACGGCGCGCTGCTGGCCGTCGGCCAGACCGACGTCATGCGACTGATCGCCTACACCTCGATATCGCACTTCGGGTTCATCATCCTCGGCATCTTCGCGCTCACCACCCAGGGCGGCACCGGCGCGACGCTGTACATGGTCAACCACGGCATCTCGACCGCAGCGCTGTTCCTGATCGCCGGATTCCTGGTGTCGCGCCGGGGAACCCGGCTCATCGCCGCGTTCGGCGGTGTCCAGAAGGTCGCACCCATCCTGGCGGGCACCTTCCTCATCTCCGGCCTGGCCACCCTCTCGCTGCCCGGTCTCGCACCGTTCATCAGCGAATTCCTGGTTCTGATCGGCACATTCACCCGGTACCCGGTGGCGGCCGTCCTCGCGGCCTCCGCACTGGTGCTGGCGGCGCTGTACGTGCTGTGGATGTACCAGCGCATGATGACCGGCCCGGTGAAGGAGGGCAACGAGCGGCTCTACGACCTGCTCCCCCGCGAAATGGTGGTCGTGGTCCCGCTCATCCTCGCCCTGCTGTTCCTGGGCGCGTACCCGAAACCGGCGCTGGACCGGATCGATCCGGCCGTCGCCCGCACCCTCACCACCATCGGACAGCACAATCCGGCGCCGGCCGTGCAGCCGGAAGCCGCCCAGACGACCACCGGAGGTGCCCACAAATGAGTGGAGGTCTGCTGCTCGCCGCGACAGTCCCGGCACCGAGCATCGAATACCGAGACCTGTCCCCGATGCTGATCGTGTTCGGCGTCGCCGTCGCGGGCGTCCTGGTGGAAGCCTTCGCGCCCAGGCGATCCCGCTATGGGGTCCAGCTGGTGCTCGGCCTGGGCGGCCTGGCCGTCGCGCTCGGCGCGGTGATCGGACTGCGCGATGTCCGCGAGACGGCTGTCGTGGGCGCCGTTGCCATCGACGGGGTTTCCCTGTTCCTGCA
Organism: Nocardia sp. NPDC046763; assembly: GCF_040645495.1. Classification (NCBI taxonomy): domain Bacteria; kingdom Bacillati; phylum Actinomycetota; class Actinomycetes; order Mycobacteriales; family Nocardiaceae; genus Nocardia; species Nocardia sp. NPDC046763. The sequence goes on along the minus strand of NZ_JBEYYI010000039.1, from coordinate 13,405 downwards.
GGGCACCATCCTGGTGGTCGGCATCCTCGGACTGCTGTTCATCGCCGAACGCCACGCCGACCGCATGCCGGTGCGGCGGGAAGGGCCCGGCACCTGGAGCCTGACCGCCTCGCGCGGCGGGGTGGACGGATTCACCCCGCAGGCGGCGGCCACGCCAGGCAGTGTCGACGAAATCGCCGCCACCAAAGCCGGAGTCGCCACCACCGAGGTCTTCCCCCTCACCCTGTTCGCGCTCGCCGGCCTCATGCTGTTCCCGGCCTCGAACGACCTGCTCACCATGTTCGTGGCGCTGGAAGTGCTGTCGCTGCCGCTGTACCTGCTGTGCGGGCTGGCGCGGCGTCGCCGGCTGCTGTCGCAGGAGGCCGCGCTGAAATACTTCCTGCTGGGTGCGTTCTCATCGGCCTTCTTCCTCTACGGCATGGCGCTGCTGTATGGCTACGCCGGCACCATCCGCCTGGCAGGCATTGCCGAAGCCGTCACCCGCGATGCCGGAAATTCGCACACCCTGGCCATTCTCGGCATCGCCCTGCTGGCGGTCGGCCTGTTGTTCAAGATCGGCGCGGTCCCGTTCCAGTCCTGGGTGCCCGACGTTTACCAGGGTGCGCCGACCTCGATCACCGCATTCATGGCCGCCGCCACCAAGATCTCCGCAGTCGGTGCATTGCTGCGCGTGCTGTACGTTGCGGTCCCCGACCTGCGCAACGACTGGCGGCCGGTGCTCGCGGCGGTCGCCATCGCCACCATGGTCGTCGGCGCGATCCTCGCCGTCACCCAGACCGATATGAAGCGCATGCTCGCGTATTCCTCGGTGGCGCATGCCGGTTTCATTCTGACCGCCCTGGTGGCGGCGACCACCGCGGGCGTCTCGTCCGTCCTGTTCTACCTCGCTGTCTACGGCCTCGGCACTCTCGGGGGCTTCGCCGTGGTCAGCCTGGTCCGTGACGAAAACGGTGACGAGGCAACGGCGTTGCCCGCCTGGGCCGGCATGGGTCGCCGCTCCCCCTGGCTGGCGACCATCTTCTCCTTGTTCCTGCTGTCCTTCGCCGGTATCCCGCTCACCAGCGGCTTCATCGCCAAGTTCGGCGTGTTCGCCGCGGCCACCGGCGGCGATGCCGCGACCCTGGTCATCGTCGGTGTCATCTCCAGCGCCATCGCGGCCTTCTTCTACCTCCGCGTGATCGTCCTGATGTTCTTCACCGACCCGCCGGCCACCCCGCCCACCGTCGTCTACCCCACCCTGACCAGCACCGTCATCGCCCTCACCGCCGCGGCCACCCTGGTCCTCGGCATCTTCCCCCAGCCCCTGCTCGATCTGGCCAAGAACGCCTCGACGTTCGCCCGCTGAGCCTCGGCCAATCGATCGGGCCCGCCGCGACATTCGCGGCGGGCCCGATTCATGCTGTCGCCCGGTATGACGATGTCGGGTCGGTGGCGATCCAGGTCAGGTATTTGTCCTGCACACCGTGGTACAGATCGGTGAGGATGCCATCGGGTGTTGCGGCGGGTCCCTGAGGGCGGCCTTGCGCAATGGCGATCTCGATAGCGCTGTGTGGTGCGATGCAGGTGAGGTAACAGCTGCAGCGCACCATCGGCCAGACCTGCACGCCGGGCGGTGCGTTGTCGAGCACGTTGCGCCACGATCCGTCGAACTGACGCACGAACACTTCCCCGACGAACCGTCCGAACCGATCGATCAGGGCGCGATTCTCAGGGGCGAGGATGCCAGGACAATCTACGATCCGCGTACGCGCCACCCGCACGGCAGCCTGCAGCCCCTGCAAGGTCCAGGGGTCGTCGAGCGCGCCCACAGTCGGCGCGTCCTGCGCGAAGAACAACTCCAGCGCAGCGGAATGTCCGGCCACCCAGGCACCATAATCGTCCAGCAGCGATTCGGCCGGCAACGAAACCTGTTGCACAACAACATCATCGAGAATCATCACGACCCTACCCCTTTCGGAATTCGGGCTGCCACCAGACCCGCCGAGCTCACCGGCAGCCCTACCGCCGACAAAACAACCCCAAGACCACTACGCCCGGTCCTTGTATCCGACACCGACCGCCGTACAGCAAACCGTGAGCACCCTCCGAGCTCATTCTCGAATCCTTGCGATCGAATACGGCTCAAATGGGAAGATCACCGTAGCCCGACGCATGAACAAACAGCCCACCCCGAGACCGAACGGATACCAATCCCGACAGCAGCTACCTTTTGGTGATCTGGCCGGGGATTGTTCGCCGAACCTGAGCATCCCGCGAGACCGGCGCTGGCGGGTGGGCAGCGCTCGTTCGAGCCGAGCCTCAGCCTTTTCCCTGTCGGCTCGGGGGCGCCGGTGGTCAGTCGAGAAGGCCGAGTGCGGTGAGGATATCGGTGGTTTCGGTGCGGGTGGCGTAGTTGGGGTGGACATCGATCCAGCGGATCGTTTTGTCGCTGTCGATAACCAGCACGGTCGGCATCGGCAGGCCGTATCCGTTGTCGGCGTTGAGCGTTGGCAGATCGAGGCCCAGGCTTCGCTGGGCTTCGCGGACCTGGTCGGTGGGTGCGGTGAGGACGCCGAGTGCCCGGGCGATCTGGTTCCCGGGATCGGAGAGCACGGTGAAGGTCAGATCGTTCTTCTCCGCCATGGTCAGCGAGCCGTCGGGCTTCTGCGGACTGAGCGCGATCAAACCGATGCCGCGCTCGATCAGGGCCGGCGCCAGCTGCTCTTGGTATGCCCGTAGAGCCAGGTTGCAGTAGGGGCACCAGGCGCCGCGGTAGATGACGAGGACCGCCGGCTTCCCGGCGAGGGCCGCGTACAGGCTGGTGGGGTTGCCGTGCACGTCGAGGAGGTCGGCGTCCGGAATCGCAGTTCCCGCCTGCGCGACGCCCTCTGGGATCCCGTCGCCGGCGAGGCCGGCCTGCTCGGCGCCGAAGGCGGCCAAGGCGATCTCGGGGATCTGGTCGGCCATGGACTGGTGCATGAGCTCGACGCGCTGGGCGATGGTGGTGTTCGTGCTGGTCACATCCGTCCCTTTCCATGCAGTGGAAGCGAGGAGGCAAGCACCCGACCCACGCGGCCCGGTGCTCGGCGAAAATGGATTCGCTCCTCCAGTCCTACCGAGAAGAAATTGGAATATCAATTCCATTTTCCTGATATCGCCATCCACCGGCCGAACCAGCTCGAGCGGGAGTCACCACACGGAAGCGCGGTCAGGAGACGAAGGCGCTGTCCGGTGCGGACCGGGTGCGGGACGCGATGTGGTCGATCATCGTGTCCAGGGCGATTTCCAGCGGCGCGGTGTCGCGTTGCAGCTGGGTCAGCAGCAGCGCCCCCTGCAGTGCGGCCAGGGTGGTGGTGGCAAGTTTGTCCGGGTCGGCGGCGGGGTCGAGGCGACCGGACTCGGCCATTGATCGCAGCCCGGACCGAACCCCGGATTCCCAGCGGCGGAACGCGGTGGCGACATCGGCGCGGGCGGTGGGATTGATCTCGGCCAGTTCGCTACCCAGGGACCCCAGGGGGCAGCCGCCCCGGCAGTGCATCCGGCGCTGGTGCGCGACGAGGAAATCGCGCCAGGCCCGGAAGCCTTCGATCGTGTCCAGGCGGGTGAACATGGGTTCCTGCCCGCCGACGACGGTGTCGCTCTGATAGGCGATCACCGCGCGGATCAGCGCGTTCTTGTCGGTGAAGTAGTGGTAGACCTGCGAGTTGCTCACCCCGGCGGCATCGCGTACGCCCTCGACGGTGGTCGCGGCGACACCCTGCTCGAACATCAACTGGGCTGCCGCCATCACGATCCGTTGCCGCGTCTGCTCCCCCTTCGGCGTCAGGCGCCGCGGCTTTGTGCTGCTCATAACCTTCACGATAGCGCATTTTCTGGCATTAATATTCCATTTTTGTCGGAACACTATTGGCTGAATCAAGCCAGATTCCTGGCGCCGGGTCAGCCTCGCCAACTGTTTTCGCTATGGCCAGCGCGCGGCGTCACCGAAGCGGTCGGTAGGTTCGGGTGTTGTGGATGCGCAGCTGGGGCGACGGTCATTGTTGGCACTGGGCTCGGCGGCCGCGCTGGGGGCGCTGACCGGATGCGGCGGCGGCAAGAAGCATGACAAGCCGGTCGAGACGACGGGCCCGGCCGGGCCGCCGCCCGCCGCCGGGGCGCTGCCGGACGCGGTCATGATCATCCGGCACGCGGAGAAGCCGACAGGTTCGGGAAAGCCGTATGGGATCACCGAGGATGGCGAGCATGACGAGGAATCGCTGACCGTGCGCGGCTGGGCGCGCGCGGGTGCGCTGGTCGGGCTGTTCGATCCGCGCGGTGCCGATGGCTCTCCCTCCGCCCTCCGTCCCGGACTTGCCAGGCCCGCAACGATTTTCGCCTCCGATCCGGGCAGCCACGGCAGTAAGCGGCCGCAGCAGACCGTGACGCCGCTGGCCGCCGCGCTCAACGTGCGGATCGACGGCCGCTTCCCGAAAGGGCAGGAGGCGCAGCTGGTCTCGGCGCTGGCCGGTGCGACCGGACCGGCGCTGATCAGCTGGCAGCACGAGAACATCGGCGCGATCATCGCTCAGCTCGGCGGCATTGCTCCCGCACCGCCCAAATCCTGGCCCGACGATCGCTTCGACCTCGTCTATGTCTTCACCCGCACCGGCACCGGATGGACGTTCACGCAGGTCCCGCAACTCCTGCTGGCCGGGGACTCGCCCACCCCGATCGCGTGAGACCTGGTCGGCCGCAGCGATTCCCGATCAGATCGCGACGCCGACCAGGTGTCCGATCACATAGGTGGTGATCATGGCGAGCGCGCCGCCCGCGAGCACCCGCACGGTCGCTCGCGCCACCGGCGCCTGGCCGAGCCGGGCGCCCACAGCCCCGGTCAGGGCCAGTGCGGCGAGTACCGCCGCCATGGTGAGTGGCACCCGGATCGCCTGCGGCGTCAGGATCGCCAGCAGGGGCAGCAGCGCGCCCAGCGTGAACGACAGCGCCGAGGACAGTGCGGCGTGCAGCGGATTGGTCAGCTCGTCCGGGTCGATGCCGAGCTCGGCCTCCGCGTGCGCGGTGAACGCGTCCCGGGCCGTGAGTTCTTCCGCCACAGCCTGAGCCGTGGCCGCCGAGAGGCCCTTCGCCTGATAGATGGCCGCGAGCTCGGCCAATTCGGCCTCCGGCTGCTCGGCCAATTCGCGTCGCTCGGTTTCGAGTAGCGCGCGCTCGCTGTCGCGCTGGGTGCTCACCGAGACATACTCGCCCAAGGCCATCGAGACCGCGCCGGCCGCGAGTCCGGCCACGCCCGCGGTGACGATCGCGGCGCTGTTGCTGGTGGCCGCCGCCACCCCGACCACAATGCCTGCTACGGAGACGATTCCATCGTTGGCTCCCAATACGCCGGCGCGCAGCCAATTCAGGCGCGTCGCCAATCCCACCGCATGTGGTTCGGTCGCCTGCGCGACCGCCACCGAACCCTCGAAATCGTCCCTCACGAGGGGAACGGTAATGCTCGAGAGGGTTGCCCGCCAGCAAAGAGAGGCTCACCGAAATTAGGTAATGCATTGCATACCAAGGATTTTCGGCGGTAGACGCGGCGGCGCCGGCGCGGACACTCCGATCGCGACACGTTTGCGACGAGCAGTTTCTCGGCGGATCACCCTATGTGCGGCGCAGGTTAGCCGTAGCGTTGACACCGGCGCCCAGCGGATCAGTTCAAGAGAGCGGCGAGATGCGGCCACAACCATCAGCGATCGGATTCCTCCGGCACGATGTGTCGGGGGCACAGCAACAGTGGGACGAGGCTCAGATCCAGCATCTGGCTCGCCGGCTCGGCTACGACCTGTGCAAGACCCTGGTCTTCGGCCCCGAGACCGATCGCCCGTTCGTGCGCGTACGCACGCTGATCTCCCGCCTCGAGGCCGATGCGGTGATCGTCCCCAGCCTCGCGCATTTCGGCGGCCTGATACCCGACGATATCGTGCAGATCGCCGACATCATCACCGTGAATCCCGAAAACACCTACGCGCGCTGGGCAATTCGTCCCGACTGAATCCGTGTCAGGAAGTCGGAGCGCATTGTGTCGCGCCCCCGTTCACTTCACCCGGGAGCCATGATTCCCCGGTCGCCATGCCGCCATTGTCGGAACAATGCACCGTGTAGTTGTCCGAGCGCCTCGTGATATCGAAAGCGCCGGTGATCAATCCCATGGCAGGTGCTCCGCCGCCCGCGGATACGCAATTCCCGGTCCCGAGCCCGTGCCCGTCCATCGTCACCTGCACCTGATCACACACGTAGCGCTGTCCGTCGGCTCGAGCCGCCGGCGGGACCGCCACGGCGCCCGCGAATATCGCGAGCCCCACCACCCCGAATCCCACACCCCGAACCATTCGAATCCTCATAGTCCACACCTCCGCGCCCTCGGATCAGTGTGTCCTCAGCCTAATCCACGCGTTTACCGGCAACCATGCATTGCCGCAGGCAAAACCCGGGAGGCGCCGCCGCCCATGCATGGTCGTCGACAAAATCGGTCAGCTGTCGTGCAGGACTTCCCGCAGGCGCTTGGCGAAGGCGTCGGGCTGTTCCATGAAACCGCCGTGGCCGCCGGGGAAGAGTGTCGGCTCGAGGCCGAGCTCGGTGCCGAGCGCGCGGGAGGTGTGGTCGCAGAACTTGTCGGCGGATTCGTCGCCGATACCGATGATGATCTTCGTCGGGGTGGCGCGGAGGGCGTCGAGGGAGGGCTGCCAGCCGGAGGTGGTGTGCAGCTCGTGGCGGTAGAAGAAATCGTCGGAGGCGATCGACTGCGGATCCCGCTCGCCGCCGAACATCTGCTGCAGCACTTCCTCGGGCATGAACAGGCCGGTCATGGCGAAGAACTTGCGGACCGCGCCGAGCACATCGCCGGACTCGTAGACGGTCTGGACCTCATCGGTCCGAGCACGCAGCTCGTCGCGATTGGGCAGCAATTCGCGCAGCGGCGGCTCGTGTGCAATGAGGGTCGGGACGAGATCGGGCCGGGCGATGGCCAGCGCGAGACCGGTTATGGCCCCGCCGCTGGACCCGAGCACGGTGGCCGGGCCCAGGTCGACATGGGTGATCACGCGGGCCAGGTCGTCGGCACGCAGTTCCGGCGTCGAGTCCTTGTCGGTGTCGTCGACCGGGCTTCGGCCGTGGCCCCGCGGGTCGCTGCACAGCACGGTGTAGTCGGGGGCGAGCAGTTCGGCCAGCGCGCCGAACGGTCCGGAATCCATCGGCGCGCCGATCAGGGCGATCAGTGGGCCGCTGCCGCGGACTTCGTAGTAGATGGTGCCGTCCGGCACGGCGACGGTTCCGGAGGTGACGGGTGCGGTCGAGGTCATGGTTGCTCCGAGTGGTCAGTACATGGACACCGGATATGACGGTACGACCGCGCCGAATTCATTGCTGCGCGAATGGAAAAGGTGTGAACCTGAAGATGTCAGCCGACCTGGCGGGGTTCGGGTAGCGCACAGGTCATGCCTTCGGCCATACCGGCCGGGCGCACGCCGAGCGCCTGGTTGACGCGGGCACGCTGGTTCTCCCACCCGATGGCCGCGGCCAGTTCGGCGAGCTGGGCCTTGCTCACGTGGGTCAGCAGCTGGCCGCGAATCTCACTCAGATCGAGCGTGGTCGGTGTGAGAGTCATGGCCTCGGCGTAGGACAGGACGAGCTTCTCCAGATCGCTGTACGCGTCGCTGTCCCGATACTTCGGCAGCTCGGTGACCTGCGCTTCGGTGAGTCCGCCGTAGTGGGCCAACGTCGAACCGATGTCGAGGCAGAACTGGCAGTTCACCAGAGCGGCGGCCTTGAGCTCGGCCAGGTCCTTCAGGTGCGGGTCGACCCGGTTGGAGAGCAGCAGCATCGTCTCCTGGATCATGGTGCTGACCAGGAGCTGCGGCCGCCGGATGAGCCAGCCGACGAGATCTGTCCGATTACGGCGGGCCCGCCGCATCGCCTTGACGTAGTTCAGGATTCGGGTGATTGCTCGCATGCGCTGCACTCCTCTTCGAGTTTCGCAGATGCCCCCTTGGAAACATCCTAAGCCGAAAACGACGGGACGTAGTAGATATTGCTCCAGGTTATGGTCCGGTCTCGATCGGTTCGGGGCACAGCACCGGAGCGGCGGCGTTCCAGGAGCCCAGGATGCGCAGCGCCTCGTGACTGGGCGAGCCCTCCAGGGCCGTGTACGTGACCAGCGTCTGCTCCGAGGCTGTAAGTACCTGCAGCACTTGCCAATCCAGCTCCAGCGCACCGACCGTCGGTTGGCGTAGCCGCTTGCGCCCACCGGCCATGGTCCGCACTCCGTGCCCGGCCCACCACCGCCGGAAATCGGCGTCGTGCACCGACAACTCCCCCACCAGCTGCGTCAGTCGCGGATCTCCGGGCATGCGGGCGGCGGCCATGCGCAGACGGTCGACGACCTCGGCGGCGACCTGCTCCCAGTTCACGAACAACCCGCGCACGCGGGGCTCCAGAAAGACCAGCCGGACCAGCGCCCGGTGCGCCACCGGGATTTCAGCGAGATCCAGGAACAGCACAGTCGCACCGGGCTGATGTCCTTCGGCGGCGGGTTGCCCATCACCGACGCCGCGGGACACGTCATCGGGGCGGTCGGCGTGTCCGGCGGCACCGCCGACCAGGACGTCGAGGTCGCCCGGGCCTGCCTGGCCGCGTTCTGATTGCGCGTCAACCGATCTCGAAGCCATCCTCCAGATAGACCGTGATCCCCGCCGTTCTGGCCCAGTGCGCTCCTGCCACGCGCCGGGCCAGCACCGCGGGCAGCAGTCGCGTCGCCGCCTCGCTGTCACACCACGCCCAGCTCCGAAGTTCGGCCGCCGGAAGGGTTATCGCGGCGACCTGCTCGGCGGGCAGCAGCCCGCCGTCGTACACCATCATCACCCCGTCGTCGGGATACAGGCCGGCGGGCACCCAGTCGACCGCCAGCAGCCGCCCGACCGGCAGACTCAGCCCCAGCTCCTCGCGAATCTCCCGCACGGCCGCACGGTAGGGCGATTCACCGGCCTCGACGACCCCGCCGGGCACCTCCCAGTACGGCTTGTAGGTCGGTTCGACCAGCAGCACCCGATCCAGCTCGTCGACGAACAGCGCACCCGCACCCATGCGCTTGCGAGGCAGTCCGGCGACATACTCGTTCAGTTCAGAACCCATGCGGCACAACAGTAACCGGCACTTTCCGGCCTCGGTCGAGCTTGACCGAGCGGGTTGTGGACCGGCGGAACGAGTGAGTTCCCGTGGTTCACGAAGGTGGTGTCGAGAGGCGCGGGTCGCGGGAGCGCATTAGGGATCGGCCCGGAGGGCCAGTGGCGACAAAAGTCGCGCTCAGCTCCCGCAGCGCGCTTTCTATTCCGAGATGCCGTGTGCGGCAGCCGGTTTCTTGTCGGTGGCTGGCTTCGCCAGCCCAATTCCGTGAAAAGTCTCGGTAAGGAGTTGCCGCAGACAATGACGCATTATCTGTGGAAGCTCGCATATTTCATCCAATGAATGATCCTGGTGATCAACGGATTTGGGTGCTGAGCTGCTCGTAGTTGGCCTGGTGCGGGCTTCTTCGAAGTAGCGAGTAGCGACCTTCTCGATTTCGCAACCGGCAGCTTCGTCGCATTCATATCATCTGATGAACGAATCCTTCGGCAGATGTTGAGGTAATCGGTGGCGGGAACGCGGAAGTTCGAGGTTGCTGGGGCGGCGCATCGAGTCGTGGCCGCGGGGTACCTCTGCTACAGCCGGAGCGCAAGTGTTCGAGGCGATGCTGGAGGGATGGCGGCAGCAGCAGCTGAGCCGGAATCTGGCGTTCGGCACGGTCGATGCGCGACTGGACCTGCTGCGACGGTTTCAGCAGCACTCCGGTGAGTTCCCGTGGCATTGGACGCCACAGCAATTGGACGAGTAGTCGACCGATTTGCGGGCGGTGCGCGGCGCCGCGCAATCGACCGTGCGCGCCTATCAGCTGGCAGTTCGCGGATTTCTCGCCTACGTCCGCGAGCCGGTCTATGGCTGGGATGCTGAGTGCGAGAGACGATTCGGGTCTCATCCGGTTCAGATCAGCTACGAATGGAACAGTGCAAGACACGTTCTGGACGCAGAGGGACGTCCGCAGCGGCGAGCACTGACCCGGACCGAGCTGCAGCAGTTGTTCGACTGTCCCGGTCTATTTCTGCGATCCGAAAGAGTCCGTGGCAGCGCGGCAGCAACGAAAACACGAATGGTCTTCTGCGCCAATACCTTCCCCGTCACCTGGATTTGCGCACCTACAGCCAAGCCGACCTCGACGCGATCGCTGACGAGCTCAACGGACGCCCTCGACAAACCCTCGGATTCCGCACACCATCAGAAGCACTCGAAGAGGTGTTGCGATGACCGCCTGAGCCCGCACCGAATTGAGCATGTGCTGGCAGGTGATGGGTTGTCGGCCGGTTGCAGATGCCGATCACGGTTGGCAGTATGGCCCGGGTATGCCGCATCTATCCGATATCGCTCGTGACAGCCTCGACGGTCTGTCTGTGGGGGACGCACTCGGCGCCCAGTTCTTCGTGCCCGGCAGCTCGATTCCCGACCTTCTCGCCGGACGGCCACCCGTTGGACCGTGGCCCTGGACCGACGACACCGAGATGGCTTGCTCGGTGCACACAGAGATCCGCACCCGTGGCGGCATCGATCGCGACGCACTCGCGACCGCGTTCGCCGACCGTTGTGAGCCCTACCGTGGTTACGGTGCTGGCACAGTCGTTGTGCTGCATCAGATCCGTGACGGGCGTCGCTGGGGCGAAGCGGCTGCGGCCGCATTCGACGGACTTGGTTCCTGGGGCAACGGTGCGGCCATGCGTTGCCCCACTCGGAGCCCATTTTGCCGGCAACCCGGACCAGGCCGCCACTCAAGCGGCCTTCTCGGCCGAGATCACTCACCGCCATCCCGAGGCGATCCTGGGCGCCATGGCCGTGGCCGTCGCGGCCAGCCACGCCGCGGCCACTCGTGAAACGGGCTGCACACCAGCAGAACTGCTCGCCGCAGTCGACCCGTACCTGATCGACGGACACACCACCGCGGGTATCCGCCGAGCCCGGGAACTGCTGGGCCACACGGTCGCCGAGGCCGCCTACGAGCTCGGGAACGGTGCCCGCGTCAGCGCCCAAGACACAGTTCCTTTCACCCTCTGGGTTGCGGCCACCTACCTGCACGACTACCCCGCCGCCATCACCGCCTGCATCCAAGCAGGCGGTGACGCGGACACCACCGCCGCCGTCGCCGGCGGCATCGTGGCCGCGCATACCGGCATCGGAAACCGGGCCGATGTCAGAGGAGTACCGCAAGAATGGCTTTCCGCCAGAGAGCCTCTCCCCCGTGGGCGATCCTCTGAACAGATTCCACTGCTTCGTAGCGATCGAGTGATCCACCGTACGGGAACGCACTCATCTGCCGCATACCGCGCTGACCGAACCGGCCAGCGCGGGTATGTGGAAGATCAACGGGCAGGGGCCACCTGAGCCGGCCGACCGGATGTCGTCAGTGCGCGCTCATGCCGATGAGCGTGTCTACGACATCCACACTGAGGTCTCCGCCCGGTCGGCCGTCGGCCGAGCTTGCGATCATCGAGGATGAAATGCCAAGAGTCTCTGCGCCCAATCGACGATCCCAACGGCAACGAGGAAGGATTCGACGCCACACCGGACACACTGTCAGAAGGTGACGCTGGGCTCCTACTCGGCTACCTCGGCACTTACCCGCTACCGCGCGACACCGGGCCACCGGATAGTTCCAGCGAAACCACCGCGCGAGAGCTGCCGACACGACCTACCGGTGATCGGTGCTCCCGCCCTTCCCAGCGGGTTCCTCACTCCACAGTCGGCCTCGCCCCGCGCCGACTCTACGGCGGGGCGAGGACGATCACCGTTCGGGCCCAACCCAACTCGAGTCCAGCTCGATAATCGGATGGCTCGCCTGGCTGCGGTCCCCTGAAGCCACCCACTGCTGCGTCGGGCTGGTCCTCCGGATCCACGCCCGAGCGTGATCACGCCAAGATCTCCGCTTTCAGATCCGGCCTACCCCGCTCTTCCGCGAACACCAGTCCGCGCTCGCACAGTAGGTCCACGAAGTACGCATACGGGCTGTCGTCGCTGTCCACGGCCATCATGAACAGCAACACCAGAAGGTCGTTCGTCGACTCCTGCGACCATCGGTAGCCAACCGCAGGACCGTACTGGTCGAAGATCGGCGCACCGTTCTCAGGTGAGTTGAACCAGACACCCTCGACGCGTCGCACCATCCACTCGCCGATATAGGTGATGAATTGGTCCGCGAGATAATCGTTTTCGGGCGCATACCGTCCATCCTCGCCACGTGCAGCGGCATCGATCAGGGAAACGATCCTGTCGAACGCGGCGGCGCTGAATCGGTCATCGAGCGATGGGCGGCCCTCGCTGCCCCGTACCGCTTCCAGCCGGGGCAGCGTCTCAGTGAACAACCTCTCGATGCGGGCATCGATCGCAGCTGGGTCGCTCCACGCGAGCCAGGCCGCGGACTGCTGGGCGTCGGCGTCGAAGAATCCGGGGTCTAGATCGCTATCTGCCGGAGTGGCCCGTCTCGCGTCGGTTCTCACGTTCCCTCGTATGCGTGTATGCCGTTGATAGTGGCGAATGTTAGACGATCTCGCGCTGCCACAAGGGTAGTGCCGCCGAGATGCTTTTCGAGATTGTCGATAGCCGGACAGCGATACGAGCGCGGCCGGCGCGGTGCGGGGCTTCGACGGGGTGAGCGACGGCGCGCGCTGAGCCCCAACAGCAAAGGCAAGTTCGAGGTCGCCTACTACCTGTACTTCGGCCCGCACCGTTGCAGGTTGGTGGATTCGGCCTCCCCGGCGGGTCGCGCCGCCATGCCGAGGATGCGTCTCAGCAGGCTGAGAGCGAGGCGGGGCTCGATCACTACCAGGGTCCATACCTTTCGGGCCCGGTATGCCCGCATCACCCGGTCGATGTTTGCCTGTCCGGCTCGCGGCATCGAAAATCATTGCAGCAAAAGGGGACTCACCGACAGTCACGAGGACCATTACCGGAGGTCCGCCGCCTGCTGTTAGCACTCATACTCACTTCGAACTACACCTCCGACCACACCTGGCCCTGGTCGCGACGGGGGCGACGCCGCCAGCACCAAGCCCGCCTCAGCCACTACCGCATGCGGTGCCACCCACTCATCTGACCACCGAGTGCCGTTGCAGTACCCCCCGCGACTTCAGCGCTGTCGGCACGGCATGGCAGGGACCGCACTATTCTGCCGCATACCGCGCTGACCGAACCGGCCAGCGCGGCACGCCGAAGATCAACCGGCCGTGCCGATCTGAGCGCCGCGCGGACGCCCGCTAGTGCCGAATTTCGTGCACAACTGGAGGGTGAAACTAGCGGTGTCGACCTTTTGCCGCCT